>JAGWRX010000054.1 GCA_028876395.1 Acidobacteriota bacterium
CCCTACATTCCGCCGAAGGAAGATGAGCACGAGCATCAGCCACCCGCGCCGCCCGCTGCACCTGCCGGAGTGACCGGCAGCGTCGGAAACTAGCCTTTTCGCCGCATCAAGGCTTCCACATCAACGTGGCCACCGATCCTGCCGGGATTGTCGTGGCCACTGCTTTTTTGCGGAAGCGGATGCCGACCATCTGGCTCATCGTTCCCGCATTGAGCATGTACAGCACAACATCGCCTTTGGGATTGCGAAAGGCGACATCGTGGATCTGGGTGCCTGCCGGCTCATCCGACGAGATTCGCACCGCGCCGGGGAGCAGAAATTTGCTGGCCTGGCCGAGCACGTAGTAATCGAGCTCCGGCCGCACTTGCGGGTGCGCCGCGTCAGTCAGGTCAATCGTGACCAATCCTCGGCAGGTGTCGCAGCCGCCAACGAAGGGACCGTGGTTCTGGTCGGTCGCCAAGGCCCACAGCACGTAGCTGCGCGCCCAGTTGCGCGTGACGGCGATCAGCTCGCCGGCTTCCTCGGCCAGCACATTGCCCTTTTGCCATGCGCCGCCGCTCGATTCCGTCACCCACTGATCCTTCTGCGGAAACTCTTCGTGGTTCTTCGTCATCACGTCCGGCTGGCCTGCGTAGTGATGCCAGGCGGTACCGGCGGCCAGCGCGCCTGCTTTCGCATCTTTCAACACGGTTTCGGGATAATCCGGCCGGTCCCAATTGTGGTCGTAGACCATGACCTTCGGGCTGAGATTCACGGCCGCGAGAGCCGGCCCCAGCGCCTCGCCAAGAAACTTTGCCTGCTCGGCGGCTTCCATCTTCATGCCGCTGTAAGTGGGCGGCGCATAGAGAGGCTCATTCTGCACGCTGAGCGCCCACACGGGCACGCCCGCCGCCTGATAACCCTGGATGGTCTTGACGAGGTATTGCGCGAAGGCGGTGTAGGACTCCGGGCGCAGGGCGGATGCTTCTTTTGTCTCAGGATTCGAGCCCAGCATGGAGCCTGTCGTCTTCATCCATCCGGGCGGGCTCCACGGCGTAAGCATCACGTGAATGCCAGGGTTGATGGCCAGCGCCTGCTTGAGCAGCGGCAGGATGGACTCCTGATCGTGGGCCAGCGAGAAGTGCTCCAGCGTGGGGTCGGTCTGTCCCGCCGGTGAGGTGCAGGCCTTGGTCGATTGCTGACAGAGGTCGTCAAAGGAATAAAACGTGACCGACAGATCGGACGAGCCGACGGGCTGGCGTAGAAAGTTGAGGGCGATGCCACCCTTACGGTCAAAGAGCATTCTGAATGTTGCGGCGGTCTGATCCGCGGGCAGCTTCTTCGCGAAGAGCCACGCGGCGGCATCGGTGAGAGACGCACCGAAACCGTCGATCTCCTGGAAACGCTGCGCGTCGTCGACGGTGATCATGGGCACGCCGGGAAACTCGGCCTTGTCCAGATAGAGCGGTTCGCGCTCGGTCAGCGCCTCCTTCAAGTCCGGCGTCGTTTCGTAGACCGCAATCTTCTGCGCGTCCAGACGAAGCGTGGCTACAAGGACAAAGGTGCAGATCAACCCACGGCGCAGCATGGAACCTCCCCATTGCGAAAGG
>JAGWRX010000055.1 GCA_028876395.1 Acidobacteriota bacterium
ACCGCAATCTTCTGCGCGTCCAGACGAAGCGTGGCTACAAGGACAAAGGTGCAGATCAACCCACGGCGCAGCATGGAACCTCCCCATTGCGAAAGGACCATGCTAGTGCATCGGCGTGCGATTTTCGAGCTACCTTCTGCGTTGGGCGTAGGCGCGGGCAAAGTCGCCACTCTTGCCGCCGGTCTTTGACTCCAGTTGCACGCTGCGAATCACAATCCCTTTGTCCAGCGCCTTCGTCATGTCATAAACGGTCAGCGCGGCTACGCTGGCCGCGGTCAGCGCCTCCATCTCCACGCCGGTCTGGCCCACCGTCGCGACGGTGGCCGTGATGCGCACGCCGCCTTCGGCAATCTCCGCCTGGACATCGACATGCGTGAGCGGCAGCGGGTGGCACATGGGGATCAGATCCGATGTCTTTTTTGCTGCCTGGATACCGGCGAAGCGCGCCACCTCCAGCGGATTGCCTTTGGGGTTGGATGGCAGCGCGGCCAGCACGGCGGACGACAGCTCTACAAACGCCGAAGCGGTGGCTGTGCGCCGCGTGTGCGACTTGGCGCTCACATCCACCATGCTGGCCCGGCCCGCTGCATCGTAATGCGAAAGCTCTGTCTGCTGCGATTTTGTCATCTCTCTCCCCTACATCATCAGGATGCGTGCAACTGCGCCGCTCTGCAGGCCGGATACCTCCTCCGGCACGACAAGAAAACAATTGGCCCGCGCAAAGGCGGCCTGGTCGCCTGAGCCCTGCCACGGAACCTGCGTCACCGTGGGCATCGTCCCGCCCAGCGCATGGGGCTGCCAGCGCGCGGGCAGGAAACGCGTGAGGCCCGGCTTGCCTTTCACGTCACCGGCCAGTTGGGCCAGCGCAAAGGGTGGCTCGGAGGATGGCGCGCCTGCGATCGCCGCCAGCATCGTCGCGCCAAAAAGCAGAAATGTCACAGCCGAGGAGACGGGATTGCCCGGCAGGCCGAAGAAGGGCAGGCTGACCGCGCCGTTGCGAGGCAGTTCGCCAAAGACCAGCGGCTTACCTGGCTGCATTTTCACTCTCGTGAAGTGAAACTGCGCGCCGCGCCGCGCCAGGGCAGGTTCAACCAGATCGAACTTCCCCGCCGAGACGCCGCCGGAGATGAGCAGCAGGTCAGCCTGCGCGGCCTGGCCCAGCGCCGCATCCAGCGCCTCAGGCGTATCCGCCGCCGCAGGCAGCAGCCACGGCGCTCCGCCGGCCTGCGCCACGAGCGCGGCCAACATGGGGGCGTTGGAGTTCCGAATCTGCCCCGGTTCCGGCCTGGCTTCGACAGGCACCAGCTCATCGCCGGTCGTCAGAATGGCGACGCGCGGGCGCGCGAAGACGCTTAACGCGGCGTAGCCGCAGGTCGCGGTCAGAGCGATCTGGGCAGGGCCAATGCGAACGCCCGGCTCAAGAAGCACATCGCCCTCGCGCGCCTGTGCGCCCTGCGGCACGATGTTCTCGCCGGCTGCGAGCCGCCTGCCGTGGAGCAGCTTCACGGCATCGCCGCTGCGCTCGACGTGCTCGACCATGGCCACGGCATCGGCTCCCGCGGGCACCGGCGCGCCTGTCATGATCTCCCACGCGGCCCCCGCAGGGAGCGGGCCGCCTGGCCGCTGTCCCGCATGGGTTGCACCCGCGATCGCCAGCCACTCAGTCTGATTTACTTCGGCAGCACGGCAGGCAAAGCCATCCCGAGTCGAGCGGGCGAAAGGCGGCTGGTCCTGGTCCGCGCAAATCTGGCCGGCCAGCACTCGGCCTGAAGCGTCGGCCAGTAAAACCCGCTCGGTCACAGGGTGGGTGCGCGCGTACGCAGAGGCGGACTGCAGGACTCGCGAGAGTGCTTCGTCGAAACGGAGGAGCTCGGCGCTCATGGATTGGATTGTAAAGTCCTGCGAGGCCTTCGCGGCTCACGCGCGCCGATTGTGCGCGGAAAAGCAAAGGCGCACCCGACCACCGGATGCGCCCTGCGTTTGCGAGATGAGTCGTGGGCTACTTCTTGCCAGCCTTGAAGCTCGACGTGATTTTCTGTCCAGCCTGGTCCAGAATGCCCTTGGCATCGGCTGCGTAGGGTCCAGTCGGCGCCAACTCGAGGTACTTCTGATAGGCCTCGGCGCACTCCGGAGGCAGCACAATGCGCTGCGTCTTGGGATCGATGGTCGCCTTCGAGACGAGTCCCTGGCCCTTCAGGTAGTAGAGCAAAGCATCGTTCGGATTGAGCTGGATGGCTTCATTGGCCGCCGCCACCTGTGCGTCCTGATTGCCCTGCTGGAAGAAGATGACAGCTTCGTTGCGGAGGTAGAAGGCGCCCTGCGAAGGATTGGCCTTAGCCGCTGCATCGTACGCGGCATTTGCCTCGGCCACTTTGCCCTGACGGGCCAGGGCCTCGCCCATGCCGGCGTTAGCCATGCCCTGAATCGCCGGATTCGGCTTCTTCGAGGCCAGATCCACGTCCAGTGCCTTCTTGTAGGAGACCAGGGCGTCGTCATACTTCTTCAGGCCGTTCTGCGCGAGGCCGAGTTGCGCCCACAGAACCGAGGCATCCGGCTTGGCCGTGGAGTCCTTGGTCATCAAGGATTCGATTTCGGTGTACTTGGCGGTCCGAATGTCGTTTGCTTTGGCCTGAATGTCGGCCTTAGCCGCGGATGCGCCCAACTGCTGCTCTGCTGTGGCCGAGGCGGAGTCGGCATCATGTACGTCCTGCGTCACCGTCTTCAGGTCCGCATTCAGGCCCTTGATCACTTCGTTGGCCTTGAGCGCAGCCGAGTTCTTCTGCCGGATCTCTTCCAGCTGCTTCTGCTCTTCGGGCGGCAGCTTGTTGATGTACTCAGGACGGGACATGTCGAAGTCGACGGCCGTGTCCCCATTTGGCGCAACCGTGATATTGTCCAAGCGGTCAGCCTGCTTGTCGGGAGTCATGCCGTCGGTGCGGTAGATCACGATATAGGTGCCGGCCGGCACCTCGCCGGTGTAATCGCCCTGATCGCTGACCTTGAAGATTCCCCGGTCTGCTGTTTGAGGGCTAAGGCCTGGCCCGGAAGCCGCACGCGTAATCTGCATGAAGTTCACCGCGCCACCGCTCTGCGGCGCCCCGGTGGGATTGATCAGGTGCCCATGCACTTTACCCATCGGCACGGCAGGCTGTTGCGCTGGCTGCTGCGCCAGGGAAGGCACGAGCGAAAAGGCCAGTACACCCAGCCAAAGTGAAAGGTTGCGTTTCATCGTCTTCTCCTTGAGAACTCGCTTGCGCGGGCATGCCCGCACGCGCGATCAATAATCTTTGCTGGCATTTGCCGCCCGGGACAGACGCACTCAACACGTCATCCCGCCCGGGACACGCATCGTACTGCACGACTCAAATTAAATCGTTGCGACTCTCCAGCACAAGGCCAACCCTTTATCCTACCGTCGGCAAGACCCTGAACTTGTGGCCTACGTCACACACTACAATCGAATTATGTCCATTTCTATCAGGCCGGCCACCGTGGCGGATGTCCCGCAGATTCTTGCATTTATCCGCGCCCTCGCCGCCTACGAGCGAGAGCCGGATGCCGTGACCGCAACCGAGGCTGACCTGCTGCGCGACGGCTTTGGCGCCAGCCCGCTTTTCCATTGCCTGATCGCCGAGCAGGACGGCACATCGGCTGGATTTGCTTTCTATTTCTTCAACTACTCGACGTGGCTGGGCCGGCCCGGTCTGTATCTAGAAGACCTGTTCGTCCTGCCGGAGTTTCGTGGCAGCGGCATCGGAAGGGCTCTGTTGCAGCGCGTAGCCGCCATTGCCGTGGAAAAGAACTGCCCGCGGCTGCAGTGGGAGGTTCTGGACTGGAATACTCCGGCGATTGATTTCTACCGCGCCATGGGAGCGGACTTTCTGGACGAGTGGCGCAATGTCCGCGTAACCGGCGAAGCTCTG
>JAGWRX010000056.1 GCA_028876395.1 Acidobacteriota bacterium
ATCGGCATAGGGGGCGACCTTTTGGGTCGCTCCCCTGCCACACCACCCGGCATGCGGGTCCGCACCGGGCGGTTCGAGAAGTTGAGGTCATGAGAGACGGGGCAATCCGAGCCGGTCCGACCAATTCAGGGTCAGCACGGCGTTGAGGAGCATGGCGCTGTTGCGCCACCAGCGACGGCTGTTGGCCGCCACCTGTCGCGCCACGTCCGGCTTGGCTCCCATTACCAGCAATTCCCTGTACATGGTCGTGCCGCGCTTCCACTGCTTGAGCTGGATGGCACGCAGCCGATGACGCAGCCACTGGTCGAGCTCTCGCCAGACCCGTGGTGTTTGCGCCAGCCGGAAGTACGCCTTCCAACCCCGGATGTAAGGCCGCAGACGATCCACCACATCCTGCATACTGCGCCCGCCACTTCGGCAGGTCAGTTGCCGGACGCGCTGCCTGAACGTCCTCATCGGCTTTTCGGCGACCTTGCGTTTGATCACTCCGCCCGGTCCCGGCCAGAAGCCGTAGCCCAGGAACTTGCGACCAAACACGCTGGCCACTGCGCTTTTGGTCTCGTTGACCGTCAAGTGCAGTTCGCCGTAGAGCCGCCGAAGCAGCGCCATCACCCGTTCACCCGCCCGGCGGCTGCGAACGTAAACGTTCGCATCGTCGGCGTAACGCACGAAGCAATGGCCCCGACGTTCCAGCGCCTTGTCCACTTCGTCGAGCAGGACATTGGCCAGCAGCGGCGATAGCGGCCCGCCTTGCGGCGTCCCCATCGCGCGCTTCTGGACCACGCCATCGTCCATGATCCCGCTGTTCAGATACGCCCGGATCAGCCGGATGACCCCGGTGTCCCCGATCCGTTTCTGAAGTCGGTCGATGAGGATGTCGTGATTGACCCGGTCAAAGAACTTTTCCAGGTCCACATCCACCACGATCCGGCGACCCGATTGCACGTATGACTGCGCCGCGAGGACGGCATCATGCGCGTTTCGGCCCGGCCGGAAGCCGTAGCTGTGCTTGCTGAAGGTCGGATCAAGAATGGGCTGCAGCACTTGCAGCAGCGCCTGCTGGATCAAACGATCCGTCACCGTCGGGATGCCAAGCTCGCGCTCGCCGCCCTCTGGCTTGGGGATCGTCACCCGTCGCACCGGACTGGGCCGGTACGTCCCCGACAACAGGTGCTCGCGGATCACGGGCCACGCCGTGCGCAGATGCACGACGGTCTGGTCAATGTCCAGACCGTCCACACCAGCTGCGCCTTTGTTGGCCCGCACCCGCTTCCATGCCCGTTGCAGGTTCTCTCTCGTCAGGGCTGCCAGAAGCAGCCCTGACCCCGTGCTCCCCAATTCATGCTGCGGGCGACGAACTTCGTCGCTGTCCGGGTTACACGCGGCTTCACCGCGTCCTACCCCGGACCGCCCTGCTTGCGCAGGCATCTGACGCAATGCTCGCCACATCGGCATGGTGTTGAACACTCCCTCTCGTTCGGCCCTTCGCCCGCAGGACCGCTTTGCGGCCTTCCCACCGACTACTACGGCCTCGGCTGACTTCTCGCTCCGGTTCGACACCGTCGCCCTTTCGGGCGTGAGGCGAGATCTCCCCAGGTAAGGACGCACTCCTTCACTGCACGACCGCCGGATCTACGCCGCCTCCCCTTGATCACGAGAGTTTCGCGGTCATTGGCCCGCTCGCCCTGGTCAGCAGCGCCTTCTATCCGGTTCTTGTTCATCGGCCCGCAGCTTCGCTCCACACTTCCTTCCCACACTCGGTCACCCTCATGCAGTTGCGCTTCGCTTCGCTCGTTGTGATCAACTCACGGAGGGACTTGCACCCACAAGAGTGCGCCCATGCTGGGCGCACCAACAAAAAGCCCGCCGTCATTCGCGACGGCGGGTCTTTGCTGTCAGCGCAAAACCGGTTCCGTTATCCCTCATGAAGGATGAGGCGGTACGCAAACGCTGATGCCGTGAAAGTTGCGCGTGGAACCGCGCGCCTTACGAGATGACCTCGGCCGTGACGCGGCCGACGCCGGCACTCGTCAGGCCGATCGCGCGGGCAGCCCCAGTCGACAGGTCGAGCACCCGGCCGCGAACGAAGGGGCCACGGTCGTTGATGGTGACGATGACGCTCCGGCCGCCATGGGTAACCCGAAGCTTGGTGCCGAACGGCAGGGTGCGGTGAGCCGCCGTCATGGCTTCCTGGTTGAAGCGCTGGCCGGATGCGGTCTTGCGACCGGACTCGTTGCCGTAGAAAGAGGCCATCCCCGAGAAGGTGCGCCCGCCAAAGGACGGCGTTGTCGACGCACTGGCTTCCCGCCAGGGCGCGACCTCGGCCCGCGCGGCATGAGCAAAGTGATGGTGCTGGTAGTGGTGGTGCCGGTAAGACCTCGCCGAGGCCTCAGAGGCGGTACCGCCGGTGAAAGCAGCTGCGGCGAAAAGGATGAACGCCGTACGCGACTGGGTTACTTTCCCCAATGCCTGCTTGTTAAGTTTCAGCATTATATCAGTCCCTCAATGTAGTAATGCCACACCCTTGGCACCTGGAACCCCCGCTCCGTCCTGAACGGTTGTCGTTTGATTCCGCAATGAGGCATAAAAGGGGCAGTAGAGTTGGTTTATCTGATCCTGAAACATCTTGTGAGGTGGAACGGAATATCCATGGATGTTCCGTAACTTGGAAGTTTATTGGTCTGATGATCATTCTATACTTGCAGAATGGCTGGAATACTGACGAACAAAGTTCTCGGCGTAGTTGCCGAGATTTCGGCAAGTAATGCGGACAGGGAATGGGCTGGCCGTTTCCGCGGGGGCGTCCCGCTGCGCGCATACCGCTATGCAACATGGGCAGGAACGATTTCGATCGCCGGATAACGGTCTTCGCTCGCGCTGCGCCGCCCGGCCGTCGCAACGGATCGGGCGATTTGTCCGCAAATCCATTGCGACACCGCATCGCTGTGCTCGCCGTCATGTTGCACCTGCGGTCTTGCTCTGTTAGCAAAGCCGCGATTTTAACGGTCCCGGCGCTGCCTGAGCCGGTCGAAAATCGAAGTCCCGCTTGAACTCCAAGGGCTTGGATCGCTAGGCGCCGCAT
>JAGWRX010000057.1 GCA_028876395.1 Acidobacteriota bacterium
CCCTTCGTCCTGCGCGCCGAGCTTCGTCCAGCCCGGCTCCAACACGATGCGCGCCGCGGCCCTGAAACGCTCACCGCTCGAAAAGACGAAGATTGCTTCCCGAGTCTCGAATTTCTCGGGCGGCATGAACAGACGGATGTAGGACTCGCGGATCAGATCGAACACGCGTTTGGCATTGGCGGAGAGGCTGGCGGCATCCGGGTTCTGCCCAGTCGGGATGAGGCCGTGATGCGCCTCCACCTTGCCCGTGTTCCAGGCCGCATGCTTGCGCGCCGGGTCAAGTCCCACAATGCCCTCGCCGCCGATGGCTTTCAGAATGCCTGCCGCCGCACCATGCATCTCCATCGGCAGGTAGGGGCAATCGGTGCGGGGGTAGGTGGCGACCTTGGCCTCATAAAGCTCCTGCGCCGCCGCCAGAGTGTCCTTGGCGGACAGGCCCAGACGACTGCTAGCAGCCTTCTGCAGGGCACCGAGGGTGTACGGCAGCGGTGTGGCACGCTCACCGGTCTTGCGGGTGAATTTTTCCACCGTCGTCTTCTGGCCCTCCACAGCCTTGGCGACTGCCTCGGCCGCGGCCCTGTCCAGAAGCAGCCCATCGATGAGCAAATCCTCGGGGATCTGCCACAGCGCACGCGTGTCGCCATCCAGTGCCGCCTCCACCTGGTAGTGATCGCGGGGCTTGAAGTCGTCGATCTCGCGCTGACGGTCGACCAGCAGTGCCAGGGTCGGAGTCTGCACCCGGCCGACGCTCCAGGCACCCTGGACACCGACCGCTTGCAGATTGCGGCTCAGCGCGATCGAGCAGTTCATGCCCATCAACCAGTCGGCGCGCTGACGCGCCAGCGCGGAGTCATAGAGCGGGCGCATGGCGTCATTGCTCTTGACGGTGACCAGCGCGCGCTGGACGCTTTCATCATCCAGGCTGGACAGCCACAGGCGCGATGTCTTGCCTTTCCAGCCAAGGTACAGCAGCACCTCGTCCACCAGCAATTGCCCTTCGCGATCCGCATCGCCCGCGTTGACCACCTCGGTGGCATCTTTGAGCAGATCGCGGATCACCTTGACCTGCTTGCCCGCCCCGCCATCGCGCGGTTGCAGTTGCCAGCGATCCGGGATGACTGGCAGGTGTTTGGAGTCGACACGCCCTCCGACATAGTCCTCGGGCTTCGCCTGCTCCAGCAGATGACCGAAGCACCAGGTCACGCGGGTCTTGAGACTCGGGCAGTCAATGTACCCGTCAGCTTTCCTGGCGCCGCCCAGCACGCCAGCGACGGCCTGAGCGACGGACGGTTTCTCGGCAATGATGAGGCGCATGAAATCTCCTGTGTGCGCCCGCCGGCATCGAGCGGGCCATACGGGAGTTCTTCGCGTGGTTGCAGGCGGTCACCTCCAGCCGGCGCAGGACACCTCGCGGGCACCCGGCATCTTTGTCAGCCGCTTCCCACACCGTAGATGAACACCCCGGCCGCGGCGCCACACCCGCCCGTATCCGGCGTCGAGAACGCCATGTAGGACCCAGACGGCACGGGGAGAGCGAACGGGTAGGCGTGATTGAACCCGGAGCCGCCGTCTGGTCCGCCGTTCCAGTTGCCAGACGCCAGGAGCATGGGCCCCCAGATGTTTGCACCTGACCCGTTGAACCATTGCACGTACACACGGCCAGCCCGGCTTGCGCAGGTTGAGTCATAGGCAACCCCATAGACGACCGTTGGATTGCTGGAATACCAGTACGGCGAAAAAACTTGATTGCCATTCCCCGCGTTGAACCACGTGCTCTGCCCGCCCCAGCTCACGTACTGAAAACTCGATCCCTGCGCATTCGTCCAGATTCCGTTGACACAGGACATCAACTGTCCGGACCCATTGGCGTTGGCGGCGATCTCTCCGTTCGGGCCGCACCCCCACCCCTGATTCGCCCCTCCCCAGGCCGTGCCGAGCGAAACCCTGGATCCGACGGTCAGCGTATCCGCGACCGTGGTGTAGCCATTGCTCTGCGCCGTGAACCCGCCTCCCGCGGTCAGGGCGTTCTGCGCATTCACATTGCCCGTGCTGTTGAC
>JAGWRX010000058.1 GCA_028876395.1 Acidobacteriota bacterium
ACTTGAGTCCATAGCCCAGCAGCCGGTCCACGCCAATGTGGTTCGTCCAGACCAGCGCAACAGGCAGCAGGTCCTGCGCCCTCAGCACAAGCGCCGCCAGCGCCAGCACCGCCGGCCCAACATATGTGTGGAGCGCGTTGTACACGCGCGCTCCCCGGCACGACCCGCCCAGATAGCCCACCATTGACAGATCCGGCGCAAACCAAAGCGCCGCAAAGAGCCACCAACTCCCGCCCAGCCGCGCATACAGCACCACCGTAATCGCCGCCACCGCCAGCCCTTCCAGCCGCAGCAGCGACCGCACGCTCGCCGTCGGCCCCGGAACCGATGCCGCCTGCCTGCTCACTTGCTCAGAACTCGCCATGCTCCATTCGATGTCGCCCGCCCCGCCCTGTGTGCGAAAAAAATCATGCGCTCTGTCAAGCAGCGCAAAAGCAAAAGGGAGACGCCATCTGGCCTCTCCCTTTTGGTCCGCAGTCCGGAAATAGCTACTTCTTCGGGGGCGCGATCACGTCCTTGGCGGACTTGGCCACGCGGAACTTGACCACGGTCTTGGCCTTGATCTTGATGGCCGCGCCGGTCTGTGGGTTGCGGCCCATGCGGGCCTTGCGCTCCGCCTTCACCAGGCGGCCGATGCCGGGAATCACGAAAACACCGTTCTTCTTTGTTTCCTTGATGGCTGTTTCCGCCAGCAGGTCCAGACCTGCGGCGGCTTGCTTGTTGGTGATCTGCAGCTTCTCGGCCATGTGGCGGATCAATGCCGTCTTGGTCATTCCAGTCGCCATGCGATGCTCTCCTTCTGGGCGTGCCCTCAGGGCAGCCGGTGTTGCCTGGGCTTCCTTCGCTTTGCGCGTACCGCATGGGGGAAGTGCGACCGAGGCAACGTGTGCACGAAAACCCCTGTATTCATGCGGGTCCGGAGAACCCTGTCGTTCGTAACAATGCGGCTTCAGGGTAGGTAAAGTCAATGGAAAAACAACGGATTTCCACAGTTTTCTTGGGTTTTTGTCCGATTTTTGCCCATTTTTGCCGATTTTTGCCGGTTTTTGGCCTTTTGGGGCCCCGCAGCCGTCTCGGAAAACCCCGGAATCCTCCCTCCGGCGGCTGTCTATTTCAACCCGAAAAGAACCTTTTTCTTTGGCTTCAGCGCCGCCGCAATCGGCGTATTCAAGGCCGCCACCACCGGCGCCGCCAGCTTGAAGTGCCGGATCAGCGTGGCAGCCAGGCCGGGCTCCAGCGCAGCCTCGGCCGGCAATGCAGCGCTGAGCCCCCACTGGCGGCACTGGATCAAGTCCAGAGCCGGATGCTCCTTCGGGAAGCCCTTCGGCGGCCGCGTCAGCGCATTGCCCTCAAATTCGGCAAATACCTTTCGAATCGCTGCCGTCTGCAAGACCTTGCGGAACTCGGCGTGGTTCTCCAGCAGCCAGTGGCGAATCGCAGCCAGCTGGTCTTTCTCCGGCATGTACGCCCCGGCGGCAATAATCACTTCCTTCGCGCTCACGTGGAAGTAATAGCCCGCGCCCGACGTCTTTTCCAGCCCCTGATGCGACCACCACGCGGCAATGTGCGTTTTATAAGGCCGCTTGTCATTGCTGAAGCGCGTATCGCGGTAAATCCGGAACAGGCTCTTCTCCGCGGGCCGCACATGCTCCGGCGCAAAGTCCGCCATCGCGTCGGTCACCTTGCGGATGACAGCCAGCATCGGCTCCTTCAACTCCGCCTCGAACACCGCCTTGCGCGGCGTGAACCACGCGCGGTCATTGTGGCGCGCCAGGTTACGCAGAAAAGTTAAGGCTTCTGGACGGAAATACGGAACGGCTGGAATGGAGGCGGATTTTTGAGCGCGTGGCATAGCCCAGCCAGTTTAGCGGATTACCTTGAGCGCGCCGCGGAACAGCCCATCGAAATCCCCGGCCAGTTCTTTGTCCTTCGCGACGGCTTGCTCAATCGCCTTCTCCGCCGCAGGGCGCTGATAGCCAAGATTCACCAGTGCCGACAGCACATCGTCCACCGCCGCACCCTGCACGGCCGACGCCACAAGAGCCACCGCAAAGTCATCCAGCTTGTCTTTCAGTTCCACAACAAGGCGCTCGGCCAGCTTCTTGCCCACGCCGGGAATGCGCACCAGTTGCGCGTGGTCCTGTGAGCGGATGGCCTGCACGGCACGCTCGCTTGAGAGGCCGCTCAGCATCTTGATGGCCAGCTTGGGACCGACTCCGCTCACAGTAATCAGCCGCTCAAACAGCCGCTTTTCTTCGCGCTCCAGAAAGCCGAACAGCGCAATCTGGTCCTCGCTCACCTGCGTGTGAATGTGCAGCGCGGCTTCCGCACCAACAGACGGCAGCGCCGTAAACGTGGGCACCGAAATCGTGACGTCATATCCCACCCCGCCCGCCTCAACAATGGCCTGGCCGGGCTGCTTGTAGATGAGCTTTCCCCGCAGGTGAGCGATCATATGGTCTTCCTCAATGAGGATAACGCGCCTAGCCAGAATGAGCGCCAAAACTTTCCTTGCGGATTCGCCGTTCAAAAGGCGTAGATTGGATGGATTAGAGGCAGTAGCATCGGTAGGCAATGGGAGGTGTTATGGCGGAGAGTTCAGCTGCAAATCGATGGTGGGAGAATTACCTAGTTAGGTATTTCTTACCCTCCCTTGCAGGAATGCTAATTGTGTACTGGCTCCAGCGATTCTCTGGCGCGCGTCTCTATATCCCATCTTTCTTGCCT
>JAGWRX010000059.1 GCA_028876395.1 Acidobacteriota bacterium
ACAAGATTGCCGCGCTCATGGGCATCGAGGGTGGCCACTCCATTGAAGACTCGCTCGCCCTGCTGCGCCAGTACTACGCGCTGGGCGTGCGGTATATGACCCTCACCTGGGCCAACTCCAACGGCTGGGCTGACAGTTCCGGCGATATCGACGACGCCTCCATCCCCCATACCAGGGAGGGCCTGAGCGAGTTCGGCAAGGATGTCGTCTACGAGATGAACCGCCTGGGCATGATGGTGGATGTCTCGCACGTCTCGGACAAAACGTTCTATCGCACGCTCATCATCAGCCGCGCGCCGGTCATCGCATCGCACTCCGCAGCGCGGGCGCTGTGTGATGCGCCGCGCAACATGACCGATGACATGCTGCGCGCGATCGCCAACTCCGGCGGGCCTGAGTCCAAGGGTGGCGTCGTCCAGGTCAATTTCTACTCGGCATTCATTTCGCAGTCCTATCGCGATGCGCTGAAGGCTTTGGAGCCCGAGGCGAACAGGGCCGTAGAAGCCCTTAAGCAGAAATACAACGCAGAGGGAAAAGAAGCTCCGCAAACCGAGATTGACAAATTGAAAAGGCAGTTTGCCGACCGGATTCCACGACCGCCGCTGAAAGACTTGATCGATCACATTGACCACATCGCCAGAGTGGCAGGCATCGATCATGTCGGCCTTGGCTCGGACTTTGACGGCGTGGAAGGGCAACTGCCCGAGGGCATGGACTCGCCCGCGGACTTTTCCAAGATTACGGCGGCGCTGATGGCGCGAGGCTACTCCGCCGAGGACTGCCGCAAGATTCTGGGCGGCAACTTACTGCGCGTCTTCAGTGAGGTGCAGCTGGTGAGCCGGGGGCTGAAGGAGGAAAAGCGGCCGCGCCTCGCGGAAAAGCAAGCAGGAGAGTAGTCGAAAGACAAGCCTCAGTCCGCCGCCGCTGCGTGCAGCACTTTGCGATAGATCAGTGCAGCATCGCCCGGAGGATAGAAATTCTCTTCCCTGCCCTCGCAGCGGTAGCCGCGCGCTTCATACAGCCGTATGGCGCCGGCGTTTCGGACGTCCACGTGCAGCCATAACGCTGCCGCATCCACAGCGCGTGCCGAGTCCTCAACACGGCTCAGCAGCTCGCCGCCCACGCCGCGCTGACGATACTCCGGGGCCACCTCGATGGTCGCAATGTAGGCTGAGACTCCAGTCGGCTTTCTTGCCCACTCGACAATGGCAAAGCCAGCCATCCGGCCATCCTCTTCCGCAATCCATGTTGCAGCATTGTGGCTGCGCACGAGGCGCCGCATCGACCCGCGGTCAAAGCGCATAGGCGGCCGAAAGCAGATCTCCTCGATTGCGTAGAGCGCCGCAAAATCGTCAGAGTTGTAGAGGCGATACAGCATATCCTCACTCAGCGCAGAGCCAAAGCACAAAGCCATCCTCGCATGAGGATGGCTTTGTGCAATGCGGGCAGGTTGCCGGTGCTAGACCTTCGCTTCCAGATCGCGGATGACGCTGAAGAAGCGCTCGTCGAGCCGGCGGTTGGTGGAGATGGCTTCCTTGATGGTGATGTCGGTAATGTCGGTGCCGCGCAGCACGGCGATGCGGCCCCACTTTTTCTGGTGAACCATGTCGATGGCGTGCAGGCCGTAGCGCTGGCCGAGCAGCCGGTCATACGCCGTGGGAACGCCACCGCGCTGGGTGTGGCCCAGGTTGACCGAGCGCGTTTCAAAGCCGGTCTTCTTCTCGATCAGATCAGCCAGAGCCTCGCCGATGCCCGACAGCCGCACGTGGCCGAAGGAATCGACCTCCTCCGAGCCGACCACCTGGCCTACCTCGGGCAGATGGCAGCCCTCGGCCACCACCACCACGCCATAGTGCTTGCCGTGATCATAGTTGTACTTGAGCAGGGCGCAGACGTGATCAATATCGATTTCCTGCTCGGGAACCAGCACGACATGCGCGCCGCCGGCGATGCCGGAGGCATACGCAATCCATCCTGCGTCGCGGCCCATCACCTCAACGACCACAACGCGGTTGTGCGAGTCGGCGGTGGTGTGAATGCGGTCAATGGCCTCAGTTGCGATGGAGACGGCGGTGTCGAATCCGAATGTGGCGTCCGTGCCGTTGATGTCGTTGTCGATGGTCTTGGGCACGCCCACGCTTGGCACGCCGTTCTCGCTCAGGAACAGTGTGACTGACTGCGTGTCGTCGCCGCCGAGAGCGATGAGCGCATCAATCTTGTTGACCTTCAGAACCTCCTGAACCTTCTCGATACCACCGGGAATCTTTTTCACGTTGGTACGCGACGAGTGAAGGATGGTGCCGCCCTTCAACTGGATACCGTCGGTATTTTCCAGGGTGAGCGGGATCCAGTTGTTGTCGAGCACGCCGCGCCAGCCGTTAAGAAAGCCGATGAACTCATCGCCATAAGTCTGAATTCCTTTTCTCACGGCCGCATAGATCACCGCATTCAAACCGGGGCAGTCGCCTCCACCGGTCAACAAAGCAACTCGCATCGTAAAATCTCCTGATCAAATTCGCGCGGCCGCTCAGGCCGGCTGGGAACGACTCCCTGGACTGTGGGCCAAGTTGGTTAAAACGCCGGGCTTGACACCTTAACCAGTGTACTCCGTCGCTGTAAAGTGGGGACGTGACGGCCCTCACTTTCAGATAAGTTTATGCGCGCGCTTCATTTCATTCTTTGGAACTGCCGGCCGGGATGATTCAATAGGAAGGTATGCCCGGAACCGGTGCCTTGTTGTTGCTGGCCTTTGCCAGCCTGGTTGTTGTTGTGCTGCTCGTGCTGCTCCAGTTGACCCGCCTGGGATTCCTGGTGCGCTCCACCATCCCCGACCGGCCGCGACGCCGCATGTTCATCGCCTCGGTGTCGTTTTTTATCACGTTTCTGGGCGTGCGCCTGCTGGTCAGCCTGGTGATTCACAATCACGGCCCCTTTGAGTGGGTGATGGTGCGGGGCCTTCACATTCATCACCTGGTGTGGGGCATCCTGATTCTGCTGCTGGTGGGTTACGGCTGGCTGCTGGACCTGGGACGCTCCCACTCGCCGCTCTCCATCTTTTTCAGCCGGCTGATGTCAGTGAGCTACGGCGTGGGAGCCGCGCTCACGCTGGACGAGTTTGCCCTGTGGCTCAATCTCGAGCCGGATGCCTACTGGTCCCGCACCGGCCGCCTCAGCGTCGATGCCGTGATCTTATTCGGCAGCATCCTTGCCGTGGGCGCATGGGGCGCGCCGTTCTTCCGCGGGCTGCAGAGAATGTGGAGCAAGCGCATTCTGTTCCGCCGCGAGCCGGGGCTGCTTATGTCCCCTATTCGCCGCGTGCGGTTGCTTCGTCCGCGTAAAGTTCGTCGATCAGGACCTCGTATCGTTCCTTGATCACGCGCCGCTTCAGCTTCATCGATGGCGTCAACTCCCCGGATTCCTGCGTCCACTCCTCGGCCACCAGCCGGAACCGCTTGATGGTTTCAAAGTTGGCCAGGCCCGCGTTCACTTCGCGAACAAGCTCTCCGTACTGGGCAAGGACGCGGCTGTCGGCAATTAGTTCCTTGCGTGACCCGGCCTCAATTCCGTTGCGCCGGGCCCACTCTTCCAGAGCCGCAAAGTTGGGCGAGATGAGCGCAGAGATGAACTTGTGCTTGTCGCCAACCAGGGCCGCCTGCCCCACCAGAAGGCTGGTCTTCAGCTTGTTTTCAATCGGTTGAGGCGCCACGAGCTTGCCGCCGGATGTCTTCAGCAGCTCCTTCTTGCGGTCGGTGATGAACAGAAAACCGTCTGCGTCCAGATGCGCGATGTCGCCTGTGCGGAACCAGCCCTCCTGATCAAAGCACTCGGCGTTGGCTGCGGGTTTCTGCCAGTAGCCCACAAAAACCGCCGGTCCGCGGACGAGCAACTCGCCATCTTCAGCAAACTTCAACTCCACATTGGGAAGGGTTCTGCCAACGGAACCCATGCGCTGGCTGACGGGCGAGTTGAGGGAGATCACGGGCGAGGTCTCCGTCAGGCCGTATCCCTCCCATACCGCAATTCCCGCCGACGCGAACCATTGCGCCGTTTCGATGCCCAGCGGCGCGCCGCCTGAGACGAACACCTTGACCTGTCCCCCAAAGGCCTCGCGCACCTTGCCGTAGACCAGCTTCCCGGCAAGCTTCCATGCAAGCGAGGAGGGCCGCCCGCCCGCGTACACCTTGTCGCGATGCCGCGCGCCCACGCGCAGCGCCCAGCCCAGCATCCGGCGCTTGATGGGCGAAAGCGAAGCGCGCCGCTCCACCTCCTGGCGGATCTTCTCATACACGCGCGGCACGCCCACAAACACCGTCGGTCTGATTTCGCGCATCGCCTGGGGCAGCCTGTCGAACTGCGAGCAATACGCAACCTGCGCGCCGCACGCGTACATGACGTAGTCCAGCGCGCGGGCCGTGATGTGCGAGAGAGGCAGGAACGAGATGCAGGCGTCCGTGGAATCAAAAGAAAATTCGCGGACGGCAAAATTCTGGTTGGATGCAACATTGCCGTGGGTGAGCATCACGCCCTTGGGCTCCCCAGTCGTACCCGACGTGTAAATCAGCGTGGCCAGGTCTCCGGGCTCTACTGACCGCACCAGCGCGTCGAAGATCGGGTCGCGCTCGGCGCCGCGCGCATCGGCCCCTGCCAGCACCTCGCCGAACGCGATGGCTCCCTCCGGCGGCGCGGCCGAATCCATAATAAGAATCCGCTCCAGTTGCGTCTGCTCCCGCACAGCGTTCAGCTTGTCAAACTGCTGGCGGGTGGAGACCACCGCAATACGGCAGCCCGCATCCTGCACCAGCACGGCGATCTGCTCGCCCGTAAGCGTGGGGTAAATAGGCACGTTCGCCGCGCCGATGGCAAGTGTGGCAAAGTCCGTAACCGCCCACTCCCAGCGGTTCTCGCTGATGAGCGCGATGCGGTCGCCTTTCTTCGCGCCCCAGACGAGAAAGACCTCGGCGAGCCGGCGGACCCGCTGGTAGATCTGGTCCGACGAGATGGGCTGCCACTGGCCGAACTCATCCTGCCACAAAACGGCGCGCGGGTTGGCTACGGCGGTTACACGGCAAAACAGGTCATTGATTGTGGAAAGCGGTGCGGTTGCTCTCATTTTCTTTTGAACTGAACTGAATCCCGGTCAGGCTGGAATCACTGCCAATCGAGAGTGTACCAGCGCGAAGGTATCTTTGTACTTCCGTCTATCTCTGGACGAGCCCCCCTCTAGCCGATTTGCATTTGCCTCTTGCGCGTGCACTGAGGCCTGACTCTGCATCACAGTTGAACAGTGAGTGATGACTTTGGCGCTTTTGCGCCTGCCTTTCATGCGGTACAATGGCAAAGCGGCGGCAACTCCAAATTCTTCCGTGGTTCCGTTTCATTCAAGCACAACATGCGCAATCGATTTGCAGTCCAGGCACCCGGCCAACCAGACCCGATTATCATTCACGGGCTGGTCTTGATTCAGCAGGTCTGCCTCGCGCTGGTGGCGCAAGTGGCAGCAGTCACTTTGGCAGTTGTGCTGTTCAAGCCTCTGGCACGCGTGCTGCCCGTCGATTCTCCGGGAGTACGCATCTTATTCGCACTGGCCTCACTGTCCAGCACCCTCAGCATCTTTCTCTCTGACGCAAAACGATCTCGACGATCGGTTCAATTAAGCCGATTTTTTTCCGTCCTCACCGCGTTGATTGCCCTCGCGGTGATTTGCGCATCCGCCTTTCACGTTCCATCCGATCTATACGTGCTCATGAATGCGGGAGGTGCCTCGCCGGGCAACGACAGCATGGTTTTGTGGCCAGCCACTGGCTTTGCGCTTCTGGGTGTGCTGATGATCCCTACGCCAGCAAGCAACGCAATCGTGACTCATCTGGCCGACATATGCAACTGGGGCCTCTGCCTCCTTACGCTCTCGCTCTTTTCTCAATATATGTTCAGCGTTTTACACATCTATGGTGTGCCAACTGTTCATTTCACGTCGCCTGTCACTCTGGCCTGCCTCGTGCCTCTCACGGTCGTTGCGACTCTTCGTCAAGCCGAGCACGGCGCGTTTTCGATCTTCCTGGGGTATGGTTTTGGCGGCAAAATCGCGCGCTTTTTATCGCCTATTATCATCCTGCTGCCTTTTCTGCGAGAAGCAGCCAGAGCGCGCCTGATAGGCGCACATCTGATTCCTGCGAGTTACGTTGTGGCAGTTCTCACGTCTATGAGCACCGGCCTTGCGTTCGTGCTTCTGCTGTTTCTGGCCTGGCGGCTCAATCAGATGGAACGAAAGATTTATGACTTTTCATTGCGCGACGAGTTGACAGGCCTTTATAACCTCAGGGGCTTTTACATTTTGGCCGAGCAGGGACTGCGCATGGCAAATCGTTCGCAGATGCCCTTTTCCGTCATGTTTCTCGATCTGGATAATCTGAAAGAGATCAATGACAGGCTTGGGCACGGCACCGGATCGATGGCGCTCGTCGAAACTGCGAAGCTACTCAATACCACCTTCCGCGAAACTGAGGTGATAGGGCGAGTTGGCGGAGATGAATTTGTTGTGGCAGGCACTTTTGACCAAAGTGCATGCGGCAAAATACTCGATCGTCTGTACGCGGATACCATGCTCTACAATGCCAAGACGAGCGAACGGTTCATCTTGAGCTTCAGTGTGGGCTGCGCTACGTCTGAAAGCAGCCGGCGCCAATCACTCAGCGATCTTGTTGCACATGCCGACAACGCGATGTATGCGGAAAAGCGGAGCAAGAAAGTACACTCATAGTCAGCAACCCGTCTCTCCCCTATGCTTGCGCGCAGGCATGATCCGTACAAACTTCTCAGAATACGCGAGCAAATTACTGCCTGGATTGCAACAGGCCAGAGTGCTTCCCAATCCGCTCCGAATAGCGTAAAGAAAACGCGACCACCGGCGTTTCAACGCGCGCAGGCTGGCCTGTATCGTATCGCTAGATGCCTGGGAAACTGGGCTTGCATACTTATGCACTTATTTTGTATATTTATGCAAGCGCGGCTGCCCACCGAGAGCCGCGCTTTCGATTTGTCTGCAAAACTCTATGAAGTTCCAAAGACACAACGCGATACGGGAGCTGGTGGCGCACTCGCTGGTGGCCAATCAGGACGAGTTGCGCCGCAAGCTGCGCCGCCGCGGATTTGAAGTCACCCAGGCCACGCTCTCGCGCGACATCCACGAGCTGCGCCTCTCCAAGGGTCCGGGCGGCTATTCCCTGCCCGGCAGCAATGGCAACAACGGCGCAGCCGCCGTGCCGGACGACGCGCCACCGTCTGTTGTGGAGGTATTGGAGAGCTTTGGCCTGCGCGTGCGACAGGCGATGAATCAGGTGATTGTCGGCACGGTAATGGGCGGAGCGCAGCCGGTGGCCGCCGCGCTCGACCATGAGGGATGGCCGGAGGTGCTGGGCACCATCGCCGGCGATGACACTGTGCTGGTCATCTGCCCCGACTCGCGCAGAGCAGGCGAAGTGGAAGCCCGGTTGAGGACGATCTTGGAGTCATGAAGCAAACGGTACAAACAGCGGTTGTAGGAGTCACAGGCTATGCTGGCGCGGAGCTGGCGCGGCTGCTGCTGCATCATCCCCGCCTCAAAGGGACGCCGCCGGTCTTTGCGGGCCGTCTTGACGAGAAAGATGCAGCGCGCGGCGGTCTTCCCCTCAGTGAGATTCACCCCCAGCTGGCCGACAACAACGGCAGCAGCGCGCTGAAGCTTGAACAGTTCTCCTGGGAATTGCTGGCAGAGCGCGGCGTGGAAGTGCTGTTCCTCGCAACCCCGCACGAGCAGTCGCGCGAGTGGGTTCCCGAGGCGCTGGCGCACGGCATGCGCGTGATTGACCTGAGCGGCGCATGGCGCCTGACTGAAGCGGCAAACCGCGCCGTCTATGCCTTCAAGGACGATGGAACGGAGCAGGCTGCGGCGACGCAGGCCCAGGCCGTCTACGGAATGCCGGAGTTGCATCGCGCACAGATCGCTTCCGCGCGCCTGGTGGCCAATCCCGGCTGCTACTCGACCTCGGTCATTCTGCCGCTGCGGCCGTTGGTGTCTGCGGGACTCGTCGATCTGTCATGCGGCATCGTCGCCGACTCGAAGAGCGGAGTGAGCGGCGCGGGCAAGGCGCCCACGGCCAAGACGCACTACATGTATGCCGCAGACAACCTCTCGGCATACGGCGTCTTCACGCATCGCCACACAGGCGAGCTGCTGGAGCAGATTGGCATCCGCGCCGGCGAGATCGTCTTCACGCCACACCTGTTGCCCATTCCGCGCGGCATCTTGTCCACCATCTACGTGCGCTTCAACGAGCCGCAAACGCGTGCGAGCATAGCGCGCGTGTACCATGACTTTTTTGCCGGCAGCCCGATGGTGCGGCTCTACGACAATGCCCTGCCGCAGATTCAGTATTCCGTCAGAACAAGTTACGCTGACATCGGCTTCCAGCTCGCCGCCGATGGCCGCCGCGCGGTCATCGTCAGTTGCCTTGATAATTTATTGAAGGGCGCGTCCGGACAGGCCGTGCAGAATCTGAACATCATGCACGGCTGGGGCGAAGCGGAGGGGCTTGAATGAAGTATGTTGTCAAACTCGGTGGAGCGGGCCTTGAATCTCCGTCGCTGCTTGAAGGCTGCACGCGAGCCATTGCGGACCTTGTGCGCGATGGCAATCAGGTGGCCGTGGTGCACGGCGGCGGCGTGCAGTTGACGCGCACGCTCAAGGCCCTCGGCAAGCAGAGCGAGTTCATCAATGGCCTCAGGATTACCGACGCCGAAACGCGCGACGTGGCTCTGATGGTGCTTGCCGGCAAAGTAAACAAAGGACTCGTGGCCTCTCTCGGCTCGCTGGGGCAGCCCGCCGTCGGCCTTTCCGGAGGGGACGGCCTGCTGTTCCGCGCGCGCAAGAAGCGCACGGCGCCGGATCTCGGATACGTCGGCGAGATTGCATCCAGCGACCCGCGCTGGATTGAAGCTATCTGGCAGTTGAATGGCGTTCCCGTCATCTCTTCGATGGCCCTGGGCTTCGACGGAGAATATTACAACGTGAACGCTGATGAAATGGCCGCGGCCTGCGCCATCGCCTGCCGTGCCGACGCACTCGTTTTCCTCACGGATGTGCCCGGCGTGAAAGGCGCAAACGGAGAGGTGCTGCGATGGCTCAGCATCGATCAGATAGCCGAGATGGCAAAAACCGCTGTCATCACCGGCGGTATGCTGCCCAAGCTCAACGCCTGTCGCGAGGCGCTTTTGAACGGCGTCAAGCGCGTAAGAATTCTGCCCGCCGAAGCGGCTGCATCCCTGCCGGACCTGTGCAGCTCTCGCGTAGCCCATGGCACAGAAGTCATGGTGGCCTGAGGAGAAACTCAAGTGACGAAACTCGACCAAATCCGCGCCGTCGAAGCAGAACTGCTGCTTTCCACGTATCAGCGCAACCCCATTCTTTTTGTGGGCGGCAAAGGCGTGCACCTGATTGACGAGCAGGGCGACAGCTATCTCGACCTGCTGAGCGGCATCGGCGTGAACGCGCTGGGCTACGGTCATCCCGCGATTGAAGACGCTATCGCCCGGCAGAGCCGCGCGCTCATCCATACATCCAACCTCTACTTCCATGAGGGACAGGCGGAGTTGGCGCTTCGCCTCACTCAGCGCACCGGGCTTGCCCGCGTCTTCTTCGCGAATACGGGCACCGAGGCGTGGGAAGGCGCACTGAAGCTGGCGCGCTCACACGCAGGCCTGCTGCGCAGCGAGGGCAAACAGATTGGGACAAAGTTTCTGGCCCTCGAACAGAGCTTCCACGGCCGCACCTACGGCTCGATGTCGACGACCTACAAGGCCAAGTATCGCGAGCCGTTCGAGCCCGTTGTTCCCGGCGTCGAATTCGTCCGGTTCAACGATGTCGCCGACTTGCGCGAAAAATTCTCCGACGAAGTCTGCGCAATCCTCGTCGAAGCCATTCAGGGTGAGGGCGGCATTCGTCCGCTCTCGCAGGAATTCTTCGCCGAGGCCCGCGCGCTTGCCAGTTCCACCGGAGCGCTGCTCATCGTGGATGAGATTCAGGCCGGCATGGGCCGCACCGGCAAATGGTGCGGCTATCAGCACTACGACATTCAGCCGGACGTAACGACGCTGGCCAAGCCTCTGGCTGGCGGAATCCCACTTGGCGCAATTCTCTGCACGGAAGAAGCAGCGCGCGCAATCCACGCGGGCATGCACGGAACCACCTTCGGCGGAGGCCCGCTTGCCTGTGCTGTCGCAATCGCTGTCATCGACACAATCGAGAAGGATGGGCTGCTTGCTAACGCGACCGAAGTGGGCGGCTACTTCCTTGCGCAACTTCGTTCACTCGCCGCACGCCATGAGGCGATTGTGGACGTGCGCGGCAAAGGACTGATGCTCGCCGCGGAACTCGACTCCGCGGATCTGGCAAAGCTCGTCGTCGCCGAAATGCTTAAGCGGCACATTCTCATCAACTGCACCAGCGACACCGTCCTGCGCTTTCTGCCGCCGTTCATCCTTGAGCGTGCGCACGTTGACACAGCCATTGCCGCACTGGACGAAATCCTAACCGAACATGCTGCCGCCTTTAGCGGCGCACAGACTGCCCGCACTGCAGGAGGACAAAGCCGTGGCTAGCAGAGCAACCATCGAACGCCGGGAGCCCGCAATCCCCGTGCAGAAAGATCCTGACATCCTTGCCGCAGCCGCTCGACTGGCCGGCGAAGACCTGTGTTCCATTGCCGACCTGTCCAGCGCCGAAGTGCGCGCGATTCTCAAGCTCGCCCACGACGTCAAGCGCAACCCGCTCGAATATCGCCATGCGCTTGACGCAAAGCAGATGGTGCTGATGTTTGAGAAGGCCAGCCTGCGCACCCGCCTCAGCTTTGAGGCGGGCATCAACGCCATGGGCGGCAACGCAATTTTTGTGGACCAGACCAACTCGCCGCTTGGCGAGCGCGAGGCCATTGCCGATGTGGCGCGCAATGTGGAGCGCTGGGTCGACGTCATTGTGCTGCGTACTTATGCGCATGACACCATCACCGAGATGGCAGCCAACTCGCGCGTGCCGGTCATCAATGCGCTCTCGGACTTTGAGCATCCGTGCCAGGCTCTGGCCGACTTCATGACTATTGAGGAACGCTTCGGCACAGCAGCCGGCATCAACTTTACCTACGTGGGCGATGGCAACAATGTCTGCCACTCGCTGATGCTGACCGGCGCGCAACTGGGCGCGAACATCACTGTGGCCACTCCGCGGGGCTACTCTCCCGACATTGAAATCGTCACTCTGGCGCGCGACATTGCGCAGGCCAACGGATGCGAAGTGCGGCTGATGCAGGACCCGCAGGCTGCCGTCGAAGGAGCCGATGCGGTCTACACCGACGTGTGCGTCAGCATGGGCTTTGAGCATGAGTCCACCAAGCGCGCCCCCATCTTCCGGCCGTTCCAGGTCAATGAAGCGCTCATGCAAAAGGCCGCGCCACACGCGGTCTTCATGCACTGCCTGCCCGCGCGGCGCAATGCTGAAGTAACCGATGCGGTGCTCGACGGTCCGCAATCCATTGTCTTCGACCAGGCTGAGAACCGGATGCATGCGCAGAAGGCGTTGCTGCTGCTTCTGCTCGGCGGTCTGGCGAATGTAAAAGCTTTTAGCTGCTAGCCTCTGGTTCTTGGCTTTGCATAGGAACCGCAAACCGTATGGGTTGGAACAACATTGGCTAGCAACAACAACTTTCTGCCTGGCAGCCAGGAGCTAGCGGCTGGAAGCTTATTTTCTTTCTGAGGTTTCGCAAGCATGTCCGTCATTCTCGAATC
>JAGWRX010000060.1 GCA_028876395.1 Acidobacteriota bacterium
CGCTCCACCATCGACGACCCTTACCGCGAGGACCCCAACTCGCTGGATACTGCGGCCTACAACTACATCAACACCCACGGCAAAGGCCCGCACGGCGAGCCCCTCGGCAAATACTGGATTCACGGCCTGGGCCACATGGTCGGTATCGATGTGCACGATCCGGCCAACTATCCCGCCGTGCTCAAGCCCGGCATGGTCTTCACCATCGAGCCCGGCGTCTACATTCCCGAAGAGAAGATCGGCGTGCGCATCGAGTGCGATTTTCTTGTGGGCCCGGACGGCAAGCTCATCGATCTCGACGCTGCATTGCCGCACGCAGCCGACGAAGTGGAAGCCGCAATGCAGGCAAAGTAGCCAGACGGGAAGGCCATGGAACCGCATGACACAATCGATACCGGCCAACTAGCCACCCTGAGCCGCGTCTTTGCGGACCAGCTTCTGGCCTGCCTTGAGGAGTGCGCACGCGGCCGCCGCGGGCTCTTCTCAGACATCGAGTTGCTGAGCGATGACGGCGAGGGCAAGTCCTGGCCCGAGGCCGCCCGCCTGCGCGATCTGGCCTTTGCCTTGCAGGCCATCTCGCACCAGTCCGGCGAACCCAACGCGCTCTGCGACGAGTTTCTTGAACTCTGCTCCATCCACGGCGAGAGCCACCCAGGCGAGCCGCGCCTGGCGCGGTCGTTTCTTGGGCGCATTGAAAGAGGCGAGGTGGGCGCACCGGCAGAAACGGAAAGAAAGCCATGGTGATCCTGCATGCGTTTCTGTCGCTGGCGGCGGGCTTTGCCGCCGTGGTGCTGGTGGCCCTGTCGCTGCGCGGACTGATGCAGTTGCTTGCGCCAAGCCTGGCCGCGGTGGACGCAAGGCCGGGTGTGAGCTACACGATTGTCAACCTCGGCGCTTCGTTTCTGGCCGGCGCCACGGGCGGCTATGTTACCGCATGGGTTGGCGCCGCGAATCCGCTGGTCCACGTACTCGCGCTGGGGCTCATCATTCTGGCGCTGGCCGCGCTCAGCACCTTGCAGTCACGCGGCCTGCAGCCCATCCTGTACCAGTTGGCACAGGTGGCCATTGCGCCGCTGGGCGTGCTGGCCGGGGGACTGGTGCGGCTCAGGGTTCTCGGCATCCTCTAGGAAAAATATTGCCCCCGGCTTCCCTGCGTTTTCCCTTGCGGGAAGACGGCAGGAAGACCGGGGGGACAAGCGATGCGGCGCGCGGGCACTCTACCAGCGCACGCCAAACGAGACCGGGACAACCTTGGTGTCCTTCCCGACAGAGGTGACGCCCAGGCCGTTCGGAGACGTGGTCATCGCAGGCGTCAGCACATCAAGGAAGCGCGCCTCGGCAAACAGCTTCACCTTGCTGTCGCCATACTCGCCGCCCATCCGGTGGCTGAAGCCGGCGCCGACGTTCCATCCGCCCTGGTTGCTGGAGAAGTGGCCCACCACCTGGTTCGTGTAGCCGTAGCCGCAATAGAAGTAGGTGCAGTACTGGGTCGGCGTGGGATTGGTGAAGTTGGTCACCTTGCGATAGAAGCCGCCGCCGCCGGTGATGTAGATGTCATTGGTGTGCGAAGGGAACAGCTCATAGACAGGCGCCAGCGTGAACGACCAGATGTGCGCATTGCCGCCCGTCGCGCCGGTCTGCGCAATCAGCGCGCCCGGCAGCTTGTCATCAAGGAACTGATATTCCATCAGCGTGCTGAAGTGGGGGTTGAAGCGATACCCCGCGCCCAGGTTCAGCTGCCCGCCCCAGGTGATGTATCTGGAGGACTCACTGGTAGGCGCGTTGAACCCGCCGCCCACCTCATACGTGAGATGGCTCCAGAGGCTGTGCGACTGATACCCGCCGCCTTGTCCGGCTGCCGCGGCTCCCTCCGCCGCAGGCGCGGCGGGCAGGGCGTCGGCATTGCCGGTGTTATCGGCGGCAAGCTCCCATGCGCTGGAACTGGATTCACCAGCTGAAGGCGTGGCCGAACCGGAGGCGCCGGCGGGGGCTGCGAACTGGGCGCTTGCGGAGCCGGCAGCGAAAACCACCGCAGCCGAAAGGATGGCGACATGCCGCATCAACGATGTCGAACTGAGAAATGACATGTAGTTACCTCGTGGGTCGAATTTTTCTCTGTACCTGCGCGATCCCTTACGCAGCTTCTGCTAACTGCTTAGACACAGCTTTCCGCCGGGAGGTTGCGCGGCCCAGCAAGAACGGCCAAAGGCCGGAGCATCGCTCCAGCCTTTGGCCGTTCATCACAATAGCAAGTCTATCCCTGAATGTCGAACTGCTCCGGGTGCAGGCTCGCGTCACTCTTCACCAGGATGTTCTTGCCGACCAGTTCCTCGAACTCCACCAGCCAGCGGGCGTTGTTGGCCTTGAGCACCTTCACCGTTTCGGGGTTCACGCGCAGCAGCACATCCGCGCTTTCAAAGTGCTTCCGCATCTTGCGCAACTCGGTATAGATCTCGTTGCACACCGTTGCCGGGCTTTTGACCATGCCCGTGGCCTGGCAGACGGGGCAGGGCACGCTGAGCGTCCGCTCCAGGGACTGCTTCACCCGCTTGCGCGTAATGGCGACCAGCCCGAAGTCGTTGAACTGCAGGACCTTGGTCGGCGCGCGGTCGTTCTTGAGAGCTTCCTCAAGAGCGGCCATTACCTTGAAGCGGTTCTTGCGCTCATCCATGTCAATGAAGTCGATGATGATGATGCCGCCCAGGTCGCGCAGGCGGATCTGGCGCACGATCTCGGGGATGGCGTCGAGGTTGGTCTTGACGATGGTGTCCTCAAGCCGCGCCGTCTTGCCCACGTACTTGCCGGTGTTGATGTCGATGGCCACCAGCGCCTCAGTCTGGTTGATGACAATCGAGCCGCCGCTCTTGAGCCACACCTTGGAGCGCAGTGCCTTCGAGATTTCGTCCTGAATCCCGAAATGCTCAAACAGCGGCGTCTCCTTCGTGTAGAGCTTGACGCGCCGCACCAGCGAAGGCGAGAAGCGGTTGAGGAAGCGCACAATCCGCTCGTAGTCCGCCTCGGAGTCAACCCAGATCGAGGAGAAGTTGGCGCTCACCTGGTCGCGCAGAATGCGCTCGATCAGCGACAGGTCGTGATAGATCAGCGCCGGCGACTTCGAGTTCTCCGAGCGCTGCTTGATCTCGTTCCACAGGTGAATCAGGAAGCGCAGGTCAGCGCGCAGCTCTTCCTCTGAAGCACCCTCAGCGGCGGTGCGCACGATGAAGCCGCCCGATGCCTCGCCGCGCTCGCTCACCAGGATTCTCTTGAGCCGCTGACGCTCCTCGTCGGAGGCGATTTTGCGGCTTACGCCCACATGCGACACCGTGGGCATGAAGACCAGGAAGCGGCCCGGCAGGGCGATGTGGCTGGTGATGCGCGCGCCCTTCTTGGCAATCGGCTCCTTCGCAATCTGAACCAGAATCTCCTGGCCCGGCTTCAGCAGGTCGCTGATGATGGGCAGGTCACTGGTCTGCGCGGAGCGGCGCGAGGGGCCGCGACGGCTGCCCTGGCCCGGAGCGCCTTGTGCTCCGCGGCCACGCCGGCTGCGGCCTCCGCGGTCACGGCGCGGCTGCGCCTGTCCTTCGCCGGCAGGCTGGCCTTCGGCGGATACGGGCTCTTCCTCTTCTTCCTCGCCGCCGAAGATTTCGTCTTCCTCTTCTTCGGTGTTCTTGTCGTCAAAGTCCAACTGGATGCGGTGATCGAGGTGAGCCTCCTGCAGCATCTCGCCCAGCTCGCCGGAGCGAATCTGGGTCTGCAGCGTCTCCTCCTCGTATTCATCCAGGTCGTGCTCGTCGGCCTTGTGCTGCACGTGGTGGCCGGGCACTTCCAGCTCTTCGCCTTCAATGAGCTCTTCCTCAACCAGGCCGCTGCCGGGCGCGAAGGCGGAGACCGGCGGCACCGATGCAGGCCCGCGAGCCTCGGAAGCTTCCTGCGCGGGCTCTTCAGTCTTCTTTTTCTTGCCGCCAAGGCCAAAAATCCTGA
The DNA here is from genome assembly GCA_028876395.1 of Acidobacteriota bacterium. GTDB lineage: Bacteria > Acidobacteriota > Terriglobia > Terriglobales > Acidobacteriaceae > Telmatobacter. The sequence goes on from JAGWRX010000060.1 coordinate 3,982, forward strand.
AGCTGCTGGGCGGAAGCGGGTCCACGTGATGGGAGGCGGTTGCGTCGGGCTCGGGATCATCCGAACCGGGCTCGGCAGCAGGCTCAGAAACGGGCTCTTCAGCCGTGGCCACCGTTGTGGTCTCCTCCGTCAGTTCCTCTTCCACCGGCAGTTCTTCCGTTGCCGGTTCCGTGGCTGCCTCGGGCTGAAACTCAATCAACTCCTCGATGAAGCTCTCTTGCTCGGCGCGGGCTTCAACCGAATCGGAGAAGACGCCCTGCGGTTCGGCGTCCACTGCCAGGGGTGGCTCCGGCTCTCTGCGGTGGCGGGAGAGTGTTTCGCCCGGCAGCAATCCGCTTCCATCCCACACGATGGGTGATTCAATCAGCGTGCTGGGTTTGTAGGTGCCGGCCGGCCGGGCGGCCTGTCTGACCGGCTCGGCTTCGGGCCTGGCAGCTTCTTCCGCCGGTTTGCCGCCATACTTTGAGAGCGTCTCGCCGGGCAGCACGAAGGGCGCCGGGGCGCGTTCTCCACGGGGTGCGGCTGTCGCGTGAATCTCGTGCGCTACTTCCCGTTCCGGCTCGGGAGCGGCCGCGGGAGCGGCTTCCGCCTGCTCCCTGGCCTCCGCGTGTTCTTCCCCCTGTGCGCCCGCGCCGCCCCGCCCGCCGCGACGGCGGCGGCGTCCGCGCCAGCGCTTCGCGCCGGGCTCGCCGGAGGGCTCCCCGGCGGCCTCTGCCTGCTCAGAAATGATCAGGGTCTCAGATGCGGCTGCTTCGGTGTCTTCGGCCTCGGCGCCGGCGTCGGTTGCCGTGGCGCGTTCCCGGGCAGGACGCTCGCGCCGCTGCTCCTGTTTCTGGCCGGCGCGCTGGCCTTCTTTGCGCACCTCGCGCGGAGGCTGAGCGCCGCCGCTGGCAGCCGCCCTTTCCAGCTCGTCGGTCTCTTCCTGGTCTTCAAGCTCCAGAAAGTCCGTTACATACAGAAATGCGTCGCGCTCCAGCCCGATATCCACAAAGGCTGACTGCATGCCTGGCAGCACGCGGGTGACGCGCCCGTTGTAAATGGAGCCCGCCAGGGTGTACTCATTTTCGCGTTCGTAGTAGATTTCCGCGAGTTGATCGTCTTCAAGAATCGCAAGCCGCGTCTCATGCGGCGTGCTGGAAATGCAAATCTCTTTTGCCATCGTACCTTTCCGCCCAGCGGGGATTGCCTGCTGGGGCCTGCGGCGAGGCGGGATGGAAAGAGGAGATACCGGGCGGGATGGAGATGGGCGAATGGGATGACCTGCGTGTCGCTGGTACGCCGGTAACCGCACGGTTGCCTGCCCCGGGGGGCGGCGAGCCGCGGCGGATGTCCTGCCGAACAAGCTGTCCGAAAAAGTAATCCGATTGCAGAGAGTTTGTGGCCAACCTTGCCAGGGCTTCTGGCGGGGCCGTTCCACCGCTGGCCTTCGTATGGTCTGCTCGCCTGCCGGAGGAGGGGGTTCTATGCCCCGATTCCTTCCACCCCTGCGACAAAAATCTCTCGCAAGGGCCCCGGGATGCTTTCTCGCATGCCGTGCGACCTGTACGCTGCCAACGGTTTTCCCGTCTCTGCGTGCTCATGAACTCAATCCTGCCGGACTCGGATCCATCGGACCTGGCCGGCTAAATACTTGAAAAATAAAACCCCTTGTGGCTCGGGTTGCCCCGGTGGCGCACAAGAGCTGAACCTGTGCTTGACTGTCCCCCACCCAAACGGCCGGGACCGTCAGTTTACAAACCGGCGCATGCGCACGTTCATCGCCACGCCCAGCGCCAGGAAGGTAAACAACACCGAAGATCCGCCGTAACTCATTAACGGTAAAGGGATTCCGGTGACGGGCATAAACCCGATTACCATGCCCACGTTGACCGCAATCTGAAAGGTCAACACAGCCACGATCCCCATGATAATCAGAGATCCGGGCAGGTCGGCTGCTGTTTGAGCGTTCTGAATCAAACGCATCAATATGAGGAAGTATAGCAGCAGCACTAAAACCGCGCCCGCAAAGCCGTGCTCCTCGCTGAACGCGGCAAAGATGAAGTCGGCGTGAGGAATAGGCAGAAAATCGCCCTGGGTCTGCGTGCCCTTTTCCGCGCCCTGGCCCCAGATGCCACCGGAGCCGACGGCGATCAGCGACTGGCGGATCTGGTAGCCGGTGCCCCTGGGGTCATTGTCGGGATTGATGAAGCTGGTGAGCCGCGCCTTCTGGTAGGGCTTCAGCACCTTGCCGCTGGACCACGCGCCCGCCACAAGAACAATTGCGGCCGTGAGCAGAATCAGCGACTGCCGCAGGTTGATGCCGCCCAGAAACAGCCCGGCAATCAGAATCGGCGTGAAGGTCAGCGTTGTTCCCAGGTCGGGCTGCTTCAGGACCAGCAGCATGGGGATGCCGACCAGTGCGAAGGCCTTCAGGATGTCCCGCCCAGTGAGGCTGCGCGCGCCCAGGTTGGCAAAGTAGCGCGCCACGGCCAGGATGAGGATCACCTTCACCCACTCCGAAGGCTGGAAGAGAATGGGCCCGAGCTTGATCCATCGCCGTGCTCCCAGGGCTTTGTGCCCGATGCCGGGCACCAGCACCGCCGCCAGCGCGACCAGGCAGAAGCCATACGCCCACGGAACCCAGTCGAGCAGCCGGTGATAGTCGATTTTGGCGACGATGAACATGGCGGCAAGCCCGCCCGCAATCCAGAACAACTGCTTGGTGTGAAAGCCGGCGTACTTTGTGTGCAGCGTGGCGGAATAGATTTCAAAGACCGAGAGGGCGCAGAGCAGCAGCACCATGGCCAGCAGGCCCCAGTCGAAGTCGCGAAAGCTGAGGAAGCGGCGCATGGGGCTCATGGCTTCCTCCAGGGCAGCTCCCGCAGGGCCATGCCCAGCTGTGCCGGACCGGGATGCGCCGGGCCGGAAGCGGGCTTGCGGTTATGCGTCGATGAGCCGCCGCGGTCGTTCTGTGCCACCGCGTTGCCGGAATCGGAGCCGGGATTGACGAAAAAGTGACCGGCGCGGATAGGGGTCGTCTCGCCCGCGTCCCTGCCGGCTTTCGCCCCGGGTACGGACCATATCGCGCCGACCTCCACCGGAGCGGGAGCCTTGGCGGATTGCAGGTTATGCGCCAGCCGGCGCTGCTTCTCAACGTAAGCCGCCACCACCTTGGCGCCGATGCGCGCGGGGTAGTAACTGAACTCGCCGTTCTGCCACAGCACGGCAACCACCAGCTCCGGGTTGCGGCGCGGCGTGACGCCAACGAACCAGGCGTTGGGGAAAGTGGACCGGCCTTTGTTCGTACGGTCCAAGGCTTCATGACTCATCACCTGGGCGGTGCCCGTCTTCCCGGCCAGGTCAATGCCGTCCAAGTGCGCCGAGCCGGCGGTGTGGAACGCCCCCGGCTCTGTCACCTGCGCCATGCCGTCGGTGATCGTGACCCAATCCTGGGGGTCAATGGGGATGTCGGCGTTGCCGGAGCCCGGATAGGTATCCTGCAGGGCATGCCGGAAGTCGGCAGGCAGCTCGTCGGGGAAGGTCACATGGGGCCGGACCATGTGTCCATCGGAGGCGATGCCGCCGATGATGCGCGCCAACTGCAGCGGAGTGGCCTCAACGGCGCCCTGGCCGATGCCGACGGAGATGGTTTCGCCCGCATACCACTTGCGGTGATAGTTCTTGACCACCCACTGCGCGGAGGGCATGAGCCCCGCCTGCTCGCCGGGCAGATCGATGCCCGTCTTCTGGCCATAGCCAAAGCGCGTGGCGTAGGCGGCGATGCGGTCGATGCCCAGCTTGTCGGCCAGGGTGTAATAGAACGTGTCACAGGAGTAGGGGATGGCATTGTGAATGTCCACGGCCCCGTGCCTTGCATCGCAATGGTAGTAGTGGCCGTAGAAGTCGGCTCCGCCGTTGCAGTAGACGTGCAGATCCTGCGCCAGCCCTTCCTGGAGGCCCGCCACAGACATGAGGATCTTGAAGGTGGACCCCGGCGCCAGCTGCGCCTGGATGGCCTTGTTCATCAGCGGATGAGACGGGTCGGCGAGGAGCTTGTTCCAGTCGGACCGGCCGATGCGGACGGCGAAGGCGTTGGGGTCAAAACTGGGCCGCGAGACCATGGCCAGAATCTCGCCGTTGCGCGGGTCCATGGCTACGATGGCGCCGTCACGGTCGCCCAAGGCCAGCTCGGCGGCGCGCTGCAGGTCGTTGTCGATGGTCAGGCGCAGGTCCTGGCCGGGAATCGCGTGCTGGGTGCGCAGGTAACCCACCTCGCGCCCGCGGCTGTCCACAATCACGTCGCGGGAGCCGTCCTGACCCCGCAGCAGCTGGTCGTAGGTCTCCTCCACGCCGGCCTTGCCCACCACGTCGCCGGGCTCATAGGCCGCATAGCGCGGGTTGTTGAGCATCTCCTCGCTCACCTCGCCCACATAGCCGATCAGGTGCGCCGCATAGCCGTCGCGAGGATAGAGCCTGCGCTCCTCGTCGATGGTTTCCAGCTCGGGCAGCTCATTGCGATGCGCCTCGATAAACGCCTGCTCGTCGGCGGTTACATCCTGCTTGATGGGGATGGGCTGATAGCCGGGCGCGGTGCGATAGCGGTGCAGCGTGGCGCGCAACTGCTCCAGATCAAGATGCAGCCCGCGGGCGATCAGAGGCAGGTCCGCATCCACGCTACGGCTCTGCTCGCGCACCAGAAAGCAGGAGATGGACGGGTAGTTGTCCACAATCAGCCGGTTTTCGCGGTCGAAGAGCTTGCCCCGCCCGGCCAGTATCGGCACCTTGCGAATGCGGTTCTGCTCGGCCAGCACGCGGAAGTTGTCAGCGCCCAGCACCTGAAGACGCCATAGCCCCGCGGACAACGCCAGCATCATCAGCAGAATGCCGTATTGCACTGCCGTCAGCTTGACGCTGGAGAGCTTTTCGCCTCGTGTGACTTTGTCAAAAACCATCTGCCTACGTCTTCAGGATACCGCGTTGTTGAATGAAAGCCTCGCCGCCGGCAACCCGGGCGGCACGGTCATGCCAAGGACAATGCCCATGGCCTAGTCTTTGACCTTGAGCCGGTCGAGCAGAGGAAATAGCAGCAGCGCAATGATCGAGTTGCCAAGCGCCCTCAACAGTTCGCCAATCCAGCTCCAGTCCAGGGCGAGCCCCAGCAGGATGCGATAGATGAAGACAAAGATCGCGCTGGACAGCAGCGAGAGCAGGAAGGTGAGCAGCAGCCGGATCGTGTGGTTCTCCACATCGATGCGGACCCCCACCGAGGCCGCCAGAAAGCCGACCACCGTCTTGGCGATGCCGTTGATGCCGATCGCGTGCTGCGTCAGAGCGTCTTCAAAGATGCCCAGCGCTCCGCCCATCAGCGTTCCCTCGATGGGGCTGCGCCGGCCCAGGGCAAAGTAGACCGTGACCACCAGCGGCAGATCGAACCATACATGGTTGCCCAGCACGCGCGGCAGCCAGGCCTGCAGCACCAGCGCCACCAGCGGCACAAGCGCATAGACGAGCACCGGGTAGCGGTGAACCTCCACGGCGCGGCGGGTGTTGGCCGTCAGTACCGAAATGCTCACGGGTTCCTCCGCGGTGGAGCGTCCGTGCGCGGCTTTGCAGACGTCGCAGGCGCAGCGGGCTTGCTCTGCCCGGCTGCGCCCGCCTGCGGGTCTGCTTCCGCGCCCGGCACGGCTCCCGGCGTAAAGCGGTCAGGATGCAGCGGCTGCGGCGTATGCGCCACCGGGGTCGGCGGAGTACTGTCGTTGAGCGGCTGCTGGTCGGCGGGCAGGTTGGGATCCATCAGCCCCGGCAGCCGTTCGGCCATGATCTCCGACGCCTTCTTCTGCGTATTCTCGGTCTCGGCTTCCGCGCCTTTGAGCGTCTCGCTGGTGGCCATGTCCTGCTGCTGGTCGGGTGGGAAGCGCGCCTCAGTGGATGTGATGACCAGGACCTCATCGAGCTGGTCAAGATGCGCGGCCGGCTTCACGATTGCCTGGATGAAGGAATCGCGCTCCGGGTCGGGCACCACCTTCTCCACCACGCCCACGGGCAGGCCGCGCGGAAACACCTCGTCGCCGCCCGCGGTCAATACCTTTTCTCCCGGCTTGATGCGATTGTCGGCCATGATGCCCACAATCTGCGGCTGGCCGGTGGCGTTGCCGCGCAGGATGCCGCGGGTGCGCGTCGTCTCAAGAATCACGCCCGCGCCGCTCGTCTGGTCGTTGATCAGCAGCACCTGCGCCGAGTGCGGAAACACCTCGCGCACCTTGCCCACGATGCCGTCCGGCGTGATGACCGCCATGTCGCGCCTCAGTCCCTCGTCCGCTCCCTTGTCGAGATAGAAGACGCGCGACTGCATGCTGCCGCTGGCGCCAATCACCTGTGCGGGCAGCGTCTTGTAGATGTATTTCTCCTGGAAACTCACCAGGCCCTGCAGGCGCTGGCCCTGGCGCGCATCCTCAAGCAGCGCGGCCTGCTCCAGCCGCAGCCGGTCGACTGTCTTTTCAAGGTCCTGGTTCTGCTGGCGCACGTGGCGCAGGTCAAGATAGTTCTGCCACAGGCTGCCCACGCCCTGGCCAGTCGAGTGAATCAGCCGCTCCGGGGGCGAAACAAGCGCATTGGCCCACAGCCGGATAAGGCGAACCCCGCCTCCGTCGCGGCGGTCAAAGCTCATGCGTCCGCTCTCGGTCCGGTGCACCTGCATGGCCAGACCGATGATTTGCGCCACCAGCAGAGCCAGCAGCACCACGAGATTCCGGTAGCGGACGAAGAACGTTTCCATGACGATGAAGAACAGGGTTCAGGGATCAGGGTTCAGGGATCAGCAAACTGTGGCGGCTTCCGCGTTGAACTGTCCACTGTCCGCTGTGAGCTGTTCAACTGACTCCTGATCCCTGACCCCTGTTAGTCAATCTTGATCTTGCGCAGCAGTCTGAAGTCGGAGAGCATCTTGCCCGTCCCCAGCACCACGGACGCCAGCGGATCGTCGGCCACCGATACGGGCAGGCCGGTCTCCTCGCGGATGCGCTTGTCCAGGTTCTTGATGAGCGCGCCTCCGCCGGTCAGCACGATGCCGCGATCGCTGATGTCGGCGGACAACTCCGGCGGAGTCCGTTCCAGCGCCACGCGAATCGCGTTCATGATGACGGCGATGCACTCGCCGAGCGCCTCGCGAATCTCGCTGTCGTCAATGCTGATGGTCTTGGGCACGCCCTCAATCAGGTTGCGCCCCTTGATTTCCATGGTCAGCGGCTTGTCCAGCGGATAGGCGGACCCGATCTCGATCTTGATCTGCTCGGCGGTGCGCTCGCCAATCAGCAGGTTGTACTTGCGCTTCAGATAGTTGGTAATGGCCTCGTCCATCTGGTTGCCGGCCATGCGCACAGAGCGCGAATACACAATGCCCGACAGCGAGATGACCGCAATATCCGTGGTGCCGCCGCCGATGTCGACCACCATGTTGCCGCTCGGCTCCGTGATCGGCAGCCCCGCCCCAATCGCCGCCACCATGGCCTGTTCCACCAGGTGCACCTCGCTGGCCTTGGCGCGGTAGGCGGAGTCCATGACCGCGCGCTTTTCCACCTGGGTGATTTCCGAAGGCACGCCGATGACGATCCGCGGATGCACCAGCATCTTGCGGTTGTGCGCCTTCTGAATGAAGTAGTTCAACATCTTCTCGGTAACTTTGAAATCGGCGATCACGCCGTCTTTCATCGGCTTGATGGCGACGATGTTGCCTGGCGTGCGGCCCAGCATCTCTTTGGCCTCTTTGCCCACCGCTTCTACTTCACCTGTGTTCTTGTTGATGGCGACAATGGACGGCTCGTTGACCACGATGCCTTTGCCGCGTGCATAGACCAGTGTGTTGGCGGTCCCCAGGTCGATGGCGAGATCGCTGGAGAACATGCTGAACAGCGAGCGCACGTTCCCTACGCGCGCCGAACGATTATGGAATCCGTTGGATGACATTACGACTGCTTCTTCCTAAATAAGGCTTTGATTGCCACAGTTCTCCCGGCCTTCGCGGACACGCGCACGCAA
>JAGWRX010000061.1 GCA_028876395.1 Acidobacteriota bacterium
AAGGATGGTTTGAATGCCGGGGAAGGCAGCCACATGATCCACCGCGGCGGCTGTGTGCTCGGGGCGGCACGCGGATCCCGTCGCCAGCAGGTCCAGGTCGCCGGCTGTCTCGCGCCCGCGTCGCAGGGAACCAGCCGGAGTGACGCGCTCGATGCCGGGAAAGTCGAGCAGGTAGGCGCGAATGCGCTGCGCCGCCTCTTCCGCATCGTCGATCCGGAACCGGCCCGAGCTGCGGCGGTAATCGTCGATGCCCTTGCGGAGCTTTTCAATCTGCTTCGCGCCCATCCGCGGCAGGTCGTTCAGGCGTCCGGCTTCGATGGCCTCGGCTAGCTGGTCCACGCTGGCTACCTGGGCCGCGTCCCACAGCAGCGCCACGGTCTTAGGTCCCATGCCGGGCAGCTTCAGCAGCTCCAGAATCGCAGCCCCGTACTTGGCGAGCAGTTCGTCCCGCAGCGGCAGGGATCCAGTGGATGCAATGGCCTGCAGGTTGGCCGCCATGCCCTTGCCGATGCCCGGAATCTCAAGCAGTTGGGCAAGGTCCGCCGTGGCGCTGGCTACGTCAACGGTTGTTTGTTCCAGGGATTCGGCGGCGCGCCGGTAGCTGCGAATACGAAAGCTGTCGCCGCCGTCGATTTCCAGAAGGTCAGCAGTCTGCGCAAGCAGCTGCGCCATGGAGGAGTTATCCATGGCACCAGTATCTGCGAGCCGACCCGGAAAGGACAGCGTTGAAAGAAGGGAAGACCTGTCTGAAATCAGACGGCGACACATGCTCCGTCCGCGGGTGCGGCCTGGCCGTGTTCTGGAGCGCTCATGCCATTCCAGGAAGCGAAAAAGGCGAACTGACGACCCGAATCGAACCGGACGCAGCCCGCAGCCTGTTTGGATGAAAGCGGCTACGCGGCGGTATGCGCGGTGTCGCGATGACGGATTACCGAGTCCGCCTGGGGCCCTTTCTGACCTTGGACGATGTCGAACTCCACCTCATCGCCCTCCTTCAGGGTCTTGTAGCCGTCCAGTTGAATCGCCGAGTAGTGCACAAACACATCCGGCCCATCCTCACGCCCGATGAATCCGTAACCTTTGGCGTTGTTGAACCACTTGACCTTGCCCTTGTACTGAGTCACGGGGTTTTGCCTCTCTTGCGTCATTTAAGGATTGGACAGCCTACACCGGGGGCATTGCCTGTCCTTGAATGCTATGACGACAAAAACGCGCGAAAGGTTGATTGAGGAAATCGAAGACATGAAAAAAAGATAAAATTGCGCGAGCCAAAGCCCAGCCTCCGGCGCAAGCTGTTGACCCGCAAGCAACAAGGCAAAATGCGAATACCGCGCGCGGCGTCTGCTATTTCTTCCGTTTCTTCGCCAGCATCCGCGTATAGAGCAGCACGCTGGTGAGCGTCTTGCCATCGAGGATGGCGCCCTGTTCGATCATCTTCACGGCATCCGAGAGCTTGACGAGCCGCAGCTCAATCTCCTCATCCTCTTCAGGATGCGCGTCTCCGGGAATCAGGCCTTCCGCCAGAAAGACCTTCATCGATTCGCCGAGGAAGCCTGGGCTGGCAAAGTACTCCACCAGCGGCTTCCACCTTTTTGCGCGATAACCGGTCTCCTCTTCGAGTTCCCGCTGCGCGCCCGCCAGAGGCTCCTCGCCGGGATCGAGCTTGCCCGCTGGCAGCTCCCACAGGAACTGATTGGCCGCATGGCGGTACTGGCGCTCGACCACGATCCAGGGGTCCTTCTTGTTCTTCGAGCGGTCCAGGGCAAGAATGACGACCGAGCCGTTGTGACGGATCACGTCGCGCTCGCTGCGCTTGCCCCCCGGCTCAATCAACTTGTCGTGGTGGACGCGGAACAGCGGTCCGTCATAGGTAACCACCGAGCTGAGAAGCCGCGCGCGCTCCGGCGCCACCGCAGCCTTGGCCTTGCGCGATGCGATCTTCGCAGTTTTGCTCTTTTTGCTGGCGGGCTTGGCTGGCTTCACCTTGTTCGGCATCCTGTCACTCTCTCTCCGCGTTGGGTTCGGGTACGATCAAGCAAAGTATACGCACTGGCGCCTGCGGGTTGTGCATCGCAAATGCCCTCCGTGGCATCCTGTATGGAGGCACCAACCCTGACCGTTCCGGGACAGGAATTCCCACAGGACCCCAAGAGCCGGAAGTGAGCCCCTTGTCCATCGCAGACTGTCATTCCACTGTTGTTGTGCCCGGCATGAGCCGGCTCTTTCGCGACGCCTGCGCCGGTTCGACCGCGGTCCGGCCCTTCTACCCGTCGAGTTCCGGAAGCGAGGCCTGGCAGCAGCGCAAAGGGGTGGAAGCCTGTCTGCCGCAGATGGTGGACCTGCTGGCGACGCAGAATCCGGATGAAGGGCCATCAACCTCCCTGCAGGCGCTGCGCGCCGGTGCCGGCGTGGTGGTGACGGGGCAGCAGGTGGGTTTGTTGGGCGGGCCGCTCTTCACGCCCTTCAAGGCGGCCACGGCCGTAGCGCGCGCCCGGCAGGCCACTGCCGCGGGCCATGCGCACGTTCCCATCTTCTGGCTGGCGAGCGAAGATCATGACTTTGCCGAAATCAATCATGTGAGCTTTCCCGCGCGCCGAGAGATGCGCACGCTCACCTACGCAGGTTCGCCCGAAGCGGCGGTGCCGGCCGGCGGCTTGATGCTCGATGACCGCATTCAGCCCCTCGTGGAGCAGGCATGGGAACTTGTGGGCTACTCCGATGCCATGGAGGCTCTGGCCGCGGCCTATGTGCCAGGCAAGACCTTTGCCCAGGCCTTTCGCGAGTTCTACGCGAAGACCTTTGCCGCGCAGGGTCTGCTGGTGCTGGATGCGAGCGGCCGCGAAGCGCACCGGCTGGGCGCGCGTGTGCTGCGCGCGGCGATCGAGCGTGCCGATGAACTCCATGCCGCCCTGATTGAGCGCAACAATGCGCTGGAGGCCGCGGGTTACCATGCGCAGGTCGCCGTGGGCCCGGATTCAAGCCTGCTCTTCCTGATCGACGAAAAGACCGGCGCACGCCTGGCTCTCAAACGCAAGCGGCCCAGCGCGAACGAACCGCAGGGCCTGTGGCAGGCCGGGCGCGCGAATTTTTCCACCGCAGATCTTGTGGGCATTCTTGAAGCCCAGCCCGAGCGCATCTCGCCCTCCGCGTTGTTGCGCCCCGTTTTTCAGGA
>JAGWRX010000062.1 GCA_028876395.1 Acidobacteriota bacterium
TTCCTGTTCACTTCAGGTCTTGTAAGCATGGGCCTTGAAGTGATTTGGATTCGGCAGTTCACCCCGTATCTAGGCAATGTAGTCTACACATTCGCGGGAATTCTCGCTGTTTACCTTTTGGCTACACTGATCGGGTCGCAGGATTACAGATCCAGAATTCAACTTGGCAAGAATGCAGAGAAGGCATCGACTTGGGGGCTTCTCGCTTTGAGCTCAATACTGCCAGTCGTCGCTGCTGACCCTTTGCTTTCGTCCGGGCACCTCGACTTCGGCGGAGCTCGCTTGGCGTGTATCGTTTTCTTTTGCGCCCTCACAGGTTATCTAACTCCGCTGTTAGTGGACTTCTGGTCAAACGGCGACCCGGACAAAGCAGGAACCGCCTACGCGATCAATATTTGTGGCTCAATTCTGGGGCCCCTTATTGCTGGTTTCTGGCTGTTGCCGTCCTTTGGTGAACGTCACGCAACATTCGTTCTTTCAATTCCGTTATTCGCCATCGCTGGCTTCGTCATGCTGACGAAACAACGCGAAGTCGCGCCGCAAAAGACAATCTTCAACTCTAAGATCCAGTTTGCAGCCATCGCAGGTCTTGCCATCTTCCTCTTTAGCAAGAGCCATGACTTCGAAACTCGATTCCCCGAAAGAATAGTTCGCAGGGACTACACAGCAACTGTCATCGCCACCGGACAAGGATTTGACCGCAATCTGCTGGTGAACGGGATCGGAATGACAAATCTGACGCCGATCACTAAGTACATAGCTCACCTTCCGCTCGCTTACATGGCAAGACCGCCGCGCAATGGTCTCGTAATTTGTTTTGGAATGGGAACCAGTTTCCGCTCGATGCTTTCCTGGGGAATCCCTACAACAGTTGTGGATTTGGTGCCAAGCGTTCCTCCCCTGATGGGCTACTTTCATGCAGATGCAGCCAGCCTTATGGACTTGCCTCTGTCCCGGGTAGTTATCGATGACGGACGCCGTTTTCTTGACGGCTCACATCAGGGCTATGATGTCATCGTCGTCGATCCTCCGCCACCGCCAGCTGCCGCAGGGTCAAGTCTGTTGTACTCGCGGGAATTTTATGCAACTGTCAAAAAACACTTGAATGAAGGCGGGATTCTTCAAATGTGGTACCCAGAGAATGAGGGAGAACCCGCAACAACAGTTGCGGTCACCAAGGCCCTCCTGGAAACTTTTTCTCATGTGCGTGCGTTTCGTTCCATTCAGCACTTTGGAATCCACTACTTGGCCAGCATGGATCCACTCCCCCCTTTAACAAGCCAGGCGCTCGTCGAGCGTATGCCACCTGCCGCAATTCGCGACTTCGTAGATTGGGGCCCTGAATCCGACCCGCAGAAGCAGTTCGACCTTGTACTCTCTCAGCCGATAAGTCTGCGAGACATCATTGCCCAGGCTCCCTCTGTACCTGCAATCTCAGACGATGATCCTGTGAATGAGTACTACTTCCTGCGTAATCTGCATTTCACCGCAAAGTAATCCTAATACCGTTGGCTTCCGGCTAGGGCAGACCCTAGAGCGCCCGACGGTCATTCCATACCTATAATTTCGAAAGGGCGTTTTTCAAGGCTGAGAAAGGGCTTCCCGCTCGGGAAGCCCCTTTGCTTTTTGAATCCGCGTTTACCGCGGTCGCAGTGACTTGATCGCCGCCGGCAGCCGCTCCTCGATAATCTTCGCGCGCTCTGCCGCAATGCCGCCCAGATAGGCTGGCGCGGGCGTCGCCATAAGAACCAGCAGGAACGCAATCACTGAGAAGCAGACTCCCGCAATGGCCGCCGACACCAGCATCTCGTACATCGAAGAGATGTCCAGGCCAAGCAGGTTGAAGGCTACGTGCTCCAGCGGCTTGATGTGCCGGATGACCGCCAGCGCAAACAGGGAAAAGAATACAGACAGCGATGTCAGTACGAAGAGCGTCACATCCAGGCTGCGATGAAATTTCTGCCTTGCGCTGCAGCGTCCGCAGTCCGCCAGATGATGCTCATAGTCCCGCCGCATCTCAGGAGAAATGCCGGAGATGTCATAGCGCCAGCTTGCCAGAATGGAGCCCACAACCGGATCCGTACATCGTGTTCTTGCCATAATGTTTAGACTCACTTTGCAAAGGATGCGCTCAACCGCCATGTCTCAGCGCGGCTCATCCGGCAACGGAGTTCACCGAGTGGTTGGATGCCAATACGGCCTTGTCCGTTGCAAAGGCATGCCAATCTACTCAACTTAGCCAGAGCATCTGCGCCCCGGCGTCTCCCTTGCCAATCCACATGGTACAGAGTGATGCCCTTCAAATTATTGTAGCCGAGTTTATCTAAAAATAAACAGGCATCAGAGGCTGATGTTGCTCTGCAAGCAACAGCCGATTCGCCAGCAGGCTCGCCCGGCCGTTCAGAGCGCGCTCAGCCGTGACGCGGGCCAGTTCCGGATGGTTATTGCTTTCAGACAGATGCCCCAGAATCACGTAACCCGCCTGCCCGTCGTACTCGGTCTCAAGAAACTCCGCCGCCGCATCATTCGAGAGATGACCCACCCGCGACAACACCCGCTGCTTCACCGACCAGGGATAGGGCCCGTCGCGCAGCATCTCCAGATCGTGGTTCGATTCCAGCAGCAGCAGGTCCAGCCCCCTGAGCTGGGCCTTCACGTTGGGCGGCATATAGCCCAGGTCGGTGGCCACGGCCATCCGCACCCCCTCGGCCTCGAGCACAAAGCCCACCGGATCCACGGCGTCATGTGGAATGGTGAAAGGATTCACGGCGATATCGCCGATCTGGAAGGGCCTGCCGGCCTCAAAGTACTCGACCGCCGGCAGCAGCGTGGGGTCTTTCTGCGCAGCGGCAGGCGCGGCATCCGCTGCCACCGCCGCAGTCTGCGCGGGTTCTTCTGCTGCGGCATCAAGCTCCACGGCTTCCGCCTCGTCCGCCTCGCCCTCGCCCGCCGCCGTGTCCGCCTCGGCATGCCGGGCCGCGGCCTGCTGGCGGCACTGCTCCAGCCACTGGGTATACGTCATTTGGCGGCGCGGCGTCAGCCAGCGCATCCACGCGCGGTGCGTGCCCTCGGTAAAGTAGACCGGAATCCCCAGCTTCCGCGCCGTCACGGCCAGTCCGTTCACGTGGTCCTGGTGCTCGTGGGTGATAAGGATCGCATCCAGTGTCTCCGGATCTTCGCCCGCCTGGCGCATGCGCCGGAACAGTTCGCGGCAGCTCAACCCCGCATCCACCAGAATCCGCGTGCGCCCGCCGGAGACAACCGTGCTGTTGCCTTTTGATCCCGACGCCAGCACCGTGAATCGCACCATTCTGTGAGGATAACGCGAATGGCTGTGCAATACAGAAGCTTTCCTGTTGACCAGTGTGGAACTTTACGCCGTCTCCGGCAGGCTGGCTGGAATCTCAATCGAAACAAGCGTGCCCCGCCCCGGGCTGCTGACCACCGTAAAGCGCGCCTGGTCGCCGTAGAGCACCTCCAGCCGCTCCTGCACGTTTTTCATGCCGATGCCGGCCCCATCGTGCCGCAGCGCCGACGCCGGCCGGTTGCCCATCCCCACGCCATCGTCGGCCACCTCAATGTGAACGCGGTCGCCGTCGAGCCGGCTGCGCAGCGTCACCGTGCCGCCGTGGATGCGCGGCTCCAGCCCGTGTTTGATGCTGTTTTCAATCAGTGGCTGCAGCAGAATGCTCGGCACCAGCACGCCCAGCGTGCGCGGGTCGATCTCCTTTTCCACCCTCAGCTTGTCCGCGCCAAACCGAACCACTTCAATGTCCAGATAATCGTCGGTAAAACTCAGTTCCTCGCTCAGCGGAACGTAGGTGTCGTGATCCTTCAGCAGCGCGCGCAGAATGTTGGCCAGCTTCACCGTCATCACCCTCGCCAGTTCCGGGTTCATCCGCACCAGCGAGGCAATCGAATTAAGCGTGTTGAACAGGAAGTGCGGATTGATCTGTCGCTGCAGCGCATCCAGCCGCGCCTCCAGCAGCAGGCGCTTCTGCTCTTCGAGCTTGATCTCGATGCGCAGCGCGTTCCACACCTTCAGCGCAATGCCTACCACCATGGGTGCGCAGAGCCACACCAGCACCTGCAGGCCCCATACATCTGTATTCAGCGCGAACAGCCGCCGCGGTCCTGTCTTGTGCGGAAGGTTGCGCGATACCCACTCGCGGCAGATCTCCATGGCCGCGATCAGAAACAGCAGCAGGATCTGGCGGTCGATGCGTGGCTTGCGCAGGTTGCGCCGTACCCATCGATAAAGGCTCAGGTCAATGAACGGAGTGAACGACCAGATCTCATCCGTCTCCACAAAGCTGCCCAGGATACCCGCGCCCAGGCCCAGTGCCGCATTGAACGGCAGCGCCAGGTACTCATGGTGAATCACCGCCGGGACCGACAGAATCACCCCGCCCAGCATCGCCCATCCCGGGCCCAGAAGCAGCCCCAGCAGAATCACCGTCTCAAAGGAAATATCCGCGGCCAGAAAGTTCGGCACCGTCGTCCGCACCCAGACGCCCAGCGTAAGCGGCACCAGAAAAAATGCCAGCAGGCCCGCGGTCTCCCGATGGCGGCGCTGCTCGGCAAACAACAGCCGCTGGAAGGTCCGCGAGCGCGCCAGTGCGCTGGCCACCGACGCGGCCACCCCCAGTTTCACCAGCAGCGTAATCAGAATCAGCTTGTTATCGACCACGCAATCAATGTATCGCGCCCGGCTTCCCCTGCGGAAAAATCCCGCGCAAACCCACGCCATGCAGCGCTTGCTTCAAAGCGCAGCGGCGATCCCCATTCAGCAGACCCGCCGCCGGGCAAAGTAAAATGGTGACATGGCATTTGAGAGTGTAAAGAAGATCGCCGAGGCCGACTTCCCTTCCCGCTGGGGGCACTTCCGCATTCTTGGCTTTGAGGGCACGCTGCCCGCGCCGCGCCCCTGCGACGAGGTCAAGACAAACGTGCCGGGCAAAGACGACGTCGAAGGCCTCGTTGCCCTCGTGATGGGCGACATCCATGCCGCGCCGCCGCTCGTCCGCATCCACTCGCAGTGCCTTACCGGCGATGTCTTTGGCTCGCTTCGCTGCGACTGCCGCCTGCAGTTGGAGCTGGCCCTGGGCCTCATCGCCCAGAAGGGCGCGGGCATCCTGCTCTACGAGCAGCAGGAAGGACGCGGAATCGGCCTCATGGCCAAGCTCAAA
>JAGWRX010000063.1 GCA_028876395.1 Acidobacteriota bacterium
AAGTGACCGATGTTGCAGACGATGGCGTCGTTGGGCATTACCTGCATGTGTTTGCCGGTGATCACGTCGCAGTTGCCGGTGGCCGTGACGAAGATGTTGCCGCGCGGAGCGGCGTCGTCCATAGTGGTGACTTCGTATCCTTCCATTGCTGCCTGCAAGGCATTGATGGGGTCGATCTCGGTCACGATCACGCGAGCGCCCAGCGACTTCATCGCATGAGCGCATCCCTTACCCACGTCGCCGTATCCGCAAACCACCACAACCTTGCCGGCGACCATTACATCGGTGGCCCGCTTGATGCCGTCGGCCAGCGACTCGCGGCAGCCATACAGGTTGTCAAACTTCGACTTCGTCACCGAGTCGTTCACATTGATTGCCGGCACCAGCAGCTTGCCCTGCTCCATCATCTTGTAGAGCCGGTGCACGCCCGTCGTCGTCTCCTCGCTCACGCCGCGCCATTCCTTCGCAACCTTGTGCCAGTGCTGCGGGTCCTCGGCATACACCTTCTTCAGCAGGTCCTTGATCACCTGCTCCTCGTGGTTGCCGCTCGGCGTGTTCACCCAGCCGTCACCCTCTTCCAGCTCATAGCCCTTGTGAATCAGCAGCGTCACGTCGCCGCCATCGTCCACCACCAGTTGCGGGCCCTTGCCGCCCTTCCCGTCTTTATCTTTATGGCTCAGCGCCTTGTACGTGCAGTCCCAGTACTCCTCCAGCGTCTCGCCCTTCCACGCAAACACCGGCACGCCCGTCGCCGCAATCGCCGCCGCCGCATGGTCCTGCGTCGAGAAGATGTTGCAGCTCGCCCAGCGCACCTCCGCGCCCAGGCTCACCAGCGTTTCAATCAGCACCGCCGTCTGGATCGTCATGTGCAGCGAGCCCGTCACCCGCACCCCGGCCAGCGGCTTCTCCGCCGCATACTTGTGCCGGATCGACATCAACCCCGGCATCTCGTGCTCGGCGATCGCAATCTCCTTCCGGCCCCATTCGGCCAGCGACATATCCGCGACCTTGTAATCCGCTCCCGCGACTTCCAGTGTGGACGTTGCCATTTTCAATTCTCCTTATCGACCTATCGTGATATGTTGATATGTATCAGAAACCGCCTATGCCGTCAATCCTGAAATCGCTCCGCATCGTGGCCGATCCAAACCGGCTCCGCATCCTCCTGCTGCTGCAGTCCGAGGAGCTCTCCGTCGCCGAGTTGCAGGAAATCCTCGTCATGGGCCAAAGCACCATCTCCACGCACCTTTCGCAGCTCAAACAGGCCGGCCTCGTTGAAGACCGCCGCGCCGGCAAAAGCAGCCTCTACCGCATCACGCCTTCGGGCCCCGGCGATCTTCTCGGCAGCCTGCTCACCCAGGCCCGCGCAGAAATCCCTGAAGCCGCCCGCGATCAGGCCATCATGCGCCGCGTCCTCAAAAAGCGCCAGGACAAAATGCGCACCTTCTTTGACAGCGTTGCCGGCCGTCTGGGAAAAGACTACGTGCCGGGAAAATCCTGGAAAGGCCTCGCCGAAGCGCTCCTGCAACTCATGCCGCCCCTCGTCATCGCCGACCTCGGCACGGGCGAAGGCGCCTTTGCCCTGCTCCTCGCCCAGCGCGCGGCAAAGGTCATCGCCGTCGATACGTCAGACAAAATGATTGAAGTCGGCCGCGAACATGCCCGGCGCCTCGGCATCCGCAACGTCGAATTCCGCCTCGGTGACATGGAAGAGGTCCCCATCGGCGACGCCGAAGTCGATCTAGTTTTCTTCTCCCAGTCGCTCCACCACGCGCTGCACCCCGACCGCACCGTGCAGGAAGCCTACCGCATCCTGCGCCCCGGCGGCCGCATCGTCGTCCTCGACCTGCTCCAGCACCGCTTTGAAGAAGCCCGCGAGCTTTACGCCGACGAGTGGCTCGGCTTCGCTGAATCGGAAATCGAATCCATGCTCACCGCCGCCGGATTCGCCAGCGCGCACGCCTCCGTCGTCGACAAGGACCCCGCCGCCCCGCAATTCCAGACCCTGCTCGCCACCGCCACCCGGCCTGCCGCCCGCCATGCGTGAGGGGCCTCGATCGTAGTACCGCACACCAATCCGGGTGCCCCAGGTCTCGATTCTGAGACCTGGGATGCGCGCATTGTGGCTGGAAGCTAAAAGCTAGCGGCTGGAAGCTGCCTCACGACGCTCCGCCTCCAGCAGCGCCCGCTTCCGATCCACACCCCACCGGTACCCCGTCAGCGACCCGCTCGCGCCCACCACGCGATGGCACGGCACCACCAGCGCCACGCGATTCATCGCACACGCCCGCGCCACCGCGCGCGTTGCCTTGGGCTCGCCCATCTCTCGCGCCAACTCGCTGTAACTCCGCGTCTCGCCCCGCGGAATCTCCCGCAGCGCCTGCCACACGCGCAGTTGAAACACCGTCCCGCGCAAATCCAATCCCAACTCCGCCCCGGCACCTGCCTGCCCGCTCACCACCCGCAGCGCTTCATCCACCAGCCGCTTCAGCCCCGCATCGCGCTTGAGCTCCGCCGCCGGAAACTCCTCCCGCAAGCTCGCCTCCGCCTCGGTCGCCGAGCCCGCCAGCGCCAGCCAGCAAAGCCCGCGCTCCGTCGCGCCCACAATCATCCACCCAAACGCCGTCCGCGCCGTCGTGAACCCAATCCGCTCCCCGCGTCCGCCCTCGGCAAACCGCGCCGGCGTCATCCCCAGCCCCGCGCCTTCATACGCGCGACTCGACGATCCAAAGCCCGCTTCATAGATGGCATCCGTCACCGTCGCACCCCCCTTCAACGCCTGCCGCAGATTCCCCGCCCGCAGCGCCCGCTGGTACTTGAGCGGACTCACCCCCATCGCCTCCTTGAACCGCCTCTGCACCGTAAACGGACTCATCCCCGCCACGCGCCCCAGTTCCTTCAGCCGCACCGGGCCATCCACATGCGCTTCAATATACCCACGCACCCTGTCCAAAGATCCACTCGACGCTGTCGTGGGGCGGCAGCGCTGGCACGCGCGAAAGCCCGCCGCCTCCGCCTCCCGCGCCGATGCGAAAAACCGCACATTCTCCCGCCGTGGCCTGCGGCTCGCGCACCCCGGCCGGCAGAAGACGCCCGTCGTCGTCACCGCATACACAAATGCCGCCGCCGCGTCGCGCCCCACCACCTGCGCCCACGCCGCGTCCGCATCCAGCGCCCGCACACCGCCCCGCGTTTTTTCCAATGGAAGTGCTCCGCTCACAGCAACCATCGTCGCCGACAGCCCACCTACTGCGCTATCCGCTTCTTGCGCGCAATTCAGATTTTTTACCACTTGACAGCCGTGTTACTCTTTTCCGCCAGGAGGCAACCATGATTACTGAATATATTGGAGTCCGATGCAAGAATTGCGGCCTGTCAATCCCGGTTCAACAGGTCTGCAAGGGTCGAATCGCGACTATGACATCGATGTCACTTTTCTGCAGCGGCTGTAATGAGCGGCACAATTATGATGCCCAAGATCAATGCCGTTTTAGATATGACGATGTTCTCCCTGAAGTCCAACTTGTCCTGTCTCCAGGCAGTGGTCCGTCACCAAATCTCGGTTTCGGCCACACTCTCTGAATAAGGATAGTCAGGGCTCGTCTCGGTTCTTCAGCACCTTCTCCGCACGCGCCAAATCCTCCTCCGTGTCCACCCCAATCGTGTCTCGCGGGGCCGCGGCCACATATACGGCCATCCCGTTCTCCAGCAGCCGCAACTGCTCCAGCCGCTCCGCCTGCTCCAGCGGAGAAGGCTTCAACTCCGCAAACCTCTCCAGCGCCGCCTTCCTGTATGCATAAATCCCCAGGTGCTTGCGATAGCCCACATACCCCTTCCCATCGCGGTCAAACGGAATCGTCGCCCGCGAGAAGTACAGTGCCCGCCCATCCAGCGCCGTCACCACCTTCACCGCATTGGGATTCGCAATTTCCTCCGCCGCGCACGGCACCGCCAGCGT
Source organism: Acidobacteriota bacterium (assembly GCA_028876395.1). Classification (GTDB taxonomy): domain Bacteria; phylum Acidobacteriota; class Terriglobia; order Terriglobales; family Acidobacteriaceae; genus Telmatobacter. The sequence continues at coordinate 3,959 of JAGWRX010000063.1, forward strand.
AGTCACATCCACTTCAGGCCGTTCAAACAAAGCCAGCAGCGGCACAAAAAAGTCCGGCGTCAGCGTTGGCTCGTCGCCCTGAATATTCACGTAAATATCGGCGTCAATCTGGCGCGCCACTTCGCGTACACGGTCCGACCCGCTCGGACACTCCGCCGACGTCATCACCACCGGAATCCCGCGCTCCCGGCACGCGGCCGCCACTTCGTCCGCGTCCGTCGCCACCACCACCGGATCCATGCGCCCGCTCTCGACCGCCGCGCGCCACACCCACTCCACCATCGGCCGCCCGGCAATCTCGCGCAGCACCTTCCTCGCCAGCCGCGTGGAGCTCAGCCGCGCCGGAATCACCCCCGCAATTCGGAACTCGCTCATACCGCCGAGTTTACCCCAGCGCCGCCCCGCGCAGCGCCGCTCCTGCAGTCCCCCCCGCGGGGTTTGACCTCAAATCCAACCGCCCGTATCATCAATATGGTGGCGCACTCGCGCCGCTCCCTCCCGGCGGAGTAGCTCAGATGGTTAGAGCGTGGGATTCATAACCCCAAGGTCGACGGTTCGATCCCGTCCTCCGCCACCAATAAGCCCGCATTGGTGCGCCCGGGCACCCGGCACAATGGGCTGCTCGTCGCGGGCCGTCCACATGA
>JAGWRX010000064.1 GCA_028876395.1 Acidobacteriota bacterium
TCCGTCAGGCGAAGGTCGGGTTCCGTGGGCAGATCGAGCGTGCGATAGAGCAGCAGGTCCTGTCCATGAGAGATGGAGGTGGTGAGCGACGCGCCGTTTAGACAGGCGGCGAGAACGGGTTCCTGCGCGTCGAGCGCGGCCAGCGCCGCCAGGCTTGACGGCAGCACCGCGCCGGGCTCGTAACCGGCAGCGTGCACCGCGGATTCGTATTCCGCGAGAATCGGGCCGGGCAGTACCGCAACAAGCACCCTGCACTCGGTCTTGCTCTGTGACAGAACCTGGTAGCTGACCCCCGCATGCTCGACGTCGAAAGGAACCATCTTGCGCAGCCTGAAGCGCAGCACAGGCACGACCTCGTTCGCATGTCCGGGCAGGGAATCGAAGTCCAGCACAAAGACGCGCACCGCGGCGTCGGGCAGCACCAGCGTCACTGCGCGGGTGCGTGGCGCCGCATTGCCCAGGGCTGTGTGAATCGCCGCGGCCACCGCCTCGGGGGCGCGAAGGTTGGGTTCGCCGATGCCGGGCACAAGAGCGCCCGAGGGCAGAAGCTCAAAGGCATACACGGGCGGCTCGCCTTTGCCCGGCAGCGCGGCGGCCAATACGCCGGCGGGCGAAAGCTCCACCGCTGCCGGCGGGCGGCCGCTCTGCTGGGAGCCGGATTGTTTCCTGCTCGGTATCCAACGCACTATCGTGAGGCCTCAATGAACGTTACTTTGTTGATCTCCTTGAGCGTGGTCAGCCCGCGGCGGACGCGATCCAGCGCCGACTCGCGCAGGAACGACATGCCTTCCTTCTGGGCCAGCTTGCGCACCTCGGAGGTGGGTTTCTTTTCCAGAATCAGCTCGCGGATCGGGTCGGTCAAGTCCAGCAGTTCGTGGATGGCTGTACGGCCTCGATAGCCTGTGCCTCCACACTCGATGCAGCCGGCGCCCTCGCGGAAGTCGAAGCTGCGCCACTCGGCGGGGTCCATGCCGCTGGCCAGCAGCATGTCATCGCCGTAGTGAACGGTATGGGCGCAGTGCTCGCAAATGGTGCGCACCAGCCGCTGCGCGAGGATGCAGTTGAGCGCGGAGACGAAATTGTAGGCCTCCACGCCCATGTTCAGAAAGCGTCCCAGCACGTCCACCACGTTGTTGGCGTGAACGGTGGTGAACACGAGATGCCCGGTGAGAGCGGAGTTGATGGCAATCTGCGCGGTCTCCTGGTCACGGATTTCACCCACCAGAATCTTGTCCGGGTCATGGCGCAGGATGGAGCGCAGGCCGCGCGCAAAGGTCAGCCCCTTCTTCTCATTGACCGGAATCTGGGTGATGCCGCGAATCTGATACTCGACCGGGTCCTCGATGGTGATGATCTTGTCTTCGTCGCTCTTGATCTCGTTCAGAGCGGCGTAGAGCGTGGTCGTCTTGCCGGAGCCGGTGGGCCCGGTGACCAGCACCATGCCGTAAGGCTCGCGAATATAGCGGCGGAAGCGGCGCAGATCGTCATCGGCAAAGCCCACCACGTCGAGCGTCAGCTTGCGGAACTTCTCGCTCATGGACTCCTTGTCCAGCACGCGGAGAACGGCGTTTTCGCCGTGCACCGTGGGCATGATGGAGACGCGGAAGTCGATCAGGCGGCCCTTGTAGCGAACGCGGAAACGGCCGTCTTGCGGAACGCGTCGCTCGGCGATGTCCAGCTCACTCATAATCTTGATACGCGAGAGGATCGTGGTGTGGTGCTCGCGGGCGATAGGAGCCATGGCGGCCTGGAGCACGCCGTCAATGCGGTACTTCACATGCAGCGAGTCGTCGTAGGTTTCGATGTGGATGTCGGAGGCGCGGCGCTCCAGCGCGGTGAAGATGGTGGTATCCACCAGGCGGATGATGGGGCTGATGTCTTCATCGCTCGTGAGCTTCTCGATGGAGATGTTCTCGTCCGCGTTGTCCTCGCCGGAGAGCACGTCGAAGGTGAGCCCCTCGCTGGCCTCGTCGAGCACGCGCTGCGACTGCTCGGTCTTCTTGAGCAGGTCGGTAATCTGCGAGAGCGTGGCGACGCGGGGCGTGATGCGATGGCCCAGCAGGCCCGCGATTTCGTCCAGCACCATCAGCCGCGATGGGTCGCTGACCGCGATCACCAGCGTCTCTCCGCGCTGCTCGATGGGCACGAAGTTGTAGCGGAACATCAGCTCCACCGGCACCGTGCGCAGCAGTTCATGCTGAATCTTGAAGTTCTTCAGGTCCACGAACTCGGCGCGGTAGCGATAGGCCAGCGCTTCAGCCTGCGCGCGCTCTTCCGCGCTGCCGGGCTGTGGACCCGCGGGAAGCGTAAGTACGGTCGGATCAGCCATGGCGCATTACCCCTGACTTCCTGCAGTCTGCCCCAGCGAGAAGATGGGCAGGTAAAGAGAAATGAGAATGAAGACCACCACCACACCCATGACGATCAAAATGGCCGGCTCAATCAGCGCCAGCGCCGCGGTGAGCGCCGTGGCCACGTCTTCCTCAAAAAACTCGGCCACGGAGTTGAGCATCTGCGGCAGGGCTCCGGTCTGCTCGCCCACGGAGATCATTTCCGTGGCGAGGTCGGGAATGACTTTGGTCTGGGTGAGCGAATCGGCCAGGCTCTTGCCTTCGCGGACCGTATCGATGGACGAAATCACCGCCTTTGAAACGCGCCGCGATGAGATGGAGTGGGCCGCCGTTTCCAGCGAAGGCACCAGCGGCAGGCCGCCCGCCAGCAGCGTGGAAAGGGTGCGCGCAAACAGCGCCACCTGGTACTTGAGCCAGATTTTGCCGAAGACGGGCAGCCCGATGCGGAAGCCGTCCACAAAGTCGCGGCCGCGCTCGGTGATGGAAAAACGGTAGCCGGCAAAGCCGCCGCCCACAATGATTACGGCCAGCCAGACAATGTTGTGCTGCGTCCATTTGCCAAAGGTGAGCAGCCCTATGGTCATGGCGGGAAGCTGCGAGCCCATCTGGTCATACAACTCGGCAAACTGCGGAATCACCACCGTGAACATGAAAATCATCAGGCCGCTGACCAGCGTGAGCAGCAGCGACGGATAGATGAGCGATGCAGTCAGCTTCTTGCGAAAGGTAAGCGACACGCGCTGGAAGCTGACGTAGCGTTCCAGCACTTCCTGCAGGTTGCCCGAGCGCTCTCCGGCCAGCAGCGTGGTGGTGTAGATGGGCGGAATGCCCGCCTGCGCTTCAAATGCCGATGAAAGCGCGTCGCCCGTCTTGACGCGGTTTGCCACGTCCTCCAACTGGCCGGCAAAGTGCGCGTCCTTCTGGATATTGGCCAGCATCTTGAGCGAGCCAAGGATAGGCAGTCCGGCACGGACGAGCGTAAGGAATTGCTGGTTGAAAATGAGGAACGGTTCCAGCTTGACCTTGCGCCTCGAAAAGAGCGACCGTCCGCTGCGGGCTTTGACAGAGAAGACGTGATAGCCGGCATGGGTGAAGCGCGCGCGCAGCTCATCGGCGGAGCCCGCCGTCTGAACCTGCTCCTGCACGCGGCCACGCTCATCGGCCAATTTGATGACAAACTCTGCCATAGATTCGCTTGCCGGCCGGGCACCTGCCCCGCCGTCGTCTCTCGTCTACAACGCTTTCCTGCTCAAGGGTAACAGTCTCAACGCAACGATAGACGCAAAACCGTCCGGAAGCGTTCGCCTCGAACCCCGGCTAGAAGCCGTTTGCCACGAGCCAGGCCTCGGTCAGCTCCAGCTCCGGCTTCTTCTGCGCCAGCATCTGGGCGTGGGCCAGCTTCACCAGAACGTCCGTCTCCACGTTGACCGGGGCGCCGGGCGCGAGCGTGTGCAGGTTGGTCCGCCAATAGGTCAAGGGGAGAATCGCAATGGAGATTGCCTCGCCGTCAAAGTCCGCGATGGTCAGGCTGATGCCCTCGATCGCCACGGACCCCTTGTGGACCATCCACGGGCGCACGTTTTCCGGTACGCGGACCTTCAGGGTCCAGTCGGTGGTTTCCTTGTTGAACCTGGGACTGGAAGGCGAAACCAAAGGGTCAAGAGAGCGGAGTTCCCCGGTGCCGTCCACATGACCCTGGACAATATGGCCGCCCAGCGGGCTTCCGGCCGCCGTGGGCAGCTCCAGGTTGACCTTGGCGCCGGGCTGGAGCGATCCCAGCGAGGTGCGGTCCAGCGTCTCCTGTGCGAGGTCGGCGTGGAAGTAAGTCGGGTTCACGTCCAGCGCGGTCAGGCACACGCCGGAGACCGCCAGCGAGTCGCCCTCGCGCAGCCGCCCGGCAATGCCCGGCGCCTCGACCGAAATCCGCCGCACGCCGCCCCGGTCCGTCAGGCTGACCAGCGTGCCGGTTTGCTCAATGATGCCGGTGAACATGGTTGTATTGTACGAAATCTCACATCGCGTTATACTCCGTTGTTAAATATGCCAAGACCATCATGGTTCGATTGGATAACACTCCTAGCTCTCCTACTCGGCCCGGTCCTTGCGCTTGCGACGCAGCGAGTTCTCGACAGGATTCGCGAAAAGAAATCGCGTAGAGTTCAGGTTTACACGACCCTGATGTCTCTGCGCGCAACGCCCTTGCATCCCGATTATGTTCGTGCTCTAAACTCGATCGATGCGATATTTGACCGGCGGCAGGACAGCAGGGTCAGGGATGCTTGGGGAAAGATCCTCACGCATATAACCACTGATAGCAATAACGCTGGATGGGCTGCGACTCTGCTGGACCTACGGGTCGATTTATATCAAGCAGTGGGGAAAGCTGTTGGATACGACCACTCTATCGATTACATCAAGAACCGAATCTACTCCCCAATTGCCTATAACGATATAGAAGGAGAGCTTATGTTAATCAGAAAGGGCTTTGCGAAGGCAATTTCGGAAGAGGGACTAAAGGTGATAGTCAAGGAGCAAGCTTCCGAAGGGAACGTAGGATAACCCTACTAGCGCAGCCCGTCGGGGATGTGCGCGCCGGGTCTCGAATTAGGGGTTGGAAACGACGCTGAATTGCCCGCTGGCTAGTTGCCCGCTTCTTCCGTCGCCGCGTCGAGCATAATGTCCGGCTTGGTGAGCTTCTGGTACATCGACAGCAGATGCATGCGCCAGCGCAGGATCATGCCGAAGGCCAGGATGAAGAACAGCCCGCCGGTCTGCTCCAGCGTCAGGTACTTGTCGAAGTAGTCGCGGGCAAAGTAGCGCACAGCGGCCAGTACGATGACCACGGCAAAGAACGCGCCGGAGCGCTTCATCATGATGGCTTCGCCCTCGCGCCGCAGGCTTGAGGTGAGCAGTAGAGGATAGGCGAGCACAATGGCGCCGACCAGGAAGGCTGCGAGCGCCCAGGTCCACGGTACGCGGAACAGCGGCACCAGGAACATGCAGAACCCCGTCGCCATGCCCACCGGAGGCATGACGAGCTTCTTCACGGTCACCGCGGTGCGGCCCTCGCGCACGCGCCAGACGAGCACGCCGCACAGGCCAACCACGGAAACAAAAGCCGTAAGAACAGGGGACGCAACCATTCTGCAAAAACCTCTTCCTTAGATTGTGACAGGTCAGGCTGGCCGTGGTCATGCCCTCAGCGGGTCCAGCTCGATACTGTCTTTGATGCAGTCAAGCGGTGCGCAGTTTCAGCCTTCCTGCTTCGCCGGCCATGGGTCGCGGAGCAGGGAGCAGAGGCCCAGATCATTGCCGTAGCGCTCCACCTCCATGTCGGCCATGCGGATGGCACTGGCCAAGCCCATGAACGCAGGCACCGCGTCAGAGCCCATAATCTGCGGCGATACAAACAGATGCACGCGGCCCACCAGCCCGCCGGCCAGCAGCGCGGTGTTGAGGCGCGTGCCGGTCTCGGTGAGCAGGGTCAGGATGCCTTCCTCGCCGAGTTGATCCAGCACCCTGCCGAGCGGGACGCGACCAGCCTCCGCAGGCAGCACCTCCACGCGCACGCCACGCTGGCGCAACTCGCTCATCCGCGCGTCGTCCTGTGAAACCGTAAAGACCACCAGATCGTTCTGGGCGCTGAGAACCATCTTTGAGTCGAGCGGCATGCGCAGGGCCGAGTCCAGCACGACGCGCAGCAGCGGGCGGCGGCGGCGCAATCCGCTGCGGTCGGTGAGTGTGGGGTCATCGGCCAGCACGGTGCCAATGCCGGTGAGGACGGCGTCGGCCTGCCAGCGCAGCGGCTGCACGGCGCCGCGGGCGGCCTCGCCGGTAATCCAGTAGGGCGCGTGCAGCACGTGCTGGCCGGGCGGCGGGGCGATGCGGCCGTCGAGGGTCATGGCCGCCTTCATCAGCACGAACGGCCGCTTGTGCTGGCTCCAGTGGGCAAAGCCTTCGTTGAGGCGGCGCGCTTCTTTTTCGCAGACACCGACAGTGGTCTGAAGTCCCGCAGTGCGCAAGTGGTCGAGGCCGTGGCCGGCGACGGAAGGATTCGGGTCAATGGTCGCGGCCACCACGCGGCCCAGTCCGGCGGCAATTAAAGCGCCGGTGCACGGCGGCGTGCGGCCGGTGTGGTTGCAGGGCTCAAGGGTGACGTAGGCCGTGCCGCCTTTTAGCCGCTCACTGCCAAACTGCGAGGCCTCCTTCAGTGCGATGACCTCCGCGTGGTCCAGCAGGTCATACTCGTGCCAACCCTGACCGAGCAACTGGCCTGCTCGGTCCAGAATGATGCAACCCACCACAGGATTCGGCGAGCACATGGCGATGCCGAGACGCGCCAGTTCGAGCGCCCGCTCCATCCAGTACCGGTCTTGCTCCAGCGAGCTCATTGAGCTTTTCTGGCCCTTTGCGCACCGACAAAAAAGACCACATTGGCGAGCATGAGAAGGATAACGCCGATGATCACCAGTGAGGTGATCGGAGTTCCCCGGAAGTATTCGAGGGCGAGGCCACCGAGAACGGCAGCATAGACAATCAGGATGCGATTCAGGAGCTTCATTTTCACGGCTTAAATCCTTTCAATGCGGGTCGAAGCGCTTGTGTGCTATCCCAGCAGCGCGTCCACAAATTCGCCGGGTGAAAACTCCAGCAGGTCTTCCATCTTCTCGCCCACGCCCGCAAAGCGCACGGGCAGGTTGAGCTCGCGGGCAATGGCCACGGCGATGCCGCCTTTGGCGGTGCCGTCGAGCTTGGTGAGCACGATGCCGGTGACGCCTGCGGCCTGGGTAAACAGCCGCGCCTGCTGCAGGCCGTTCTGGCCGGTGGTCGCGTCCATCACTAGCAGCACCTCGTGCGGAGCGCCGGGGATCAGTTTCGCCGCTGTGCGACGCATCTTGTCCAGCTCGTCCATGAGGCCGGTCTTGGTGTGGAGGCGGCCGGCGGTGTCCACAATCAGGTCGCTGATGTTGTGCGCCCTGGCCGCGGTTGCCGCATCGTAGAGCACGGCTGCCGGGTCGCCGCCCTGGCGGGTCTTGATCATCTCCACGCCCGAGCGCGAGGCCCATACCTCAAGCTGCTCGATGGCCGCGGCGCGAAAGGTATCCGCGGCGCAGAGCAGGACAGTGTGGTTGCGGGCGCGCAGCCAGGCGGCCAGCTTGCCCGCGGACGTGGTCTTGCCGGTGCCGTTGACGCCCACAAGAAACGTGACCTTGGGCGGAGCGTCCGGCGCGGGCACGGGCCGCTGCGGGGCCTCCAGAATCCCGCGCAACTGCGCCTTGAGCAGGTCGCGCAGCTCGGTGCCGCCCTCGATGGCCTGGCGGCGGGCGCGGTCGCGCAGGGCGTCGAGGATTTCCGTCGTGGTCTGCACGCCGATGTCGCTGGTAAGCAGCGCGGATTCAAGCTCTTCGAGGGCCGTCTCGTCCACTGTGCGGGTGAGCGAGACGATGCCTTCAATTCTGGACGAGAAGGACTCGCGGGTGCGCGTCACGGCCTGCTTCATGCGGCCAAAGAGTCCGAGCGCGGGGCTTTCGGCCTCGGCCGCGGGCGTGTCCGTCGCGGGTTCTTGCGGGTCTTTCCTGCCGCCAAAGAGCTTGATCATGAGCTGGTCCAGCTTTGAGTTTAAAGCAGAAGGCGGTCAGGGCGAACCGAGGGCGGCGGCAGATGAATTACGCAACGATGGTCCGCTGCCAAGAATTCACTTGTGTCTTCGGCACGAATCGGGAAACAATTCTCAGATCGTGTCCGTAGATTTCCCTGGCGGGCGATTCCAATTGGAGGTCTCAACAGCACATGAGCAAGGTGCGTGTATTGGTGGGAACGCGCAAGGGTGCGTTCATCCTGACGGCAGATGGCAAGCGCGACAAGTGGGAGGTGAGCGGCCCCCACTTCGCGGGCTGGGAAATCTACCACGTGAAGGGTTCGCCCGTGGAACCGGATCGCATTTACGCCTCGCAGACGAGCGGCTGGTTTGGCCAACTGCTGCAGCGCTCCACGGACGGCGGCAAGACGTGGCACCAGCCCGGAGTTACTGCCGCGGAACTCCCCGTTCCCGGTCCGCCCAAGGCTCTTCCGAGCCGGTTCGTGTATGACTCGTCCGCCGAAACGGGCAAGCCGCTGACCACGCATCAGTGGTACGACGGCACGCAGCATCCGTGGGAGTTCAAGCGCGTGTGGCATATCGAGCCATCGCTGACGGACGCGGCCACCGTCTACGCCGGCGTGGAAGATGCGGCGATTTTTCGCTCGACGGATGGCGGCGAGAACTGGCAGGAACTGCCGGGGTTGCGCGGTCACGGCACGGGGCCCAAGTGGCAGCCGGGCGCGGGCGGCATGTGCCTGCACACCATCATTCTGGACCCGAGCAATCCGCAGCGCATGTACATTGCGATTTCAGCGGCGGGGGCGTTCCGCACGGATGACGGAGGCCAGACGTGGAAGCCGATCAACAAAGGCCTCCACTCGCAATATATTCCCGACCCGAATGCCGAGGTGGGCCATTGTGTGCATCACATCGCGATGCACCCTGCGCGGCCCAATGTGCTGTTCATGCAGAAGCACTGGGACGTGATGCGCAGTGACGACGCGGGTGACAACTGGACCGAGGTCAGCGGCAACCTGCCCACGGACTTCGGCTTTGTGATCGACGTGCACGCGCACGAGCCGGAGACGATCTACGTGGTGCCGATCAAGAGCGACGGGGAGCATTTTCCGCTGGACGGCAAGCTGCAGGTCTATCGCAGCCGCACGGGCGGCAACGTGTGGGAGCCGCTAACCAACGGCCTGCCGCAGAAGGACTGCTACGTGAACGTGCTGCGCGACGCAATGGCGGTGGACTCGCTGGACAAGTGCGGCATCTACTTTGGGACGACGGGCGGGCAGGTGTACGCCTCGGCTGATGGTGGCGACACGTGGCAGGCGATTGTGCATGACCTGCCTGCCGTGCTTTCCGTCGAGGTGCAGACGCTGGCATGACGTCCGGCGACACGCACACCGTTCAAGTCGCGTTGCCCTACCACCTGCGCAACCTGGCGCAGGTGCAGGGCGACGTCGCGCTTGAGGTCGCCGGGCCGGTCACGGTGCGCTCCGTGCTGGACGCGCTCGAAGCCCGTTACCCCATGCTGATGGGCACCATCCGCGAGCATGAAACGCAGAAGCGGCGGCCGTTTCTGCGCTTCTTTGCCTGCGGAGAAGACTTGTCGCACGAATCGCCCGATGCGCCGCTGCCGGACGCGGTGGCAGAGGGCAAAGAGCCGCTGATGGTGGTCGGGGCGATTGCGGGTGGGTGAGAGGGCGCACAATGCGGGCAGTTGTGCCCTTTACGCTTTGCTTTTGCAATTCAAATACTGCTTTGCGCCGCTCGCTGCAAAGGCGGTTGCCCGGCGATTGGGTCTGTGGTACAACGAAATCATTCAAGTTTGCCCCCAAAGGGCAGGCCTGAATTTCATGCAGAGTGGCTGAGGGACGGGCCCTGTGACGCCACGACAACCTGCCTGGGCAAACCAGGAGTATGGTGTCAACTCTCGCCCGGAAACGGGGAACATGAGATTCGGGGGATGCTTCAGCACTCTTTGCCGAGGCGTCTCGCAAGTTTTTTCGAGTCATTTCACGTTCGCTCTTCCTGAGCCGGTCACGCGCCCGCGGTTTCGCAGCTGCTCGCATCGATGCGAGGGACTTGTGACGACTGCCTACGAATTGCGATGCCGGGAGTGCGGCAAAACCTACGGCGTTCAGCCGCTTTCCATTTGTGATGATTGCTTTTCCCCGCTTGAGGTGACGTATGACCTCGAGCATGCCCGCACTCGTTTTACGCGCGAGGCGATCAGCGCGGGGCCGCTGAACATGTGGCGCTATCGCGCGCTGCTGCCGGTGGCCGACAGCTACGAGCCGCAGACGCCGGCGGGGCTGACTCCGCTGGTGAAGGCGCCGCGGCTGGCGGCGCGCATTGGGGCACGCAATCTCTACATCAAGAATGACGCGGTGTGCATGCCTACGCTGAGCTTCAAGGACCGCGTGGTGGCCGTGGCGCTGGCGAATGCGCAGGCGTTTGGGTTTGACACGGTGGGCTGCTCCTCGACGGGCAATCTGGCCAACGCCGTGGCGGCGCAGGCGGCGCGGCTGGGGCTGAAGACGTTCATCCTGGTGCCCGCCGACCTGGAGCCCGCGAAGATTCTGAACACCCAGGTGTATGGCGCGACGCTGGTGCGCGTGGACGGCAACTACGACCACGTGAACCGGCTGTGCTCGCAGATTGCCGACCGCTACAACTGGGGCTTTGTGAATGTGAATCTGCGGCCCTACTACGCTGAAGGATCGAAGACGGTGGGCTTTGAGATTGCCGAGCAACTGGGCTGGCGGCTGCCGGACAATGTGGTGGTGCCGATGGCGGGCGGGTCGCTGATTACGAAGATTCGCAAGGCGTTCAACGAGCTGATTGCGCTGGGTCTGGTGGAGGACAAGCCGGTGCGTTTCTTTGGCGCGCAGGCCACGGGCTGCTCGCCGATTGCGAAGGCGGTGAAGAACGGCACCGAGGTGATTGAGCCGCAACGGCCGCACACGATTGCGCGGTCGCTGGCGATTGGCAACCCGGCGGATGGGATTTACGCCTCGCGCGCGATTCGCTCGTCGGGCGGCTGGGCCGAGGATGTGTCGGACGTGGAGATTGTGTCGGCCATTCAGGAGCTGGCGGAGACGGAGGGCATCTTTACCGAGACGGCGGGCGGCGTGACGACGGCGGTGACGGCGCGGCTGTCTGCGCATGGGCGCATCCAGGCGGACGAGCTGACGGTTACCTGCATCACCGGCAACGGCCTGAAGACGACCGACGCGCTGAACGGCGCATACGACCAAAGCCGGGCGATTCGTCCGCGGCTTACTGATTTCGAAAATTTTGTGGAAGAGTACACAGCAGCAAGCCAGGGATTGAGCCTGGCAGGAGAAAGCCATGTCCGTTAGAGTCCTTTTGCCGAATGCGTTCCAGAAGCACACCGACAACGTGCGCGAGATTGCCAGCACGGCGGCGAACCTGCCGGAGCTTGTGGCGGAGATTGAGAACCGCTTTCCGGCGCTGAAGCAGCACCTGCGCGGCGAGGACGGGCAGATCCGGCGCTTCATCAACTTCTATGTGAACGAGGAAGACATCCGCTTCTTGGGCAATGAGAAGTACAGCTTTCAGGATGGCGATGAGGTGCTGGTGATTCCGTCGATTGCGGGCGGGTGTGTGTAAGGCTTCAGGCATCGGCCGGCGAAGGGCTCTCCGCGCGCGGAGAGCCTTCAGCTTTTCATTGGTGATTCAAGGGATATTCGCAGGGCATTTGCATGGACTTGACGAAGGCTTCACAATGACGGACGCATACTGGTGACGTGATCACCAGCATTGCACAAAAGGTTTCATCGGATTCCGCGTGCCTGTCTGCCTGCGGAATGGAGGTTATGGCGCCCGCTGTTGACACGCCGTTCGCGATTGCTCCAGTGAGGCCGGGTGTTCACGCTGAGGTGGGGCGCTATCGGCTGAGGCTGGCGCAGATGGATGAAGACCGAGAGGCCGCTTGCAGACTGCGCTTCAGGGTATTTAATTTCGAACTTCGCGAGGGGCTTGAGAGGTCCTGCGAGATAGGGCTGGATACCGACGAGTTTGATCTCTTTTGCGACCACTTGCTGGTGGAAGACAAGCTGGAAGTGAATCCGGCGCGACGCGTGGTCGGGACGTATCGCATGCAGTCGGGTGAAACGGCCGCGCTTCACCTTGGCTACTACTCGGGGCTGGAGTTCAACCTTGCGCCGTATGAGCCGCTGCGGCCGGGCATTCTGGAACTTGGGCGAGCCTCGATTGACCGCGAGCATCGGACGCCGGAGGTGCTGACGCTGTTGTGGCGGGGCATTGCGCAGTACGCGCACGACCGGGGATTGCGCTACCTGATTGGGTGCTCCTCGCTGAACTCGCAGGATCCGGCGGAGGGCTGGCGCATGCATCACCAGCTTAAGAACTACCGAGTGTCCCCGGAGTTTGAGACGCAACCGAAGGCGGACTATATTTGCCCGATACAGATAGCAAGCGACAAGGTGCAGGAATTGGATGAAGCGGTGAAGGTGCCCAAGCTGCTGAAGACGTATTTGGCAATTGGCGCGCGTATCTGCGCCCCGCCGGCGTGGGATCGGGCATTTGGTACTATCGATTTTCTAACTTTGCTGGATTTGCAGCAACTGTCGGCCTCGGCGCGCAATCGCTTTCTGGTGCCGCTTATCCAGCCATGAAAAGATTGCGGCGCGCGTCAGCGCTTGGTCTGGCGCTGGCCGGCTGCATGGTGCGCTTCTCCATATTGCGCTTTCGCGGAAGGCCGACGCTGGAGCAGCGCGCGCACTGGCTGCAGTCTGCGTGCAGATACGCGCTGCGTAGCCTAGGCATTGCCTACCGCGTAAAGGGGCGGCCGCCCGTGCGCGGGTTGGTCGCTTCTAATCACATGAGCTATCTCGACATTCTGATGCTGTCGGCGGTGATGCCCTGCTTTTTTGTGGCCAAGACGGAGATTGAGCGCTGGCCGTTTTTCGGGATGGCGGCACGGCTGGGTGGAACGCTCTTTCTGGAACGGACGAGCCTGGCGAGCGCGGCCGAGGCAGCTTCACTGATGGAAGAGCGGATGGCGCTTCCGGTACCGGTGCTGCTGTTCCCAGAGGGTACGAGTACGGACGGTTGCAAGGTGCTGCGATTTCACCCATGGCTCTTCCAGCCCGCATGCCTGGCGGGCGCTCCGGTAACCGCAGTTGCGCTGCGCTATGGGATGCCACCCGGCGCGGAAGAGCGCACGGTGTGCTGGTTTGGCGATGAGGCCTTTCTGCCGCATCTGTGGCGCGTGCTCGGCGCACCTGACTTTACCGCGGAGATCTGCTTTGGCGAGCCACGAATCTATACAGATCGCCGCACTGCGGCGCGGGCAACGCATGCAGAGGTTTCTGCGATGCGTGAGGGCGTTGCCGCGATAACCGCCTGATGAGCGAGATGTGGTGAAGGCGAAAGTCTGCCGAAGCGCACTGCGAAATGATCTGCAAGCTTTCTGTGGAAAAGAAAAATAAATAAGGGGGGTAGGGGGGGGGCCTTTTAGCCGCTAGCCTCTAGCTCCTAGCTCCTGGCCGGGGTGGTGACTGGGCGGAATCCGGAACGGAGCGGGAGTGGAGGTGTGGTTTCACCTGCTGCAATTCCATTGTGCAGGATTGAGGGGAAATTATGTGCAAAGCGGACGGAGGGAATTTTGCTGGGCCAGGTGGGGAATCGTGGCCTCCCATCCTGTCATTCGCTGGCGCGAACGACAAGGATGGGGCAACCCCGGCTTGTGGCTGGGGAATGTGAACCGTGATGGCGCGCTACCCGTCAGATGGAAAACTTTGGAGGGAATTTTTGAGCACCCGGGCGCTGAAGCGGGGCCCGGGTGCTCACGAGGGATAGGCCGCCCTACTGGAAGCTGGCTGCGAGGCGCAGGAGTCCGGGCCTGAAGGCCCTGTAAACTGGCACGTTTTCCGGGAGCTGAAGCTCCCGGCTCCCTCCGTACCCGGGGATTTGGAACTGTCGTATAAAGAGGCCGCAGGGCCTGAGGAGGCTGGGGAAAAATTCAGGCGAGTAGGTCAAACAAGAGGACACGGAACCGCAGGGCCTGAAGGCCATGTTGATTTCAGGCCACTTAAGGCACGAGTCAACTCGTGCCCTGACACAAGGCCTTGCCAGCGGGAGTTATTCCGTATTTGGGGAGTTATGCTTCTGCGGGCGGCGGGGCGGTGGAGCCGCGGAGGACGAGGCTGGTGGAGACGAGGAACTCGCGCTGCTTTTTGGGGCTGTCGGTTTCCTCGGCCTGCTGGCGGAGGGCCTCGAAGGCGGCGTGGGCGAGGTCAGAGCGGGAGAGGCGGATGGTGGTGAGCGGGGGCAGGGTGAACTCGGCAAAGTCGATGTCGTCGAGGCCGATGACGGAGAGGTCCTGGGGGACGCGCATGCCCTTGAGATAGGCGGCGCGGAGGACGCCGATGGCGGTCATGTCGTTGGAGCAGAGGATGGCGGTGGGGCGGGCGGCGAGAGCCTGTAACTGGCCGAAGCCGGCAACGCCTCCCTTGAGCGTGTGGTCGCA
>JAGWRX010000065.1 GCA_028876395.1 Acidobacteriota bacterium
GCTGACCGTGCCGACCGGCAGCCGCTATTCGCTTCTGGATCAATTGCGCTCAGGCCCCACCCGAGTCAGTGGCCCCGCGCTCATTCAAACGCTGATGCGCCTTCGGGAGATCCGGGAACTCGGCATCGACCTGCCCACGGTTGCGCATCTTCCGGCCAGTCGCGTCACGGCGCTGGCCCGCTTTGCGGGGGCCGCCAAAGCCAGCGCGGTGAGCCGCTTGCCCCAAGTGCGTCGCCTCGCCACCCTTGTGGCATTCGTGCACTGTCTGGAAGCCACTGCGCATGATGACGCCGTCGAAGTCCTTGAAATGCTGCTACGGGATGTTTTTGCAACAGCGCGAAAGGAGGATCGGAAAACACGCTTGCGCACGCTGAAAGATCTGGATCGTGCGGCCACGTTGCTGGCCGATGCTTGCCAAGTGGTGCTGGACGCCACGCTCCCTGACAAGACGCTACGCAAAGCCTTGTTCGCCAAGGTTCCACGCGACATTCTCGCCCAGGCGCTTCAGGAAGTGAGCAACCTGGTGCGACCACCCGACGATGTCTTCTACAGCGAGTTGAGTGAGCGCTATCGGCGCATCCGCCGCTTTCTCCCCTTCGTCCTGGAGAATCTGCGCTTCGGAGCGAGCCCTGCAGGTGAGGCCGTCGTCGCTGCCTATGAATGGCTTCGATCGCATCCCGGACGATTCAAGGCCGACGATGACGTACCGCGCGATGTCATTCGCAAACGCTGGCAACGCTACGCGATTCGCGATGACGACAGCATCGATCACCGGGCCTACACCTTTTGCGTGCTCGACGAATTGCATACGTCATTGCGCCGGCGCGACGTGTTCGTCGCACCCAGCTGGAAGTATGCCGACCCGCGTGCAGGCTTATTGAGCGGCCACGAATGGGAGACCGCGCGCCCCATCATTTGCCGCACGCTTAGCTTGTCTCCAACACCCTCATCGGCGCTCGCCGCGATTACCAAAGAACTCGATGAGACCTACCGCGCGGTAGCGTCCCGGCTCCCGGACAATCCTGCGGTGCGGTTCGAAGGCGAGAACGACCTGGTCGTCAGCTCCCTCGACAAGCTCGAAGAACCGACGTCTTTGCTGGCCTTGCGCGCTGCGGTCAATGAGCGTCTGCCGCGCGTGGACATCGAAGAGGTATTGCTCGAAATTGCGGCGCGTACCGGTTTCACCGATGCCTTCACTCATCTCACCGAGCGGTCTGCGCGTGCTGCGGAGCTTCCGATCAGCCTCTGTGCCGTATTGCTGGCCGAGGCGAGCAATACGGGCTTCGAACCCCTTGTTCGTGCCGACATCGCTGCTCTGAAACGATCGCGCCTGTCGTGGGTCGACCAGAACTACCTCCGCAACGATACCCTTGTTGCGGCCAATGCCATCTTGGTGGCGGCTCAGAATCGCTCGGCGCTGGCCCATCAGTGGGGTGGGGGCGATGTGGCGTCTGCCGACGGGATGCGTTTCGTCGTGCCTGTGCGCACTGTGCATGCGGCCGCCAATCCGAAGTACTTCGGCCGGGAACGCGGCGTGACGTGGTACAACCTGATCTCTGACCAGTTCAGCGGCCTCAACCACATCACCGTGCCGGGCACGCTCCGCGACAGTTTGATCTTGCTGGGTGTGGTGCTCGAACAACCCACGGAGTTGCAGCCGACGCAGATCATGACCGACACCGGCGCCTACAGCGACGTGGTGTTCGGGTTGTTCCGGCTGCTGGGGTACCGGTTCTGTCCCCGATTGGCTGACGTCGGCGGCACGCGATTCTGGCGCATCGATCCCGA
>JAGWRX010000066.1 GCA_028876395.1 Acidobacteriota bacterium
GCAAATATTTCATGGATTGACCGGCTGGATTCGAAGCCGGAAACGCAAATCGATGCAACCCAGGCGCAACCAGAGTAGTTACCTGCCGGGAGGTTGGTCACTTAAGTTGGTGATTCCAATTGGCTGCCCCCCAGGGATTCGAACCCCGATATGCTGATCCAGAGTCAGCTGTCCTACCATTGAACGAGGGGGCAGCAAGCGTGGAAAGACGGCCAACTTGCAACCGTGCCAGCCATGCCCCGGGCGGAGCGCCCAGTGCGAATGGCCAGCCCTTTCATCATAAGGGGAATCGCCTGCCTGGTCAAACCTCGGCGGGCCGCCGAACTGCCATATCCATTCGTTCAGGACACGACGGCCGGCAGACAGCGTCTCTCGGCTTGAAGCCCCCAGTCCGGGCAGCTTCTGCGCCGTTGCGGTTGCGGCCGCACCGTCGAATTCTGTGCCTCCATTTGCCTGCTGAACGGCATCTGACCCTGGTATAGAATCGGGATGAGCATGGAGATTCTCCTCAATCTATCCTGGGCGCTGCTGTCAGTCCTGACCGTCTGCCTGTGGATGTGTCTTGAGTCGCGGACCGGCGTCAACCGGCGCATGTCTTTCATCTCGCTCGTCATGCTCATCGTGATTCTGTTCCCGGTCATTTCGGTCAGCGATGATTTGTGGTCGCTTCAGAATCCCGCCGAAACGGACACCTGCCTGCGTCGTGCCCACCAGGCATCCTGTGCGCACTCCATCTTCCCGGCAACGGCCGCTCTTCCGGAGCAGGTCTTTGCCGCACCTCGTTTCGGCTTCCAGCGTTTCACCGCGCCGCTCGCTCAGCGGCCCCTCGCCGTCGACAATCCCGCGCTCGACGCCATTCAGAACCGCCCGCCCCCCTCAGCCTGATTTCCGCACGATCCTCCTGTTCCAGTTGAATCTTTTCCTTCCTGCAATCGCCGGGCAGTTCACGGCGCAAAGGATGCGCATGATGCAGATATTCCCCTCATCGCCTTGCGTGGGGCGCGAGGTAACCCGAATGATGTCAAGATTCTTTCCGCACCATACTCGCAGCGCCGCATTGGCCTGCGCCTCGGCATTATGCATAAGTGTCGTTCTCTCCGGCTGCAAGGACAAGCCGCAGGGCGATGGCGCTCCGCCGCCCGCAAAGGTCGTTCAGGTTCCTGACATGAATCGGATCACCATTGACGGCAAGGACGTGAACAAATTCCCGCTCGTTGCAGCAGAGAAAGTTGAGGCTGCTGCAGAGTTGAACGCAACCGGCTCCGTCTTCCCCGACGTCTCGCGCGAAGTGCCTGTCATCTCGCTGGCCAGCGGACGCGTGGTGGACATCAAGGCGCGGCTCGACGATAACGTAAAGAAAGGCCAATTGCTGCTGAAGGTACAAAGCCCCGATATCACCAATGCGTTTGACGCGTACCTGAAAGCTGCCAACGACGAGCAACTGGCGGAGAAGGCCCTGCTGCGCGCGCAGGATCTCTACCAGCACGGCGCCATCGCCCAAGCCATGCTGGAGCAGGCCGAGGACACCGAAAAGAACGCGAAAGCCGACCTGACTGCAGCCGATGAGCAGTTGCAGACGCTCGGCGTCGACAAAAATCATCCCAGCAACGTTGTCAGCGTGTATGCGCCCATCTCAGGCGTCATCGTCGCGCAAAACGTGACCAATGCAGCTGCCGCGGGCGTGGGTCTGTCCGGGTCCGCAACCGCATTCACCATCGCGGACCTTTCTACCGTCTGGGTTGTCTGCGATGTGTACGAGAACGACATTCCAAAACTGCAAATCGGCCAGCAGGCAAAGATCCGGCTGAACGCTTATCCCGATCGCATGCTTACCGGCCGCATCAGCGACATCGGCCCCATCCTTGATCCCTCGCTGCGCACCGCGAAGATCCGCATAGAAGTCGCGAACCCCGGCTTTCTCAAGCTGGGCATGTTTGCAACGGCAACCTTCACCAGCCTCGCCAGGCAATCCTACGCGCTTGTCCCGGCCGATGCTGTTCTTCATCTGCATGATCGCGACTGGGTATTCGTGCCGGTTGCGGGCAACCAGTTCAGGCGCACCGAGGTTCACGCAGGCCCGATGATCAGCGGCAATCGCCAGCAGATTCTCTCCGGCCTGGAGCCCGGCCAGAAGGTCGTCGCCAATGCGCTGCTTCTTGAAACAGCGGGGAATCAGTAAATGATCCGCGCACTCGTAGATTTCGCGCTCAGAAACCGGTGGCTCGTTCTTGGCGGCGTAGTAGTGCTTACCGCGTGGGGCATCGTATCGTTCCGCAATCTGCCTATCGAGGCATATCCCGATGTCGCCAACAACTACGTGCAGATCATCACCCAGTGGCCGGGCCGCAGCGCCGAGGAAATCGAGCGCCAGGTCACCGTGCCTGTCGAGATACAAATGGCGGGCATCCCACATCTCACGCATCTGCGCTCAACAACCCTGGCGGGTCTCTCCAGCCTCATGCTCATCTTTGACGACAACTCCACCAGCGACATGAATCGCGAGCACGTGCTGGAGCGTTTGAATCAGGTCAGCCTGCCCAATGGACTGGTGCCGCAAATGGGCACGGACTGGAGCCCCGTCGGCCAGATCTACTGGTACACGCTCGAAAGCACCAACCCCGCCTACGATGTGATGGAGAAGAAGTCGCTCGAAGACTGGACGCTGGAGAAGGCATTCAAAGGCGTCACCGGCGTGGTGGATGTCTCCAGCTTCGGCGGGCCGACAAGGGAATATCAGATCAAGCTCGACCCCGAAAAGCTCGTCTCCTACGGCCTCTCGATTGCGCAGGTCGAGCAGCAGATCGCCGCCAACAACACCAACGGCGGCGGCAGCTTTATTGAGCAGGGCGCGCAGCAGATCAATGTGCAATCACTGGGCCTTTACACAACTGTGCAGGACATCGAGAACACCGTTGTCAAAGCCGCCAACGGGGCTGCAATACGCATCAAAGACATCGCCACTGTCACGCAGGGGCCCAGGATTCGCCTCGGCCAGATAGGTCGCGCAATCCACCGCCCCGACGGAACCATCGTCGACAATCCCGACACCGTCGAGGGCATCGTGCTGCTTCAGAAACGCGCTGACTCCGACCCTGTGCTGCAAGGCATCCACGAGGAAGTCAAAACGCTCAACGGCGGCATCCTGCCCAAGGGCGTCAAGATCGTTCCCTTCCTCGACCGCTCCGATCTGGTCAAGTTCACCGTTGAAACCGTGGAGCATAATCTAACCGCCGGAATGATCTTGGTGGCAATTATTCTTTTTCTTTTCCTCGGTAACATGCGCGGAGCCATTATCGTCGCGCTCACCATTCCGTTCGCGCTGCTGTTCGCATCCATCTGTCTCGACCTCAGCCACATTCCCGCCAACCTGCTTTCGCTAGGCGCACTGGACTTCGGGATGGTCGTCGACGGGTCTGTGGTGATGATTGAAAACATAGTCCGCCATCTCTCCCAGCACAGCGATACACGCACTCCCATGCAGAACCTCCGTGAAGCTGCGCACGAGGTGCAACGGCCTGTCTTTTACGCGATCGGCATCATCATTACCGCATACCTTCCTATCTTCACGCTGCAGGCCGTTGAGGGTCGCCTCTTCAAGCCTATGGCATGGACGGTCGCATTCGCGCTCCTTGGCGCGCTGACTTTTTCAATGATTATCGCGCCCGTCTTCGCAAGTATTCTTTTCCGCGAAGGCGCCAAGGAGTGGGAAAACCCTCTCATGCATTGGCTCATCCGGCGCTATCGTGTCGCCGTACGGGCGGCCATCCTGCATCACAAAATCACCTTGGGAGTGGCACTCCTGTTGTTTTCCGTCGCAGTGTATCTTGCCGCTGGAGGCCCGATTGGTTCGGAATTCCTGCCGCACCTCGACGAAGGCTCCATCTGGGTGCGCGGAACGCTGCCCCCAAGCGAAGGACCGACCGCCAGCATCGACTTCACCAACAAGGCGCGCATCGTCATGGCATCGTTTCCTGAGGTCAAGCAGGTCGTCAGCCAGACAGGACGTCCCGACGACGGTACCGACACCGCCGGCTTCTTCAACACTGAATACTTTGTCGATCTCAAGCGCAAGGAAAACTGGCGCCCCGTCTTCCACCAGAACAAGGAAGCGCTGATCGCAGCCATGGATAAGGAACTGGAACAATTCCCTGGAGTTATCTGGAACTTTTCCCAGCCCATCTCCGACAACATGGAAGAAGCCGTCTCCGGCGTGAAAGGCGAACTGGCGGTCAAGCTCTACGGGGATAATCTTCGTGCGCTTGAAGGCGTGGCGGAACAGATTCAGGCACAAATGGCGATGGTGAATGGTGTTGCCGATCTCGGCATCTTTCGCATCATTGGTCAGCCCAATCTCAACCTCACCGTAGACCGCGAAGCGGCTGCGCGATGGGGCATCAACGTTGCCGACATTCAGGACGCAATTCAGACCGCCGTCGGCTCGAATGCAATCACGCAGGTGCAGCAGGGCGAAGCGCGCTATGACGTGACCCTCCGCTATCAGAAGCAGTACCGCGACACGCGCGAGGCAATCGAAGATATACGCCTGCTGGCTCCGTCCGGCGAGCGTGTATCGCTTGCCCAACTCACAAAGATTTCAACCGACGACGGCGCCGAAGAGATCTATCGCGAGGGTGGACAACGGTACATTGCAATCAAGTACTCCGTGCGAGGGCGCGACCTTGGGTCAACGGTCGACGAAGCCATTCGCAAGGTTAATGCGAATGTGACGCTGCCCGCGGGCTATCACCTTGAGTGGGCCGGCGAATACGCAAGCCAGAAACGCGCCGACCGGCGGATGGCCATTGTCATTCCCATCACGATCCTGGTGATTTTCCTCATCCTCTACACCATGTTTCGCTCGTTCAAGTGGGCCATGCTCATTCTCGTATCCGTCGTGATGGCCTCGGTCGGAGGCCCGTTCGCGCTGTACATCACGCATACAAATTTTTCTGTTTCATCAGCGGTGGGTTTTCTTGCGCTATTCGGGGTCTCTGTGCAAACCGGCGTCATCATGCTCGAGTACATCAACCAGTTGCGCGCCCGCCGAAAGGGCATGGAAGAATCAACCCGGGAACACATCATCGAAGCCGCAGTAGAGGGCGCAGTCCTGCGCCTGCGCCCCATCATGATGACCATGCTGGTGGCGACGCTGGGATTGTTGCCCGCGGCGCTTTCGCACGCCATCGGCTCCGACTCGCAGCGTCCTTTCGCAATCGTGATTGTCGGCGGCCTTCTCGCCAACCTCGTGATCGGCGTCTTCCTCATGCCAACGCTCTATGTCTGGATGGCCGGTGAAGACGACGTCCTGCCGGCGGCCGAAGCCAGTGAGGAGTATTGATCGAAGCGGGTGAGAGCGCACCTTTACCGCAATCTCATCGCGGTGAAGGTGGGACGCTCATTGGTTCCACATCCATCACACCCACTGCGCCTATTCCTCGCGCAACACTTCAAGCGGCCGCAGTCCAAGGATGCGATGGCTCGCGATCCATCCGGTTGCCGTGGCCAGCACCGCGGTGCCTGCAAGCGCAAACAGCGTTGCCTCCCAGTCAAATTGGAAGTCCACCTTCATCCTGTGAAGCAACACGCGCGTGAGTATGTTTGCAAACACCACGCCAACCACGCCGGCCAGCACGCCCAGCATGCTGAACTCCACGCTGAAGGTGCGCACAATCCGCATCCGCGTCGCTCCCAGCGTCTTTAATACAACGGCCTCACGCATGCGCCTGAAGCGTGCGCTCGCAATGCTGGAAGCCAGAATCATCAACCCCGCAAAAATCGAAAAGCCCGCCAGAAATCGCACCACAAACGTAATCTGATTGACCACGCTCTCAATCCGGTCCAGCACATCGGCAATGTTGATCACTGAAATTGTCGGATACGCGGCAAACAAGGCCCGCTCCATCGCCGCCACCTGCCGCGTGTCGATGTGAGCGCCGCCGTACCAAGTCGCCAGCTCGTCCTTGAGCTGGCCCGAGGGCAACACGAAAGCCACGCGCCCGCCAAGATGCTCTCCATCGGCGCGAAATACCGCCGCCACCTTCAGCGCCCGCACGCGTCCGCCCACTTCCAGTTCCACCGCAGAGCCTACGCCCAGATTCAACCGCTTGGCCACGCCATCGCTGACAGCCAGTTCCGCTGCATTGGCGTCTGTCCACCACTTGCCCTGCATCAACTTGTCGCCCGCCGGCGGCGCATCTGCCCAGCTCAATTCGGCATTCTCCAGCATGCGCCTCGGAAAGTGTTGCTCCTTGATCTGCGCCAGGGGCTGGCCATTCATCGAGACAAATCGCCCTCTCACCACAGGCATCAATTCCAACTGCTGCATCACTCCCGCCTGGTGCTGAAAGAAATCCTTCACGCCCGCAACCTCGCTGGTCGCCACGTCAATCAGAAAAACATTCGGCAGCTTGGGCGAAGCCGACTCGCGCAAATCGCGCAGCAGCGACCCCTGCATCAGATAGACCGCCAGAATCAGCATCACGCCTGTGCCCAGTGCGGCCAGCACCGCCGCCGACTGATTCCCCGGCCGGTAGAGATTGGCAAGCCCGTGTCGCAGAGACGAAGGCAGTTGCAGCCGCACGCGGTTCAGCACAAAGCGCATGGTCCGCAGCGTCACCGCGGCCAGCGCCAGCAGAACCACTAGCGCGCAGGCAAAAAGCAGCGCAAACCATCTCCCCACGGTTGCCGAGTCGGAAAGCACCCACGCGATTCCGCCCAGCGCCAGCACAACCAGAACGGAAATGCCAAGCTGCAACCGCCGCGCCCACCAGCGCGCAAACCAGCCGCCAATGCTATCGGGCCCTGCTTCCACCAGCCGCCGCAGCACCAGCACCGGCCTGATGCCGCGCACATCCAGCAGCGGAGGCAGGCAGAAGAGCAGCGTCGTCAGCAGTCCAGTTCCCAGCCCTGCCAGCACAGAGCGCCACGGAAACTCCATCTGCGTGTGCACCGGCAGCAGTTTGCCGAACACCGCGGGCAACGCTGCCATCACGCCCACGCCCGCGGCCACGCCCAGCACACCTCCGGCCAGGCCCAGCCCCAGCGTCTGCAGCAGAAAAATACGCAGCAGATCCGACGAATCCGCTCCAAGCGCCTTAAGAATCGCCAGCATATCCATGCGCTGCTCCAGATGTGCGTGCATGGCCATCGCCACGCCGATCGCACCCAGCACCATCGACACCAGGCAAATCAGGCTTAGAATCGCGGTCGCATGATCCAGCCCGTCGTTCAGCGCCGGATTGCCCTCCTTGTAATCCATCACCTGCGCGTCGGGCAGCGCCTGCTCCACCTGCTTGCGCACCCCGGCAGCGTCGGCCTGCGCGGGCAGTTCCATCAGCAGACGATTGCTGGCGCGGCTGCCGGGCGCCAGCAGTCCTGTCCTCTCCAGCGCGGCGCGCGAAATCATCACACGCGGACCCAATGCCGCGCCCGCTGTCATGCGGTCAGGCTCCTGTTTCAGCACCGCTGAAATTCTGAAGTCCCTTCCGCCCAGCCGCAGCGTGTCGCCCACGCGCGCATGCATTCGGATGAGGAACTCATCGGCCACCACGGCTGAATCGCCCTGCAACGCCCGCTGCAAACCTATCGCCGGTTCCAGTTCGGCTTCGCCGTAGTAGGGATACTCCGCGGGGTCCACAGCCTTGAGCGAAACAAGCAGCGGCGCGGGGTCCGTAGACACAGACGCCATGGAGACAGTCTCCGTTACCCACGTCTCGCGCACGCCGCCAATCGCATGCTCGATGTCTGCCAGCTTCTTCTTCTCCTCTTCCGTCGGCTCGCGAAAAATGCGTGCGCTCAAGTCGCCGGCCATCAGCGAACGCGCCTCGATGGTGAGCGTTCGCCTGAAGCTCTCGCTGAATCCGCGCACACCCACCAGCGCCGCCACGCCCACCGCCACCGAGAGCACCACAAAGGCGAACTTGCCCGGCGCGGACTTCAGGTCGCGCCAGCCGATCGTCGCGGCACGGCTCCAGCTCAACGCACGCTTAGCCATTGGCTTCCGGCTCCGCATCCGGTTCTACAGCCTGTGCCGAAGTTGGCAAAGTGTCTTCCACAACCATGCCGTCCTTCAACACAATCTTGCGATCCGCGCGGCTCGCAATCTCCGCATCGTGCGTTACCAGCACAAGCGTCGCGCCGGCCTTGCGGTTTCGCTCCAGCAGCAGATCAAGCACCAGCCGGCCGCTCACTGAGTCGAGATTGCCCGTCGGCTCATCGGCCATCACAATCGGTGGCTCCACCACAAAGGCCCGCGCCAGCGCCACGCGCTGCTGTTCGCCGCCCGAGAGCTGCACCGGATAATGCTCCACGCGCTCGCCCAGCCCCACCGCATCCAGCAGGTGCCGCGCCTTCGCCAGCCCGCTGCCTTCCACGTTCAACTCAAATGGCAGCAGCACATTCTCAAGCGCCGTCAATGTCGGAATCAGTTGGTACGACTGAAAGACGAAGCCGATCTTCCGCCCGCGCACCGCGGCCAGCTCTGTCTCGGCCAGGTTGTGAATCGGCGTGCCATCCAGCCATATCTCGCCGGTGCTGGGCGTATCAAGGCCTGCCAGCAGGCCCAGCAGCGTGCTCTTCCCGCTGCCGCTGGCGCCCACGATAGCCACGAACTGGCCCGCGGGAATACTCAGCGAGATCCCTTTCAGAATCTCCACCCGCCGCGAGCCGTTCTGAATCCATTTCTTTACGTCCCGGACCTCAATCACCCGCCGCCTCCTCAACGCCCTCGTCTATTTACTATTCCATCCCATGCGCAGATACACTGTTGTTGTGGACGTTCGCCGCGCCTTTCTCGTTTCAATCTGCCTGCTGTTCCTCGCCGGTCCGCTGCGTGCCGCCGACCGGCCGCGCCTTGTCTGCTACGGTGACAGCATCACCGCCGGCTATGGCCTCCAGAGCAGCCAGTCCTATCCCGACGCGCTGCAGCGGAGCCTCGACCGGCGCGGTTACCATTACAAAGTCCTGAACCTGGGCACCAGCGGCGCCACCACCAAGGACGCCGTCTCCGGCCTACAGTCCATCCTGCGCCTGCATCCCGCCGTCGTCATCGTAGAGTTCGGCGGAAACGACGGATTGCGCGGCCTGCCCCTCGACCAGACCCGCAGCAACCTCGAAGCCGTACTCAGCGCGCTTGTCAACGCGCACATCAAGGTCCTGCTCGCCGGCATCACCCTGCCTCCCAACTACGGAAGCGACTACATCCAGTCCTTCAACCGGGTCTTTCGCGAACTGGCCGCCAAGCATCGAGTCGCTTTTATCCCCATGCTCTACCAGAACCTGATTCGAGTCCCCGGCACCATCCAGCCCGACGGCATTCACCCCACCGCCAAAGGCTCCGAGATCATCGCCGACACGCTGCTGCCCGTGCTGGCACCGCTGCTGAAGAGATAGGCGCGCACAAAGCATCCAGCCAGGCCTTCACCCTATTCCCTATTCCCTATTCCCTATTCCCTATTCCCTATTCCCTGTTTCTTGCCTCTACCCCATCACCACCACCGGCTGAAACAGCGTCCCCGCCACTCTTTTCGCAATCCCCACCAGCTCGCGCTGCCCTGCAAAAACCTTCACCAGCGGCGCCTGTGAGAACTCCGGCAGGTTGGCCTGTGCGCCATTCCGCAGCCTGCCCAGCGCCACTGCGTCGCCTGCGACACAGGGCATCTCCGGCAGCAGGCTGCGCGGATGCACGCACCTCTGCTCCAGCGCTTCCACATCACCTGCCAACGCCGCCAGTTCCTCCAGCGTGCATGCATCGGCCAGCGTAAACGCCCCGGCCCTGGTGCGGCGCAGGCTGCTCAAATGCGCACCGCAGCCCAGATCCTGCCCCAGTTCATGTGCCACGGAACGCACATATCCGCCCGCACTGATGCTCATCGTGAACGCAGCTTCAGCGCCGTCCAGCGCAACAATCTCAAACGAGGCTATGGAAACCGTCGCCGGCTTCAGTTCCACCGGCTTGCCCTCGCGGGCCAGCTTGTATGCTGGCGTTCCGGCAATCTTTTTTGCGGAAAACGACGGAGGCATCTGCTGCATCTCGCCATGAAAGCGCGCCGCCGCCGCGCGCACCTGCTCCAGCGTCAACGCCGGTTCAATCTGCGGTCCGGCGGGCTCGCCCTCGGCGTCATATGTTTCGGTTGCGAATCCGAACCGGATTGTTCCCGAATAGCTTTTCTCTGCGGAGGAAAAATACTGCGCGAGGCGCGTAAACTTGCCCAGCAGCAGCGGCAGAACGCCAGTCGCCATGGGGTCCAGCGTGCCCAAGTGCCCAATGGAGCGCTCGCCCGTGATCTTGCGCAGCCGGTTGACCACATCGTGGCTTGTCATGCCACCCGGCTTGTCAATTACCAGAAGTCCGTTCACCCATTTACTTTAGACGAACAGGCACCGCTTATACCGTGCCATTCCCCTGCTGCCGCACCAGCGCCAGGAACTCCGAGCGCGTCTCCTTCTGCCGGAAGCAGCCTACCATCGCCGACGTCACCGTGGAAGAGTGCTGCTTCTCAATGCCGCGCATCATCATGCACAAGTGCCGCGCCTCAATCACCACGCCCACGCCCTGCGGCTCAATCGCGTCCTGAATGGCATCGGCAATCTGCCGCGTCAGTCGCTCCTGCACCTGCAGCCGCCGCGCAAACACCTCCACCAGCCGCGGAATCTTGCTCAGCCCGATCACCTTGCCGTTGGGAATATACGCCACATGCACCTTGCCGAAGAAGGGCAGCATGTGGTGCTCGCACAGCGAGAACATCTCGATGTCCTTGACGATCACCATCTCGTCATAGTCCACGTCAAACAACGCGCCGCGCAGGATCTTCGTCGGGTCCTCGTCGTAGCCCTTGGTCAGGAAGGCCATTGACTTCTCCACGCGGCCCGGTGTCGCCTGCAGACCGTCGCGGTTGGGGTCTTCGCCCAGGCGGCTCAGAATCTCGCGATACATCTCCTGCGTGCTGAACTCGCTCAGGCCCTCTTCCACACCCGCCCTGCGAACGTGCTTGCTCACTGCGATCGGTTGCGCCATAAGCTTCATCCTCCCGCCCCGGGAACAGGGCGTGCTCCATCTTTTTCTCTTCGCGTCTTCCGCAACCTTCGCGGATCTTCTCAACTCGCGCTATCGCACTGGAAGAAGTTGTTCTCCGTCTCTTCCACGCGCACATGCGCCAATTTACCGGCGGGCAGCGCGTCCTTCAGCAACTCAAAGACCGCCCTACAAAGATTCTCCGTGGTCGGCACACGATTCACAAAAAGCGGATCAAGGTTCAAGTTCGTATGGTCAAACCGCTCCAACACCGTTGCTTGTACCGTATTGTCCAGCGCCGCCATATCCACCACCATGCCGGTCTCCGCGTCCACCACACCCCCGGCCAGCACCTCCACCACGTAGTTGTGCCCGTGGCCGTGCGGATTGTTGCATTTCCCATACGCCGCGCGGTTTTCCTCCGCCGACAGCGCATCTGTGTGCAGCCGGTGGCTGGCGCTCAGCATGTAGCGGCGGCCAAAGTATGCGTTCATGCCTCTCCCCGGTATTCGGCAAAGATCTCCGGCGTCTCGTATACCCGCACCCGCCTCAGTCGCGCCCCTCCGGCCGCCGCAATCGCAGGCTCCAGCCGCTTCCACGCTGCAATCGCGATGTTTTCCGTCGTCGGAATCGCCTGCGCAAACTCCGGCACCTCCAGGTTAAGGTGGCGATGGTCATACGCTGCAAGCACCTCGCGCTCCATCACGTCCTTAAGCCACTTCAGATCCACCACGAAACCCGTCACCGCATCCGGCTCCCCGGCAACAGTCACCTCAAGCGTGTAGTTATGCCCGTGCCCGTTGCGATTCGCGCAGCGTCCAAACACCTGCTCGTTCTTCTCCGCAGACCAGGCGTCGTTCCAGTAGTAGTGCGAGGCGGAAAACGTCGCCCGTCGCGTCAACTCGATCATTCGTTTGCCTCAGTCAAAAAGATATCGCCTGCTCCAAAAAGATTCATCCTGTGTATTGTCTCTTTCATCGCATCAAAACGCGAATTTCAGGTGTTTTCGCCGCCCTCCCGGCCCGCTTAGTTCGAGTACGCCCTGCCCTTCCAGCTTACGCGCTTCAGAATTCGATGCTGAAACCAGCTCCTGTAGAGCAGCACCACAAACAACGGTAATCCCAGCGGCGACAGCGCACAGTCTACCAACGGAAAATTCGATTTGGCCACCCGCCCATAGAACCGGAACAGGTTGCGCACCCACAAGAGCAGCAGCACCCATCCCGCGCCAAGCCATTGCAGCGAATGTGCGCCAAAGCGCGCACCCCAAAGCTGCACCGCAAGCCACGGCAGCCCCACCAGCAGCGCAATATCCAGCGCGCGCCACAGCGCCAGCGCCAGCGTGTTGTTGAACAGCAGCGCCAGGTTCTTAGTCCAGCCTTCAATCATCGCCGCCGTTGTCCGGTACATCCGCGTAGCCACAGCGTCGTCTGCATAGCGAAAGCGCAATCCCACCTTGCGCCGCTTGGCCAGAAAGGCCAGTTCCACGTCTTCCAGCACCCGGTCCGCAACCGATGCATGGCCGCCCAGCCGCCGGTAGGCCTCCCGCTCCACCAGCAGAAACTGTCCGTTGGCCGCGGCAATGCGCTCATTCGGGTTTGACACCTTGGCCGGCGGATACGCCAGCGCCAGCTCGCAAAACACCAGCGGCATCAGCGTCCGCTGCGCCAGCCCAGCCACAATCTGCCGCGGGGAATAGCTCAGCATCCCCACCTTGTGCCGCACCGCCTCGTGCATGGCCCTGTGCAGATTGCCCGGCTCATGCACCGTGTCCGCATCGGTAAACAGCAGCCATTTGCCGCGCGCCTTCCGCGCCGCCGTCCAGACGGCGTTGTTCTTGCCCGTCCAGCCCGACTGCAGCTTGTCTGCCTCCATTACCGTCACCCCGGCAAAGCCGCGGGCAATCTCTGCCGTGCGGTCGGTCGAGTGGTCGTCCACCACAATCAGTTCCCAGTCCCGGCCCAGCTTGAACACCTCGTCCGACTGCGCAACCAGCGACTCCAGGCACGCGCCCACCATGTCTTCCTCGTTGCGCGCCGGCACAATCACCGTCAGTTCCAGCAGTTGCTCCGGCTCCGGCTGGTCAAACACCGTGCCCGCCAGCGCGTACCCAGCAGGCGGGGCACCCGGCTCGCTGGACAGCCCCAGCACCGGCTTCCATGTGGCTCCAGTCGTTTCGCCTGCCTCCGGCTTGTCTTTGCCCATCGCGCCTCGCCCTTTCGTTCCGGTCCTTCCGCTCCGTATTATATGGATGTGCGATTTTCTGGCTGGTTATCCTTCATCGCTCTTGTGCCGCTCGCTCTCGTCCTGGGATGCAACCGCGGCGCTCACCCCGCCCAGACCGGCAAGCTGGCCCCGGACTTCACCCTCTCCGACGGAACCACCACTGTCAAGTTGTCCAACTATCGCGGCCAGGTTGTGCTGCTGAACTTCTGGGCCACCTGGTGCCCGCCCTGCATCGAGGAGATGCCCTCGCTCCTGCAACTCCACCACATTGACCCCAACGTTGTGGTGCTCGGCGTCAGCATCGATGAAGACTCCGACGCGTATGCCCGGTTCATCCGCAACCGCCATGTAGACTTCATCACCGTCCGCGACCCCCAGCAGAAAGCCGCCAACCTCTTCCACACCGACATGTGGCCCGAGACCTACGTCATCGACCGCAAAGGTGTCATCCGCCGCAAATTCGTCGGCGCCCAGGATTGGACCAGCCCCGAGATTCTTGCCTACCTGAAAAGCCTCTAGCCTGCGCGGCCGGCCCCGCGCTTGATATCATGCCAGTATGACCACGGTGGATATTCTCTATCGCTACGCCACGCCGCCCACTGAGGCTGTGACCTTTGCGCTGGCCAGCGCACGCGAGGTCTACGGCATCCGCGCCCTCCAGTTTGATCGTGCCGCACGCACCCTGCGCGTGGAGTATGACGCCACGCGGCTCAATGCTGCCGCAGTCACCCGGCTCATGAGCCAGGCGGGGCTTGAAATTGAAGAAGAGCTGCCGCTGATTCCGCCGCAACCGGCTCCGGAAGCTGTGCCCGCGGCCTGACAGCCGCCGATTGCACCGCCGCAAAATCCCTGATAATCTGTCTTTGGTTCCTTCTGGAGCCACTCGTGTGCGCCCGTAGCTCAGCTGGATAGAGCGACTGACTACGAATCAGTAGGTCGGGAGTTCGAATCTCTCCGGGCGCACCATTCAATCCAAAAGAGAATCAAACATTTGCGGCCTCTGCGCCGCTTTCTCTTTTTATGGGGAATCCCGGGGTGCTCAACAGACATTTGCTCTTCACCTGCATGGGTTGCGACCAGAGTGCTTGTGAGGCTGCGCTCAGCCGACAAAAAGTCGAAAGAACCAATGCCATTGCCACAACATGTAGTACTTTCGTGCGTCCTCTCAGCGCGAGATTGATTGTTGCAGGCGATACCCTCGCATACACTCGCATCGTAGGAAATGACGCGAATGGCGTACTTCCTGTCTGGTACCGGAGGGATGAAAAGTGAAGGCGGCTTCGATCGTATTTTGTCTGATATTGCTCTCCATCGTTTCGCTACCCGCCTTTGCCCAGGATCCCGCCAACGGCGAACCACAGCAAATCGTTACGCAGTTTCCACCTCTAACTCCACATCAGCTGCTGGCAAAGCCGATAGATTGGGGTCAGAAATCGGAACGCATCTTTAGAGGGGCAAACATACTCATGAATTTCAAGCTGACAACGTCCTGGATTCCCGGTCAGGACCACGTCGGCCTATTTAGATTCAGGCTGAGCGCACTTCCGAAGCTCCCGCCTGCGCAAGCTCGACAAATAGGCGAGAAGAATCTCGATGCGCCCGAAGCGCTCGAGCAGTTTGTTGCGCGCGCTCACACATGCAGATTCGGCCTGATGCTCAACGATGCGGACGGCTTCTTGTTGCGGTCGATACCGGTGTCGTTTATGAACGTGTCAGACGACGGCAACGGACAAATTGTAGGCCTCATGGCCAATTCATCCGATCAGATGGACGCCGACGAGTATCTGCGATTCGTGGGAACGGACAAAGCCAAAGGGTCCTGGCAGGTTACGTGGAATTCGGATTGCGCTCTGGGCCAATAGCAAGCTCCTGAATCTCGTTGGCAAAGAAACTTCAAGCAAGCTTGGCGTAGCCCAATCGTCCACTCCTCGCAGCCCTACGGCTTGAACTCCCTGCTATCCGCAACTGCAACGTCGGCATGCACGGGCAGTTTGTCGCTCGATCCGCCGGCCATCACGCGCACCTGCTCCTTCTCCACGCGCCAGGCGTGGTTGGCCGTGTCCCAGTAGGCCAGATCGCGCGCACTCAGCTTCATCGTCACATCCTGCTCCGCGCCCGGCTCGATATGCACGCGCTTGAAGCCCTTCAGCTCCAACTGCGGGCGCGTCACCGCCGACCCCAGGTGCTGCACATACATCTGCACCACTTCGTCGCTCGCGCGGCTGCCCGTGTTCTTCACGTTCACCGTCACGTCCACGCTGCCGTCGGCAGCCATTGAAGGCGCGCTCAGCTTCACTTCCTCATACGCAAACGTTGTGTAGCTCAACCCGTAGCCGAAGGGATATAGCGGCTTGTCTTTGCTGTACATGTAGGTCCGCCCGTTCAGCAGGTTGTAGTCCATCATGGGCAGCAGTTGCGCATCGCCCGTGGGCCACGTCTGCGTCAGCCGTCCCGCCGGCGAATAGTCGCCAAACAGCACATCGGCCAGCCCGTGGCCCTCCTCCTGGCTGTTGTGCACCATGTGCACAATGGCCGGCACATGCTCTTCGCTCCACGCAATCGCATAAGGAAAGCTCGAGCGCAGCACTTCAATCGTCCGGGGATTCGCAGCAAGCACCGCTTTCACCAGCGACTCCTGCTCCAGCGCGATCGTCTTGCGGTCCACGTCTTCCTTGCCATTCGACGGCGTCGGGCACTGATCCCACCCCGCATTGCACTCGGGATGATTCCCCACCACCACAATCGCCACATCCGCCTTGTGCGCCAGCGCTGCGGCCCCGGCTTCATCCGAGCCATCCGCATACAGCACCTGCACATCTTTGCCCACCGCCTCACGAATTCCATCCAGAATGCTGACCCCATACGGCGGTGTGCCGCTGTACCAATCCAGCAGCACCTGTTCTGTCCACGGCCCGATCAGCGCAATCGTCTTCACCTTTGCCCGATCCAGAGGCAGCGCATTGCCCTCGTTCTTCAGCAGCACAATCGACTCGTCCGTTGCCAGCCGCGCCAGTTCCCTGCTCGAAGCCCGCTCCCACGGCGGCGCCTCACCGTCCGCCTCCCGGCCAATCTGCGCGTAAGGGTCCACTCCCGCCGGGTCCATCTCGCCCAGTCGCAGGTAAACGCGCAGCAGATTTTTCAGCGCGGAATCCATGTCGGCTTCGGTCACCAGGCCATCCTTCAGCGCCTTCGTCAGATCGTCCTTGTAGGTGTCGAGAAAGTGGTTGATGCCTGCCTTCACCGCCGCTGCCGAGCCCTGCTCCTTGTCAGGAAAGCTTTTGTGCGCCGTGATCAGAAGTCCCAGCGCGCCGCCGTCCGTGCAGATCAGCCCGTCATTGCCCCACTCCTTGATCATCACGTCTTTCAGAACCGGATGAATCATCATGGGAATCCCGTTCCACGAGTTGTAGGCCGCCATCACAGCCCGCGAGCCGCCCTCCTCGAATCCCATCCTGAAAGGCACCGAGTAGTACTCACGAAACAGCCGCTCATCAAAGTCCGAGGAACTGTGCGCGCGGCCGTTTTCGTTCTCGTTCGCCAGAAAGTGCTTCATCAGCGACGCCGCCTGCCAGTGCTTCGGGTCGGGCCCCTGCAGCCCCTGCGCAAAAGCCACCGTCAGCGTCCCCACCAGGTAGGGGTCCTCGCCATACGACTCTTCCGTGCGGCCCCAGCGCGGATCGCGGCTCAGGTCGGCATTCGGCGCGCGCACCACCACCCCGCCGCGGTCGATCACCGGGTTCTGGTAGTCATAGCGCGCCTCGTAGCCCTCAAGACCGGCGATCTTCTTCACGAGTGCGGGGTCCCACGTCGCGCCCAGGCCTTTTTCCTGCGGAAAGGTCGTTGTCGGCATTGGCAGCAACCCGCGCCCGCCCCACCCGGCAGGCCCGCCCAGCGCCAGCCCGTGCAGCCCTTCCACCTGGCCGGAAAAGACAAGGCCCAGCCGCGGAAACTTCGGGTGATCCGACATCAGGTCGACCTTCTCCGCGAGCGTCAGCCGCCCCAGCAGATCGGCAATGCGCTGGTCGTCGCTCAGCTTCGGATCGCGAAACGGGTAATCCGCCTGCGCGCATGCCACCCGCGCCAGACCCGCCGCCAGCATCAGCCCCGCCAGCCCTGCCGTCCATGCTCCAAACCGTAGCCGCATCGCCATCCCTCCCGATCAACGAACAGCGAAGATTACCACAACACAGCCGCGGATGAATGGTGATAAATCGATTGACTCAAAGTCGCCGCAAAACGGAAAAGGGCGAAGCGCCCACGCGCCTCGCCCTCGCTTCCTGCCTGCGTTCAATCTTAATACAGCCGGAAGTCCACCTCGATCGTGATCATCACCGGCACCGGCGTCCTGCCATCCTTCATCGCCGGCTTGAACTTGTACTTTCGCGCCGCTTCCAGCGCCTTCTCATCCAGCCCCATGCCCAGCGCGCGAATCACGCGCGGATTCTGCGGATTCCCCTGCGCGTCCACGATCACTGAGATCAAACACACACCCTGATATTTCGCCCGGCGCGCCTCGTCGCTGAACTCCGCCTCCGGCTGGAAGATCGGCACAGGCGCCGACACGCCGCCGCCAATCCGATACAGACCGCCACCCGCATTCCCGCCGCTGCCCGGCCCATAGCCGTTCCCGGTCCCCGAACCCAGGCCGCCGCCGTAACCGGTCCCCATCCCCGCTCCGCCGCCCTGACCATTCGAGGCCAGCGAAACATTCGGGGACTTCGTCACGCCGACATTCGGCAACGCAGGATTGTCAGGCAGCGTAATGTCCTTCTGCACCGCAATGGCCGACTCTATGGCAATCTTCGGCTTGTCGAGCACCGGCACCTGCGGCGGAGTCATCGGCTTGTCTTCGATCTTCGGCAGCTTACCCTTGATCGGGTTCACAATGTCGTGCGAACCGCCGCCCCCGCCGCCGCCCGCCTTCGGTCCCTGCGGCGCCTTCAACTCAAACGAGCCCACATCGATATTGGTTGCCGTCATGGGCGGCTTCACGGCTTCAATAATCTTCTTCCCCACAAAGAACAGCAGAATCGCCACAATCGTCAGATTGACCGCGGTGGAGATTCCAATGGCCCACGGATTGGCCTTCACCGCCATCCTGTCCGGCACCGGAATCGGCTTCGAGGTCAGCTCCAGCGGAGGAAGCTTGGGCGGAAAGAAAAAATCGTAGATATTCTCGTAGAGGCCCTTCCAGATTGGCTTCTCTTCGAATGCTCTGCCTAGGAACGCGTCGAGTTCACGCCCGGCTGGCGAGGCCGGCTGCGCTTCGGTTTCCGATTCTGGCTGGATAAGTAGGTCGTTTGCCATGTTTGCTGCTGGCCCTGTTGTCTGCGCTAGCCCAGAAGGAGACTCGTCCGGTTCCACGCCCATCCCTTCATTATGCTCGACAACTCCCTCGCTTGTCTGCAAGTGAATGGGCGCCGTTTTTGGCTTTGGGCCCTCCAGAGTCTCATAGCCCCCGGAGGTCAGGGTTTCCATAAATAATAGACGACGAACACCGCGACTTGTTACCGGAAAATCTTTCCGCGCCATTTACACTGGACAATGAACAACTTCGCACCGAATCAGGGAGTCACGATGCCCGCAGCGCCGGAATTGAAGGCGACTTTGACCTTGCCGCAAACCGCCTTCGCCATGAAGGCAAATCTGCCGCAGAATGAACCACTTCGCCTGGCCCGCTGGGCCTCGATGCGCCTTTACGACGAGTTGCGCAAGGCCGGCCAGGGCCGCCCCGCGTACATTCTGCATGACGGCCCCCCTTATGCGAATGGCCCCATTCACCTGGGCCACGCCCTCAACAAGGGCCTCAAGGATTTTGTCGTCAAGTCGAAAACCATGGCCGGTTTTGACGCGCCGTACGTTCCCGGCTACGACTGCCACGGCCTCCCCATCGAGATTAAAGTGGACGAGCAACTCGGCCGCAAAAAGCTCGAGATGCCCGTCCCCGAGGTCCTCGAAGCCTGCCGCGCCTACGCGCAGAAATACGTCGATCTGCAAACCTCGCAGTTTCAGCGCATCGGCTGCTTCGGCCGCTGGGACGCGCCCTACCGCACCATGTCCCGCGACTACGAGGCCCGTACGCTCGAAGCCTTCTACGGCTTCCTTGAGAAAGGCTTTGTCTATCGCGGACTCAAACCCGTCTACTGGTGCATCCACGACCGCACCGCCCTCGCCGAAGCTGAAGTCGAGTACGAAATGCACACCAGCCCCTCGGTCTACGTGCGCTATCGCCTCACTTCCCCGCATGAGGCGATTGCCCCCGCGCTCGCAGGCCGCGAAGTCTACACCATCATCTGGACCACCACGCCCTGGACCCTTCCCGCGTCCATGGCCGTCACGTTCCATCCGGACTTCGACTACGTCGCGCTCGCCACAAACGGTGACACACCCAATCAGCCCGGCCCCGTTTACATCGTCGCCGCCGAACTGGCCGCCGCCGTCGCTGCCGCCTGTCAGTTGGGCGAAACAATTGAGCTCGCCCGCTTCAAGGGCAGCACGCTCGAACACGCCACCTTCCAGCACCCGTTCCTCGAGCGCAGTATCCTCGGCGTCCTCGGCACCTACGTCACCGCCGACACAGGCACCGGCGCCGTCCACACCGCGCCCTCGCACGGCGCGGACGACTTCTACACCGGCCAGCGCTACAACCTCGACCAGACCTGCCGCGTCGATGCTGCCGGACGCATCCACTTCGACCCCGAAGCCTGGCATCTCGCCGCGCCGCCCGCCTTCGACGGCCTCAAGGTCTGGGCCGCCAATCCCGTCATCATGGCCATGCTTGAGGAGCGCCGTGCTCTGCTCGCCTCAGCCGATCTCGAGCACTCCTACCCGCATTGCTGGCGCTGCCACCATCCCGTCATCTTCCGCGCCACCGAGCAGTGGTTCATCTCCCTCGACACGCCCGTCCAACGCGTCGACGGTTCTGAAACATCTTTCAGGCAGCTCACCATCGAGGAAATCGACAAGGTCATCTGGGACCCTGCCTGGGGCAAGGAGCGCATCACCAACATGATCGCCACGCGCCCCGACTGGTGCATCAGCCGCCAGCGCATCTGGGGCGTGCCCATCGCCGTCTTCCTCTGTGAAGGCTGCAACAAGCCCATCCTCGACCCCGCGCTCAATCGCAACATCGTGGACCTCTTCGAGCGCGAAGGCGCTGAAGCCTGGCACACCACGGACACCTCCGCCCTGCTGCCCGCAGGTACCGCCTGCGCTCATTGCGGCGGCACTGCATTCCGCAAGGAAACCGACATCCTCGACGTCTGGTTTGACTCCGGCACAAGCTGGTTCGCCGTCTGCGAGTCCGACCCTGACCTCAAGACGCCCTACACGTCCTTCCAAGACAACACCGGCACGCGGTGCCTCTATCTCGAAGGCGGCGACCAGCATCGCGGATGGTTCCACTCTTCCCTCCTCACCTCAGTGGCGCTGCGCGGCCGTGCGCCGTACTCGCACGTGACCACCGCAGGATGGACTCTCGACGAGCAGGGCCGCGCCATGTCAAAGTCGCTCGGCAATGGCGTCGATCCTGTGGACATCGCCAATCGCATGGGCGGCGAAATCGTGCGCCTTTGGGTCGCCTCCATCGACTTCCGAGAAGACATGGCCGCCAGCGAAAACCTGATGGCGCGCTGCGCCGACCTTTATCGCAAGCTGCGCAACACCTTTCGCTTTCTGCTCGGCAATCTCAGCGGATTCGACCCCGCGCGAGACCGCGTCGCCGAACACGACCTGCAGCCGCTTGACCGCTACATGCTGGCCCGCACCCGCGACCTGGCGGAAAAGATTCTCGGCTGGTATCAGGCCTTCGAGTTTCACCGCGTCTATCAGGCGGTGAACGAGTTCGCCATTGTCGACCTGAGCGCCTTCTACCTCGACGTGCTCAAGGACCGTATGTACACCTTCGCGCCGTCCAACCCCGCACGCCGCTCCGCGCAAACCGTCCTCTGGCAGATCACCGAGGCCCTCGTCCGCCTCGTCGCCCCCATCCTTAGCTTCACCGCCGACGAGGTCTGGGAATATCTGCCCGCAGTCGAAGGCCGCGAAACCAGCGTCCACCTCGCCCTATTCCCCAAACCCGAAGAGATCTTCAGCGAGAATCCC
>JAGWRX010000067.1 GCA_028876395.1 Acidobacteriota bacterium
ACGGCTGCGGCACGATGAGCGCCAACGCCGTGAGAAGCCGCGCAGACTGGGGCTGTCCCGGCAGGACATCTGCCATCGCAGCCGGCAGACTGCAGACGATTGCGGTCGCCGCCGCCAGTTTGAGCAAAGGTCGTTGCATAAAAGCGTCCTTGGTAAGGGGTCTCGTGACCCTTACTGGCTTTCGGCTGGGCGTTGCACGGGGTACGCGCAACACGGCAGCGAACCTGGGTATGGGGCCCATCACGCTGAACGCCATCGAGGAGTGCGCACCGAAGGTGGCGGCCGTGACCATGGCGGCCATAGTCCAGCAGGAGAGCGGCGGCAACCCACTGGCCCTGCACGACAACACGACCGGACAGTCGTACCGGGCCGCAAGTCTGGCCGAGGCGGTGAGGCTCGCCCGCACGCTCATCCAGGCGGGACACTCGGTTGATCTGGGTCTGGCCCAGATCAACAGCAGAAATCTGCCCGCCCTGGGCTTGGATGCCGATCAGGTCTTCGACCCCTGCAGCAATCTGCACGCGGCGCAAGTCATTCTGCTGGGCGCCTGGTCGCAATCAGGCGGGTCGCTTCGCGGCGCCTTGTCGGCTTACAACACGGGAAACACAACCGGAATTACTGGAGCGCGCTACAGCGCGCGCGTCTACGCGCAGGCCGGCGTCGTTATCCCCGCCATTCCGGGCGGCCGACTGGCGCGATGGGCGGTGGACGGCGTTCCCGTTCCACGCCCTGACCTTCCACCGGTTCGGCCCCGCATCACGTGGACGCCCCAGGCCAGCCCGCTGGCACCGAGAGCGAAAGGGCTAAAGGCCCAGTGGTGAGACTGAATTGCCTCCAGATTGACAAAGCCAGCACCGCCGCCACGGTACTTATCGGCTCCCCAAATTCAGAACGCCCGTATGTCAAGCGCTTCCGTTAAGAAGCGGGGGCCCAGCCATGAGACAGACGCACCTCGATGAGCAGCCCATGTCCAGGCGGCCGGGCTACCTCCCCCGATCAGCATCAGTGGATGCGCGATGCGCGCCCCCGAATGTTTGGCAATGCGGCGCAGAGTGCGTCGGTCAAGCCAACTCATCTTGGGCCTCCCATCGGGATGGGTGTGCCAGTCTCCCAGGTAGACCCACTGCCCTGACGAACTCTTGAACAGGTCGTCGAGCTGTTCACATTGCCACGCATGGTCCGGCTCAAATCGGGCGCGTGCATGGATAGCTTTGGGCCCAGCGCCAATCACCGCGTGGACGACCGACTCATTGTTGTCCGCCACATAGCCGACTAGGACGCCGCCCGTTTCGAGCGGGTACGCAAGATCCGCTTCGCGCTCGAGTTGCGCAAGCACGTTTCCATGCAGCCATACACTTTCTATGCGGCTGCGCATGCTTGACAATTTTCGTGGCGTTCGAGGGCGTATGTCGACCATTCAGGAGCCATGGGAACTGCGCCGCGATACGTGTCTACAACAGCAACATCCCACGGGAAATCCGGATACCCATCCGCCGCATCCAGGCACAGCGTTGCAATCGCCAATCGTGCAGCCAGCACAGGAATGGCATCGCTGTCAACGCCCGCACCCACGAACGTTGGCATCGAGCATCCGGCAGCTTGAAGGTCGCCTGTATTCGCCGCAGCAGGGAGCCGTATCGACCGGTCGCCCAGCCTGTGTTGAAAACAATGCCAGCATCCCTTCGTGCGGCCTGGCACGATCCTCCCGGCGATCCCACCGGCGGCGCCGTGCGTGGTCGTCAACCACAGATACGGCTTGCTGAGCTCACTGCAGAGGTCCGCCAAGTAATGGCTGAGGTGAAAATTGGCCGAGGCATCTATGACTAGGTCTGCGCGCGCCAGAAGCGATCGCATGACCTCCTCGTCAGAAGCGGCGGGCGGCATGACTGGCGCCCCGATGCGAAGCACGTGCGGCTTCGCATCCGTGCGAGGGTACTCCTGGTGGAGGTAGGCCGCCAGGGCATGCACCTTGCTCAGCCCGACGTACTGCCAGCCGAGGGCCCATCGAACCGTATTACCCACTTGAAGGTGGTCGTGATCGACAAGATCGATTGTTCGGACCCCCGCCCTTGCCAGCTGGAGTGCGACGGGGGATCCCAGGCTACCGAGACCAACAATCAGCACCGTCTTATCGCGCAGGCTCTGCAAGAAGGGCGCCCGTCGCATGCAAGCGTCCTCTCCACCCCAGTCCGCCCGAACAAAATGGAATTGATAGCCCACCGGGCGTGACTTCTTCACCTCCTGGGTGACCTCGATCACCAAAAAAATCCAATCGTCGCCGGTCTCTCGCCACCGGATCTCGTCCGGGTAGACAAAGCCGGCAACGAGGACAGTTCCCTTTCGTGCAGCGCGGAGTGCCCTGTCAAAACCGGAATTTGATGCGACCAACTGACGGACAAGAGCGTGTGCAAGTTCCGCCATGTCGCGTTCTTCCGGGCGCGACGCCAATCGCATCCAGAAACCACGCACTGATTCGGAGAATCCGACAACTTCCTCCAGTCCGCCAATAACTGTCCTGCCCTGCGCATCCTGGATTGCGCCAACCGCAGCCACGAACGGGTAATGGTTCCATGGCCTTTGTGACGGCCGCGATCGCACAGCCAGTCTGCCCGAGAGTTGGTCCTGTGGGGGCGTGCCGTCTGGAACGATGACACAGCTTTCGGGTCTGTAGGGAAGGTATAGCGACAACGGCTCGCCGACACGATCCTCGTGGGCCGCGACGAACTCTTCGTCGTTGCGAAGCTTTGCGTCGATTGCCAAGATCTGCGGCAACTGTGTGTCGAGAAGCCCGGCAAGCGTGTCCACCCCCGGTTGCCATTCCTCACCATCTCGGGCGAGCAGGCAGAGGTTGCGACCGAATGGATGCTGGTGCCGAGAAACTGGGAGGCTGCCAAGGGTGACCTGCGGCGGAAAGTAGGGGTAGGTCGCCGGGAACTCCGCAATCAGCACGTCAGCATCAGGCTGGCTCGCCTGAACGCGCAGGACCATCCGCCCGGCCGACAAAGCCGCTTGATCCTGCTTCCACCGATACCCTCCGGCATCAAGGGCCGCTTGCTCCCGGGCCCATGCCTTGGGATGCCTTTCCCACCACCCAGACATATCAGCCGACAGGTCGGTGTCCCGGCGGCTTCGG
This sequence comes from Acidobacteriota bacterium, assembly GCA_028876395.1. Lineage (GTDB taxonomy): Bacteria > Acidobacteriota > Terriglobia > Terriglobales > Acidobacteriaceae > Telmatobacter. Next base: position 3,134 of record JAGWRX010000067.1, read on the forward strand.
TGCGCCGTGACCAGGATCGGGGCGGTGGTGTGGCGGCGGTGGAGGATGGCCCGGTTTCTTGTCCGGATGATCGGAATGCTCGCGCTTTTGTTCTTCAGACATGATTGCTCCTAACAGACAGGGGCGCGTATGACCGTGCCCAGAAGTTGACGATATGAAGTTTACAAAATAGACTTTCCGAAGTCAATGTGTAAACCACGCAACGGGAGAGCGAAATGATTGGCGGCCGGCTAAAGAGGGCCCGAGATGCGCGCGGGCTCTCGCTGCGGGAACTCGAAGCAGCCATCCAGGGATTGGTCTCCGCACAGGCGATCGGGAAGTACGAGCGCAACGAGATGATGCCAAGCTCAACGGTCCTGCTGGCTTTGTCAAAGGCGCTGGAGGTCTCCCCCGAGTTTCTGATGAGTGAGCGGAGCGTGGATCTGGTCGGGGTAGACTTCCGCAAGGCACCGCAGGCCGGAACGAAGGAAGAGCGTGCCGTCGAAGCGGCAGTCCTCGATCAGGTGGAACGCTATCTGGAGCTCGAAGAGCTTTTTCCGGACTTCGTGGTTTCGATGACCGAACCGAAAGGAGTCGCGTTCAGACTCCGTGCGATCGAGAGCGCCGAGCGAGCCGCCGATACGTTGCGGGCGCAGTGGTCGCTCGGGGGCGATCCGATCACGAACATGGCCGAGCTGCTCGAGGAAAACGGCATCAAGGTCATTGCGCTTACCTTGCCCGACAGCGTCTCAGGGTCCAAGGCATTCGTGCGCCGACCGGGACACTCCGACATCCCCGTCATTGTGGTCAATGCCGAGCACAATGGGGAACGGCAACGCTTTACGCTCGCGCATGAGCTTGCGCACTTGGTTCTCCACGTGGGGCCTCTGGAGGACAGGGATGTTGAGCGGGCGGCCGATCGCTTTGCGGGGGCTTTCTTGATGCCTAGCGAGTCGATGTTTCGCCTTCTGGGGAGAAATCGGACGTCGATTTCTCTGGGCGAGCTGGCCGAGGTAAAGAAGGTCTTCAAGGTCAGTGTCGCGTCCCTTGTCGTTCGCTGCTCGCAGCTCGACATCTTGCCCAAGGTGGCATATGGCCGACTCTGGGCGCAAATCCGGTCACTAGGCTGGAACAGCACGGCTTCGAACGAGCCGTATCGCTTTCCTCCGGAGGTGCCTCAGCGCATGGAGCGCATCTGCCTGCGTGCGGTCGCTGAGGAAGCCATTTCTGAAGCACGTGGTGCGGAACTCCTCAACGTCAACGTTCGGGAACTGGATCGACGTCTGATGGGGCTCAGCCTCGTCTGAGTGATCCATGATCATCCTCGTCTCCGACACTTCGGTCTTGGTCGACCTGGAACGAGGGGGGCTGCTGGAGGCAGCCTTTTCGTGCGGCCTGCCCATGGTCGTACCAGACATCCTCTACGAGCGTGAGCTCGAGAGTCAGAGTGGCCCCTATTTGCGCACACTCGGGTTGGGGGTGCTATCGCTGGCCCCCGACGAGGTTGCCCTCGCACAGCGAATTCGATCCGAACGGAAGGCACTTTCTCTGCCTGATTGCTTTGCGCTGTGCTGCGCGACCCGGCCAGACCATGTTCTACTGACCGCAGACAAGGCGCTGCGCAGCGAAGCGGCTGGCCGTTCGGTCGCAGTCTATGGCCTGCTTTGGCTGCTCGACCAGATGGCCACGTCAGAACGCCTATCAGCTTCGGCGCTTTGCGAAGGGTTGGAGCGCATTTCGGCGCATCCCCGGTGCCGATTGCCGCAGGGCGAGATTCGCCGGCGACTTGAGCGGTGGCGCAGTTCGCTCTGATCTGCCAGGAGTCATCAGAATGCGCCCAGCTCGCGATCAGCATCAAGAGCTGCATTGTGAATCCGCGACTCCCGAAAATCCAACGATCTGAAGTCGCCGATGGCAACTCGATCCGGCCGATTTCGCGCTGGGCAGTTGCCTGCCTGCCAAGAATGCCGTGTCAGTCCGGGCAATCAGGCCTGACCGACACGCCAAGCAGTTGGGCGGTGGCAACCAAGGCGTCCCGACGCTTGCGCCAGCCAGTGGCCCGATGACGTCCCATTGCCTGCGCCGTTTGACCACCAGCTGCACCTGCGGCGAGGCAAAGCTCCAGTGCCGTCAGCGGATCGGCGCGGCGGGCCGCAGCGACCGCCGCGCTGCGCACCTGTTCGTCCTCGCGCGCCTCTTCACGCGCCAGGAGAATCGATAGAGGGTTGGCGTCTTCGTCGCGAGCCGCTGAAAGATGACTACCCTCCGGCTCCTCGTCCTCGGTGCTGTTGTCAGAGCGAAACAGGGATTCGCGCTCCGCGAAGCCCCAAAGCTTGCCGAACACGAACTGCTCGAGGGTTCCGAGAAGCGGCTCGAAGGTGCTTTGCCCTGCTGCGATTTCGGCGCAGATCATCAGGGCCTGCTGGTGCACATCCTCGATGTCCGTCCTGGCGGACCTTGCAACCCGCACCAATCCCTCTTCATCGAGCGATTGAAACAGGGTGATGGCGTCCATGCCTTGCGCGCTCATGGCCGGCCTCCATCAAGAAAGTCGATGGTCTCAGTCAGATCCTGATCCGCACGATATTTTGAAGCCACCCCATGCTTCCAAGAGAAATTCATCTCGTCGCTGTCAGAGTAAAAGATCCAGTCGACCATCTCTTCAAAGCGAACAAGCGTCATCTGGGTGGGGTTCCCCGACAGCCAACTGAATAGACGAACCAAATACCAGCCCGGCTCCGCCTGACCGACAACTACTCCCTGCCAATGGATCTTGTTTTTGTCTTTAGTTAGCGAGTGGAAGCACTTTCCAGAAAGTGCTTCTCCAAGATTTTTGCTGATCACGTTCGTCATGACGCCACTCCTACAAGAGCGTTGATGGCCGCAACCAAGGCGGCTTCGGCAGACTCCGCCGGCACGCGAATCGGGCCGTCCCCCTTTTCGAGACATTCGGCAATCTCCCGAAACTCCCGCGCTCGCGCAGGGAGGATGGCATTCGCCAAGTCAAGTGGAATCCACACGGGAACGACCAAGTGTTCGCCGCATCCGGAGGGGCGCTCCGGTCCTTGCACAAAGCGCTCCAAGTCGTCCGCAAGCGGCGCGCAGTCCAAGGCAGCGACGTTGATAGACGGTGAGTCTTGCTCCGGCTTCTCGCTCGTATCGTGCCCCGGCGACACGGGCATAGGGCACGAGGTCTGGGGCGCCGCGCTCTCGAGCAATCCTTGTTGTCGCGCGGACATCTGTGCTTCGTGGGCATCCAGCACCTTCCTGCAGCGCTGAATCGTCAACTGCTCGCCACTTTGCAGCAGCCCGTTGCGCAGATGCTCCGGGAGGCGGCAGAACGCCTCCCAGGCGCCGACCTGCGTCATGATCCCTGCCTCGTAAAGGGAACGCGCCAGGGGATCGCGGCTGATATCCATCATCGACGCCACCCACTCGTCGGGCTTGCACAGCATGCGCGCCATCGCGCCGGCCGGCACGCCCAGATCGCGCAGCTGCTCGATTCCCCCGAGGTATTCCAGGAGGGACAGGTCCGCGCGGTGCGCATTTTCACCGAGCTGCAACACGGTCTTGATCCGCCGAGCCTCCACCGGGAAAACGCGTGCGGGAATGGTCTTCCAGCCCAGCAGGATTGCTGCGCGATACCGTCGCTCGCCGAAGATCAACTCCCAACTTCCATCGGCCGCTTGCCGCACGCCTACGGGCTGCAAGAGCCCATACAACGCCATGCTGTCGCGCAACTCGGCCAGCGCCTCTTCATCGAAGTAGCGCCGCGGCTGATCGGGGTCGGGTCGGATGGCCCTGAGTGAGATTTCCAGAATCTCGGTGCGACTCAGCTCGTCTTGCCCGAAATTGAGTGATGCGGTGCATGTATCGATCGGATTCATCCGTTGGACTCCTTTGCTGCGGCAGGCGCGAAACGCCCGCTCGTGAAATGGGACTGAAGACGCTGCAACTGCTCTTTGATCTTCTCGGGCGCCGGCACCGACGGGCGATCTGGCCCTGGTGCGGAACCTTGCACGCGCGAGAGCACATTGACCTTGACGTGAGACGCGATGAATTCGGTGCGCAACTTGCCTACATCGGCCAGCAGTGATCCGATGTCATGGCCCTTTTCGACATACCAGCGCCCCCCATGGCCGACGTACCAGGCGGCGATGGCTGGCGCCTGTGCGCCGAGGCTGCGCACGAGATCGGCGACCTGCCGGCGAGCCTTGCCGTCCTGCAGGGGATCAGCCCCGTAGCGCGCGCGGTACGCGGATCCGTACTGGGTCCAGACCTGGTCGCATAGCGCTTGCTGATCAGCAGTCAGGTGTCTGGCGTCGGGTTTTCTGGGTTCGACCTTTGTCTCAAAAAACGGGGGCGGCGAAGGCGCGTCAGCGCCTGGAGCCGCAGGCATGGTGGAGAGCACAGGAAGCTGCCGCTGCGGCACCGTCACGGCGTCACGCGTGACGTTCGTCACGGCCGTTGCGCCGTGACGCGTCACGCTAGCCGTCACGTTTTCCCCTCCGTCTTTCGTTTCACTTTTAAAGGAAGGCGTGACGGGCGTCACGTTTTGCGTCACGCTCGCCGTGACGGTTTCCGTGACGGTCGGTGTGACGGCGTCACGCGTGACGGGCGCCGTGACGGCACCATCCGCGGCTGCTGACCCGGCCAGCTTGGCGAGTCGCTGCCGCTCGCGATACCGGCGTGCACGCTCTGCA
>JAGWRX010000068.1 GCA_028876395.1 Acidobacteriota bacterium
AAGTCGCGAATGTTTTCGCATATCTCCGCGAAGGCGCGCTTGAGGAGGGTGCCGTCGGTGGAGAGCGAGTTCACCAGGTCGTAGACGTTGGAAGCGTCCTGGAGCCGGGCTTTACGCACCAGCATGGGCGGCCTCCCCGGTATTGAGTGCCGCCAGAGCGGCAATGCGCTCGGTAGCGGCGGCAAGGGCGGCGCTTACACGCGTCCGCGCAGTGCCTCCGATGACGTTGTGACAATCAAGCGTAGCTGCAAGAGTGACAGCAGGGAAGAAATCCTCAGCAAACTCATCGCCGAACTGGCGCAGTTCATCAAGCGTCAGATCGTCCAGTTCCACGCCTTTCTCGATGGCGAAACGCACGGCGTTCCCTATCTTTTCGTGTGCGGTGCGGAAGGGAACGCCTTTGTGAACCAGATATGTGGCCGCAGCCATCGCGTTGAGATAGCCTGATTGCGCGGCGGCGTTCATGCGCTCAGTGTTGAACTGGAGTGCACCGGTAAACCGTGCCACCAGCGCAATCATCCGAGGCACAAAATCGACCTGAAATGCCGGCTCCTGCGTCTCCTGCATATCCTTATTGTAGGCCAGCGGCAGCCCTTTGAGCTGCATCGTAACCGCCTGCGCGGCGCCGTTAATGCGACCGACTTTCGCACGAATCAGCTCGGTAAGATCAGGATTCTTTTTCTGCGGCATCGCACTTGATCCCGTGGAAAATGCCTCGGGCAGCACGACAAAACCGAACTCTGCCGTGGCGAAGAGAGTGATTTCTTCGGCAAAGCGGCTGAGGTGCAGTCCGACAAATGTGAGCGCTTGCAGGTATTCGAGGATGAAGTCCCGATCGCTTGTGGCGTCCATCGAGTTGGCCGTGGGCCCGGTGAATCCAAGCTCGCGCGCCGCGATGGTGCGGTCCAGCGCAAGCGTAGCGCCCGCAACGGCTCCGGAACCGAGCGGGCAATAGTTGAGCCTCGCCACGCAATCGTGCAGGCGAGCGGCGTCGCGAAGCGCCATCTCGACATACGCCAGAAGCCAATGGGCCACCAGCACCGGCTCGGCGCGCTGCAGATGAGTGTAGCTGGGCATCACGGCCTCGTCTGCCGCGCCCGCCTGCTCGACAAGAGCGCTGGCCCATGCGGCGAGCGACTCGATAACATGCCCGATCTGCCTGCGTACATAGAGGCGCAGGTCGGTGGCGATCTGTTCATTGCGGCTGCGGCCTGTGTGCAGCTTCAGGCCCAGGAGGCCGACGAGCTTGACGAGCGAAAGCTCGACGAAGTGATGAATGTCCTCGGCAGAGGGGTGGTTGCGCACCTCGGCGCTGCCTTCGTCGGAGGAGTGCTGGGCGGCGATTGCATCGAGCGCAGAGCGCAGCACCTCCAGCTCACGCGCAGTGAGAACTCCGGCGGCAGCCAGGGCCGATGCATGGGCCTTGCTGGCGGCTATCTCTTCGTTGAGAAGCCGCCAGTCAAAGGTGATGGAGCGTTGCCACTCTTCAAAGTCCGCATCGAGCGGCTCGCGAAAGCGGCCGGACCACATCTTAACGGATTGTTGTTCGCTAGACATCGTTTTAGTTGCCTGTGGCAAAAGTCGAGACTCCCGAAGAAATACCCTTCAGCGGCTAAAGCCGCGTTCACCGATTGATGATTGCAGCACGACTAAAGTCGTGCCCTTTCAAGACAGCGAATTTTCTGCAGCCTGTAAATTCGTGCCCTTGCCAGAAAATTGGTTCTCACCACTGGTTGTTCAGCGTACCTCATGCTATTCCTTCTCCTTGCCGCTGTTGAGCTGAGGCATTTCGCTGCTATTGCTGAGCGTGAGGAGGCCGGTTTTGGCGTAGGTGAGGAGCTTCTCCCGGGTGTCGGTGATGTCTAGGTTGCGCATGGTGAGTTGTCCGATGCGGTCGCGCGGGGAGAATGCGGATTCAGTTTTCTCCATGCTGAGGCGCTCGGGATGGAAGGTGAGGTTGGGCGACTCGGTGTTGAGAATCGAGTAGTCGTTGCCGCGGCGCAACTCGACGGTGACCTCGCCGGTGATGGGCTTGGCGACCCAGCGCTGGGCAGATTCGCGGAGCATGATCGCCTGGGAGTCGAACCAACGACCCTGATAGAGTAGACGGCCAAGCTTGCGGCCATTGTCGCGGTACTGCTCGATCGTGTCCTCGTTGTGGATGCCGGTGATGAGGCGCTCGTAAGCGATAAAGAGCAGGGCGAGGCCCGGGGCCTCGTAGATGCCGCGGCTCTTGGCCTCGATGATTCTATTTTCAATCTGGTCGGACATGCCGAGGCCGTGGCGGCCACCGATGCGGTTGGCTTCGAGGAGAAGGGCGACGGGGGAGTCGAATTCCCGGCCGTTGAGGGCTACGGGCGAGCCCTCTTCGAAGCGAATGGCGACCTCTTCGCGCTGGATCTCGACATCGTCGCGCCAGAATGCCGTGCCCATGATGGGGACGACGATCTTGATGGAAGAAGAAAGATGCTCCAGGTCTTTGGCTTCATGGGTTGCGCCGAGCACGTTGGAGTCGGTGGAGTAGGCTTTCTCAGCCGACATTTTGTATGCGAAGCCGGAGCGATGCATGAAGGCAGACATCTCGGCGCGGCCGCCCAATTCGTCGATGAAAGCGGCGTCAAGCCAGGGCTTGTAGACTTGGAGGTTGGGATTGACGAGCAGGCCGTAGCGGTAGAAACGCTCGATGTCGTTCCCCTTGAAAGTGGAGCCGTCGCCCCAGATGTTGACATCATCCTCCTTCATGGCGGCCACCAGCATGGTGCCCGTGACCGCGCGACCGATGGGAGTGGTGTTGAAGTAGGGGACGCCGGCGGTGGTGATGTGAAAGGCCCCGGCCTGCAGGGCGGCGATGCCTTCGCGAACGAGCGGGCC
>JAGWRX010000069.1 GCA_028876395.1 Acidobacteriota bacterium
AACTTTCTGTACCCGATCTTTGTGGGCACACACCTCAGGCTGCACACGGTGCCGATCTTTCTGGCGATGCTGGGCGGCGTGTGGCTGTTTGGGGTAACCGGGCTGGTTCTGGGGCCGATTGCGTTCAACTGCGCGGCGGTTCTGGCGCTGATCTGGCGGCACCGGGTGCGCGGCCAGCCGCTTCCGGAGCGGGCGGCGGCGCTTTAGCGGGGCGGGCGCTGCTGGCTCTAAAGGGGTTACGGGTTGTGCGCAGAAGCACACTTTTCTCTTGCCAGCTTCTGCTACCATAAGGACGATTGCGGGTCCGCGCCAGCACCGCTGATGTTCCGCCCAGCCGGCTCTGAGCATCCCACGGGCAGCGGGTACCCAACCCAAAGGAGAACTCACATGCCTCTAGTTTCCATGCGGCAGCTTCTCGACGAGGCCGCCAAGGGCGGATACGGCGTCGGCGCTTTCAACGTCAACGATATGGAACAGATCCAGGCGATCATGATGGCGGCCAAGGAAACCAAGTCGCCGGTGATCGTGCAGGCCAGCCGCGGCGCGCGCAAGTTCGCCGAGGACCTCTACCTGTTCCGTTTGATCGAGGCGGCCGCGGAGCTGAACCCGGAGATTCCGATTGCCATGCACCAGGATCACGGCAACAGCTTCGAGACCTGCAAGAGCGCCATTGAGCTGGGCTACACCAGCGTGATGATGGACGGCTCGCTGAAGGAAGACGGCAAGACGCCGACCACGTTTGAAGAGAACGTCGAAGTGACCCGCAAGGTGGTTGATTTTGCGCACGAGCGCGGCATCACCGTCGAGGGTGAGATTGGCGTGCTGGGCGGAGTGGAAGACGGCCACGGCGCGGGCGGCACGGGCCTGGAGCACATCACCGATCCTGACCAGGCGGTGGAATTTGCTGAGCGCACGGGCGTGGACGCGCTGGCGATCGCCATTGGCACCAGCCACGGCGCGTACAAGTTCACCAAGAAGCCGGACGGCTCGGTGCTGAAGATGGATGTGCTGATTGCCATTCACAAGCGCCTGCCGAATACGCACCTGGTGATGCACGGCAGTTCGTCGGTGCCCAAGGACCTGCAGGATGTCGTGAACCAGTACGGCGGCAAGCTGAAGGAGACGTGGGGCGTGCCTGTCGAGGAGATTCAGCTCGGCATCCGCAACGGCGTGCGCAAGATCAACGTGGACACGGACAACCGCCTGGCCATCACGGGCGCCATCCGCAAGGTGCTGTGGGAAAGCCCGGAGAAGTTCGATCCGCGCGACTACATGAAGCCGGCGCGCGATGCGATGAAGAAGGTCGTGGCGCTGCGCATGACGCAGTTCGGCCAGGCCGGACACGCGGGCGACTACAAGCCGGTTTCGATTGCCGACATCGCCAAGGGCTACAAGGACGGCTCGCTGAGCACACGTCCTCTGGTGGCGGCGAAGTAAGTAAGACAAGCTGTAAGTATAGAGGCCACTCCACTTGCGTGGAGTGGCCTTTTTGTTCACGATGCTAGGCCCACTTCTTGCCGAGGGACTCCAGGTCGGCGCGGCCGAGATCTTCCGGGGTCATGGCGATCCGGAACTCGACTTCAGCGTTGAAGCCGAGGAACCAGGGCTCGGCGAACCGGGGAATATCGGAAGGGCTTTCCACGTTGACTACAAAGACGCCGCCGCGATGGCCTTCCCTCTCAGTAAAGTAGGCGGCTTCTGGCTTGATGGCATCGAGAATCTGTTTCATCTTTGCCCCAGCCTTGCCCTTGCGGACTTCGGTATTGAAGGGCTCGAGGGGACACTGAACAAGCATGATCATGCGCATGTGCAACCTCCGGGCGCCGGGATTGCCTTTCGGGCGTGAGCGCCACCGCTGAAACATACTCCCGTTTTGAGAAGCGAGTCAAAGCATAAAGCGTGAAAATCTTGCGCGTTTTTTTGTGCGCTCCGTGGCGGACCCGCTTGCGTGAGGACTGGCTGCCCGGGTGCCGATTGGAACGGTGCCCGCACCCGGTAGAATCCTGAAACAAGCGGTGCGATGGTCCGGTATGAGCGCGCCCAAGGAGGAGGCCCCATGCACAAGGCGAGGCTTGAAGCCTTCAGCGACGGCGTGCTGGCGATCATCATCACCATCATGGTGCTGGACCTGCACATTCCCCGCGGACAGGAACTGGGCGCGCTGCTTCCTCTGCTGCCGGTGTTTCTGTGCTATGTGCTGAGCTTCGTGTATATCGGCATCTACTGGAACAATCATCACCACATGCTGCATGCGGTGAAGCGCGTGTCGGGCGGCGTGCTGTGGGCGAATCTGCATCTGCTGTTCTGGCTGTCGCTGTTTCCGTTTGTGACGGGGTGGATGGGCGAGAACAACTTCGGCGCGGTGCCGACGGCGCTGTACGGCGGGGTGCTGCTGATGGCGGCCACGGCATACTGGATTCTGGCGCGTGCGCTGATTGCGGCGGAGGGCGCGGAGTCCGTGCTGGCGAAGGCGATCGGGCGGGACAGGAAGGGCGTGCTGTCGATTGTGCTGTACGCGGTGGCGATTCCGCTGGCGCTTGTGAGCCGGTGGCCGGCGCTGGGGATTTTTGTGCTGGTGGCGCTGATGTGGCTGGTTCCGGACCGGCGCATTGAGCGCGTGCTGCCGCAGGTTTGAGTGGTGGTGTACGAGTGCGCGGAATCTTTGCGGGTGGAGGAGAGCGGAATCCCAGGTCTCGGACGAGACCTGGGGCACCCGGTGGTTCGCAGAGGCGCGCAATTATCTGCAAACTTTCTGTGGAAAACAAAAATATTTAAGGGGGGGGTAGGGGTACCCCTCGTCCTCTGCCTGGAAGCAGGGCATGCCCTGACTCTGTTTCCATTGTGCACCTAAGAGGAGAAATACTCTGCAAAGCTGAGATGGATTTTTTGGTGCGGGCTTTTTGTGGATTCCCACCCTTTCCGCAAAAGGCGCGGAAAGGATGGGGCACCCAGTTGATTGGCTCGGGAAGGGTGGGCCAGCCGGCCAAAGTTGGCGGAGATTTTTGCGCGCCCACCCTTTCCGCAGAGAACGCGGAAAAGGGTGGGGCAACCCGGCGGCATACTGCGGTTGAATTCGATTTACACCACGGGGGCGATGGAGGGTTCGGGGGGTGGGGTGGGGAAGCTGCTGGTCTCCTGATCCTTGTACTGGAGCTGGTAGAGCTTCCAGTAGAGGCCGCGGTGGGCGAGGAGTTCCTGGTGTGTGCCCATTTCGCGGAGCTGGCCCTTGTGCATGACGAGGATGGTGTCTGCGCGCTGGACGGTGGAGAGGCGGTGGGC
>JAGWRX010000070.1 GCA_028876395.1 Acidobacteriota bacterium
GCCGCCTGCGTGTCGCCGACAACATTGGGCACCGTAATCGGCGGACCGCTGGATACAACCAGGTTCACCGCGCTGCCGGGGGCCACGCTGCTGCCCGCAGCAGGACTTTCGCTGATGACAGTTCCCACTGGAACCGTCGCGCTCGGCGTGGATGTCACTGTTCCAATCGTCAGCCCGGCTGAGGTAAGAGCTGTCGTCGCCGTCGCCTGCGTGTCGCCGACAACATTGGGAACCGTGACCGGCGGCGGGCCGCTGGAGACAACCAGATTCACCGCGCTGCCGCTGGCGACACTGCTGCCTGCCGCGGGGCTTTCGCTGATGACCACTCCAGCCGGAACCGTCGCGCTCGTCTGCCCCGTCACCGTGCCAAGAGTCAACCCGGCTGCGGTAATCGCTGTCGTCGCCACCGCCTGCGTGTCGCCTACAACATTGGGAACGGTAATCGGCGGACCGCTGGATACAACCAGGTTCACCGCGCTGCCACCAGCCACGCTGGCACCGGGCGCAGGGCTCTCGCTGATCACGTCGCCACTTGGCACGGTGGTGCTCGGCTGCGTCGTCACGGTGCCGACTGTCAGCCCGGCGGCCGTAATTGCGCTGGTGGCGGAGGCCTGCGTTTTCCCAACTGAGTTCGGTACAGTCACGTTCTGACTGGTGGTGCTTCCTCCACCGCCCCCGCTGCCGCCGGAGCTGCAGCCGCTCAAGACAAAACCCAACAAGAGACCAATCCCTGCGCAGAATGCCACCAGCCTGAGTCTCATCCGTCTACCTCGATGTGGTTGTAGGAATAGGCACGCAGCGGAAAACCCGCCCTGTCTCTGGCGTGATTTTGGCTGTGTAAGCGCGAGGATACGAAGAGGGCGTTATCGTGTCATCTACCATTTGGTATATGCGGCGAAGAAATTTGCCGGGGGCGGCGTGGAGCACTGAGGAAGGCGAACCTAGTGCGCTGGATTCGCGAGGTGCGGCAGGCTCATGAAAAGTCGAATCATCTCCGACTGCTTGCTCGTCCCGGTCTTGCCCAGCATATTCTTCAATTGCTGGCGGACGGTGCCGACGGCGACGCGGCGCAGGCAGGAGATCTCGGCGGGCGAGTAGCCCATCAGCAGGCCGTTGGCAATCTCGACTTCAGCCGGAGTAAAGCGGTAGAGCGTGCGCAAAGTCGCATCTGGAAGATGAACCGGTTTATCCGGATCGTTGACCAATAACAAAATATCCGCATGGGTCGCGCGGCGGTCTTCAGACGCAAGTGGCGTCGCGACCAAATGCAGTGGGCGCTTGTTGCCGGCGCGACGGAGGGCGAGCACGCTGCCGCGCCCGGCATTCGACAGCAGGGCGGACAACTCGGCGGCTTGTGGGGCGTTCGTCGCGACGAGTTTGCCATCCACGGATCGGAGCCCATCGCGCGCACAAAGAAGCGATTCCCCCGCCGCATTCGTCGATTCGATGCGGCCATCCGCTTTCAGGGCGAAAACGGGGTCCGGATTGGCGTTGGCCAGCAGTTCGGCAAGCGCCAGTTGGCGGTGGGCCTCGCCCAGCGCATGGCGAAATTCGAGCGCTGTGCGGATGTGCGGCAGCAGCAGCTCTAAGAGGCGCCGCGAATTGGGCTCGAGCGGTCCCTCCCGCTCGCCGCGCCAGATGCTGATGGCCTCATACCGGCGGACAGAGATATTGACGGCGACAAGGGCACCGTAGCGAAGCTCCGTCGGGACGTGAATGTTCTGGTAGTACTGGCTGGCAAGGAACTTCTTCGAGGGGACCAGATCCTCTTCGGAGTAGACGCCAGCTGGATCCCGGTGGCGAGCGATCGCAAAGATAGCGGCGCGAAAAGGATCCTCTCGGGCGTAGCCCTCGTTATAAGCCTGGAGCAGCATTCGGCTCTGGATGGTGCCACCTTCGGCCATGACGGCGACGCCTGTTCGAATGGTCGCAGAGAAAAAATACCCGCTTGTGAAGCCGGTGTAGTCGCAGATCGACGTCAGGAATCGCTGCCACTGCTCGTTATGCAGCGGCGCCGAATAGAGGGTTTGCAGAAGCTCTGAGAAGGCTTCAATCGAAACCATGCAGTGGGACCGATTGGGGAATGTAGTGGCGCAAACAGTATACAGATGAGCCGGGTCCATCGCGGTCTTCTACGATTTGCCTTGAACGTCCCGCAAGTATGGGCCAGGGGCAACCAGCTGGCTGGCGACCGCAACGCGTGCAGAATGTGGCCCGCCAGGCATTCATCCAGGCCCGCCTTGCACTCATCCTCTACCGCCGCGGCTCCGTCCATTGGCCGTTACTCGCCGACTCAAAGACCGCCTCGATTACGCCCATATTCAGAATCGCTTCCTCCAGCGGCACCGGTACCTGGCCATCCTCCAGCACGGCCCGCGAGAAATCATCCC
>JAGWRX010000071.1 GCA_028876395.1 Acidobacteriota bacterium
CGCCCGCACCCGCAAGGGCCCCCGTAAGGGCACTGTGGCCGGCAAGAAGAAAGCGACGGGGAAGACCTAATGGCGAAACCAGATCAGAAGGCCTCTGGCGGCAAAGCTGGCAAGAACAAGAAGTTTAAGAAGCGGGAGCGGAAGAACGTTCCCTATGGACTGGTCTTCATCCAGGCTTCGTTCAACAACACCATCGTCACCATCACCGACCAGGTGGGCAACACGCTCAGCTGGAAGAGCTCGGGTTCACTGGGCTTCCGCGGTTCGCGCAAGGGCACGCCCTTCGCGGCGCAGCAGGCTGCGTCCAACGCCGCCGGCATGGCGCGCGATCATGGTCTGCGCTCGGTGGATGTGCGCGTGGCAGGTCCGGGATCGGGTCGCGAGTCGGCCATCCGCGCACTGGCTGCCGCCGGCATCGAAGTCAAGTCGATCCGCGACGTCACGCCGGTGCCGCACAACGGCTGCCGTCCGCCGAAGCGTCGCAGGGTGTAAGAAGACAGTTGTCAGTAGTCAGCGATCAGCGGTCAGTTTCAGCCGCGGATCGCTGGCTCGACAGCTTGCAGTGAGAGGAATTTTGGATCGGGTGGAGTTGTTCGCGACAGCGAAAATCCCTGATCACTGACCACTCATCACTGTTCACTGAATTTGGGCCGGGATGGAGTCCGCAGCGGATGTAAACCGGCCGTCATCCGAAGTCAGGAGAAGAAATGGCTCGTTATACCGGAGCAGTCTGCCGCCTTTGCCGTCGCGAAGGCACCAAGCTTTTTTTGAAGGGCACCAAATGCACCTCTGAACGCTGCCCGCTGGAGAAGCGCAACTTTGCGCCCGGCCAGCACGGCAAGGACCGCAAGGCCAAGATCGTCGGCTACGGTCTGCAACTGCACGAGAAGCAGAAGGCCAAGCGCATCTACTTCACCCTCGAAGGCCAGTTCCGCGAATACTATGAGAAGGCCAACCGCGCCACCGGCGTCACCGGCGAGCTGCTGATTCAGCAGCTTGAGCGCCGCCTGGACAACGTGGCGTTCCGTCTGGGCTTTGCCATCTCGCGCCGCCAGGCCCGCCAGGTTGTCCGCCACGGGCATGTGACGGTCAACGGCCGCAAGGTCAACATTCCTTCCTACCAGGTGAACGTGGGCGACGAGATTGCCATCCGCGAGAGCGCCAAGAAGTTCGTCATCGTGGAGCAGGCTGCGCAGTTTGCCGCGCAGAACCCCGCGCCGGCCTGGCTGGAAGCGAATTTTGAGAACCTTTCCGGACGGGTTCTTTCGCTGCCCAAGCGCAAGGATGTGAGCCTGCCGATCAACGAGCAGCTGATCGTCGAACTTTACTCGAAGTAAGCACCACCGGGCCGTCTGGCAACGGGCTGCCCGGACATTCCAACCGAAGGAGAACTTGCGCGGCCGCCGCAAAATGCATCGCGACGTACCTGCCGCGCGGGAAACGAGAGACAGATATGCTTTGGAGAGGATTTCAGAAGCCGAAGCGCCTGGCAGTGGATGCCGAGACGCTCACCGAAACCTACGGCAAGTTCAGCGCCCAGCCTTTTGAGCGCGGCTTTGGCACCACCATCGGCAACGCCCTGCGCCGCACCCTGCTCAGCTCCATTGAAGGCGCCGCGGTCACCGCGATTCGCATCGAGGGCGTGCTCCACGAGTTCCAGTCCATCCCCGGGGTTGTCGAAGATGCTACCGACATCATCCTGAACCTGAAGCAGGTTCCCTTCAAGCTCTCGGGCGAGGGCCCCAAGGCGCTGTATCTGCGCGCCGACCAGCCCGGCGTGGTCACCAGCGGCATGATTGAAGCCGACGGCGACGTCGAGATTCTGGACAAGAACGTCTACATCGCCACCGTCTCTGAGGGCGGCAGGCTTGAAATGGAAATGCGCCTCAAGCGCGGACGAGGCTACATCTCCGCCGACAAGAACTACGACGCCGACCTGGGCCTGGGCTTCATTCCGGTGGACTCGGTCCACTCGCCTGTGCGCCGCGTCAACTATGTGGTGGAAGCCGCCCGACTGGGGCAGATTACCGACTATGACAAGCTCACGCTCGAAGTGTGGACCAACGGGGCCGTGCTGCCCGCCGACGCCGTCGGCCTGGCCGCCAAGCTGCTGAAGGACCACATGAACATCTTCATCAACTTCGAGGAGGAAATTGAAGCCGAGGCGCGCGGCGAAGAAGGCCGCACCCTGCTGCGCAACGACAATCTGAATCGCTCGGTGGAAGAGCTGGAGCTGTCGGTCCGCAGTTACAACTGCCTCAAGAACGCCAATATCCAGTCCATCGGCGAGCTGGTGCAGAAGACTGAAGCCGAGATGCTGAAGACCAAGAACTTTGGCCGCAAGAGCCTGAACGAGATCAAGGAAATTCTCGCGCAGATGGGCCTCTCGCTGGGCATGAAGATTGACGAAAGCGGCAACGCGGTTCCTGGGCCGACGAGCATTCCGCCCGCCACGGCGCTGGCCGCGAACTACAGCCACTTCGACGACGAAGACGAGCCGCTGGATTCGGTCGATCTCCAGCTGCCGACTGAGACGGAGAACTTCTAGGGCCGTTTCGTTCCGGGCTGAACATGGATTTGGGTGCCCGCGCCCCAACAATTGTGACGCGGGCATTCCCGCAATAGAATTTTCGGGAAAGAGAGTTTCACCATGCGCCATCGCAATGCAGGATTCAAGCTCGGACGTAACACCAGCCACCGCCGCGCGCTGCTGCGGAACCTGGTCACGTCCGTCCTTGTGGAAGATCGTGTGGAAACCACCGTGGCCAAGGCCAAGGCTGTCCGTCCGCACGTGGAAAAGATGATCACCCTGGGCAAGAAGGGCGATCTGCACTCGCGCCGCCAGGCGCTCAGCTTCCTCATGACCGACGCGGTTGTGGAGCGGCTGTTTGACACCGTGGCTCCGCGCTACGGCGACCGCCAGGGCGGCTATCTGCGCATCGTTCGCACCGGCTTCCAGAAGGGCGATGGCGCCGAAAAGGCATTCATCGAGCTGCTGGGCGCCGAGAAGCAGCTGGACGCCAAGCGCCAGAAGCGCGCCGATGTCAAGGCCAAGAAGCGCGCCGAACTGGAAAAGCAGTTGGAAGAATCAAAGAAGGAAGAAGGCGGCGAAGAGGCCGCGTAACAGCGGCCAGGCTTCAGCCGGCTTTCCCCTTCATCGTAAAGTCACACGGGTGCATGCTTACGCGGGATGCGCCCGTGTTTGTTTGTGCCCGTTGTGAAGAGATTGCCTGCTCGCGTTGATCCAGGGGCGATCTTACGCAGCCCTCGCCAACTTCTTGGGCTTGAAGATCCGCATAAAGAGGTAAACCGCCAGCTGCAGTGTGATCGCGCCGCTGCAATCCAGCAGCACGTCCCATGGCGAGCCTGTGCGGCTGGGCAGGAAAGCCTGGTGGAACTCATCCGCGCTGGCGACCATTCCGCAGCCGAGCACGGCGAGGGCCGCATCCACGAAAAAGCGTGAGTGCGGCAGCGAGAACCACCATGCGCGGAGCCACAGCAGGCCAAAGACTCCATAGCCGAAGAAATGCCCCGATTTCCGCATGTAGAAGTGGACGATGTGCCACCGCGCGTCGCTGACCGGCCCGCTAAACAGCTCATACAGCCACCGAAACGGCCCGTTGGTGTGCTCTGAACTGAACAGGCTGGACGACGAGGACGCAATGAGCGCCGTGCCGATGAGGACCGGCAGCCAGATCTTGATCCAGCTCGTCTGCCCGCCTCCCTGATTTGTTTGCGATTCCAAGCAGTAAGGCCTTTCTTTTGCAGCAAGAGTGGCTAAGTTGTGCGGCCCGGTCGCGTCCTGAAGCTTTTGAAGCGCCAGCCAAATCTCCGGCCGGCGCTCTACTCTGAGTGCCTGCTTTCAGGTGCTTATTCGACGTGATAGTTCGGAGCTTCGCGGGTGATGATTACATCGTGCACATGGCTCTCGCGCAGGCCCGCGCCGGAGATGCGCACGAACTGCGCCTTCTCCTGCAATTCCGCAATGGATCCGCAGCCCAGATAGCCCATGCCGGAGCGCAGGCCGCCCACGAGCTGGTAAATCATGGATTCCAGCGGTCCGCGATAGGGCACGCGGCCTTCAATGCCCTCAGGGACGAACTTGGCCAGGCGGTTCTGGTTGGCGCGCTCGCGCTGCACCACACCCTCTGAGCCCGTCTCTGCGCTGGCCATGTCAGCCGAGCTCTGGAAGTAGCGCTCGCCGGAGCCCTGGCTCATGGCGGTCAGCGAACCCATGCCGCGATAGCTCTTGAAACTCCGTCCCTGGTACAGAATCGTTTCGCCGGGGCTCTCGTCCACGCCGGCAAACAGCGATCCAATCATCACCGAGCTGGCGCCTGCCGCGATAGCCTTTGTGATCTCGCCCGAGTACTTGATGCCGCCGTCGGCAATGACCGGGATGCCGCGCTCGCGTGCGGCGCGCGCCGCCTCGGCGATGGCGGTAATCTGCGGCATGCCCGCGCCGGTGACCATGCGCGTGGTGCAGATGGAGCCGGGCCCGATGCCCACCTTGATGGCGTCCGCGCCCGCGTCCATCAGGGCCATTGCGCCCTCATAGGTGGCCACGTTGCCGGCCAACAGGCCCACATGGGGAAAACGCTTCTTGACTTCGCGTACCGCTTCCAGCACGCGCGAGGAGTGCCCGTGCGCCGAGTCGATGGCCAGCACGTCGGCACGCGCGTTCACCAGCTCGGCGGCGCGCTCCAGAAAGTCGCCCGTGGCCCCGATGGCTCCGCCCACCCGCAGCCGGCCCTGGGTGTCCTTGCTGGCGTTGGGATACTTCAGCTTCTTCTGGATGTCCTTGACCGTGATCAGGCCCTTCAGATTGTACTGATCGTCAACCACGAGCAGCTTTTCCACGCGATGCTTGTGCAGGATCAGCTCGGCCTCTTCCAGCGTGGTGCCCACAGGAACCGTAATCAGGTCTTCCTTGGTCATCACGTCGCCCACGGGAATATCCGTGCGCGTTTCAAAGCGCAGGTCGCGGTTGGTGAGGATGCCCACGAGCCGTTTGCCGCGCGTGACCGGCACGCCGGAGATCTTGTAGCGCCGCATCACCTCGAGCGCATCGGCAATCATCTGGTCCGGGCCGATGGTCACCGGGTCCA
The DNA here is from genome assembly GCA_028876395.1 of Acidobacteriota bacterium. Lineage (GTDB taxonomy): Bacteria > Acidobacteriota > Terriglobia > Terriglobales > Acidobacteriaceae > Telmatobacter. Next base: position 5,109 of record JAGWRX010000071.1, read on the forward strand.
CAATCATGCCGCTCTCAGAGCGCTTCACCTTGTCGATTTCGCCCGCCTGATGGCCGATGGAGAGGTTGCGGTGCACGATGCCGATGCCGCCCAGCTGCGCCATGGCAATGGCCATGCGCGACTCGGTCACCGTGTCCATGGCCGAGGAGAGCAGCGGGGTGTTCAGCGTAATGTCGCGCGTCAGTTGCGTCTGCGTGCTCACGTGCGCGGGCACCACGTCACTGTACGCGGGCACCAGCAGCACATCGTCGAAGGTCAGGGCTTCCGGCAGATTTTTGGATAGCATCATGCTTTGACGCGCCTGGCGGGCAAGGGAATCGAGTCCCAGGCACGGCAGGCGCTTTCAACTATTGTAGCGGAGAGGGCGAAGGGCCGAGTTCACACTCCCACCGGGAACGGCTTGGGGCTCGACTCCTCGTCGGTGTTAGCGCCGGTGCGCCAGCGCTCGAAGCGACCCTGCAGCAGGCTCATCAGCCCGGTATACCAGTAGCCGATGACGAACAGAATGAGGAATGGCGCGGTGAAGTAGTTCTGGTTCGAGAAGGTGTAGAGGATACACAGGAAGAAGTAGGCGCCGATGATCAGCTCAATCCACGGGGCCAGGACCAGGCGCTTGCGATATTTGGCGGCCTGGGACTTCTCGCCCTTTTGCGCCACGCGGTATTTGGGCGTGCGGACAAACGCGCTCTTGATGCCCAGCAGCGCCTCCATCACGGCCTTGGTGTTGGTGACCGTGAGGCCGATGCCCAGCGCCATCAGGAACGGCAGATACAGAAAGGTCTTCATCCAGTTTTTAGGGTAAAGCTCGCGCTGGCTCACCACGTAGAACACGGCAATCGAAAAGCTGGAGGCGGTGAACAGCGGCACGTCAATCAGCAGCATCTGGAACCAGCCCTGATAGAAGCGCACAATCATGGCCGGCATCAGCAGCGCGGTCATGACGATCATCAGCGGGTAGCTGAGATTGGCGGTCAGGTGGTAGACGGCCTCAATCTTGATGCGCCGCGGCACATTCGACTTGAACATCATGGGCAGCACTTTGATGCTGGTCTGGATGAGCCCCTTGGCCCAGCGCGCCTGCTGCGTTTTGAAGGCGGTCATCTCGATGGGCAGTTCGGACGGGCACTCAATCTCCGGCAGGTACTTGAATCTCCAGCCGGCCATCTGCGAGCGGTAGCTCAGGTCGGTATCCTCGGTGAGGGTATCGTGCTGCCAGCCGCCGCCGTCCGTGATGGCCTGGATGCGCCACATGCCCGCCGTGCCGTTGAAGTTGAAGAAGTCGTTCGAGCGGACGCGGGCGCCGTGCTCCAGCACAAAATGGCCGTCCAGCAGAATCGCCTCAATGCGCGTCAGCAGGCTGTAGTCGCGGTTCAGATGGGTCCAGCGCGTCTGCACCATGCCGATCCCCGGCTCGGCAAAGTGGTGAATCACCTTCATCAGCCAGTCGCTTGGCGGCACAAAGTCGGCGTCGAAGATAGCCACAAACTCGCCTTTGGCCACCTTGAGGCCCGCATCGAGAGCTCCGGCCTTGTAGCCGTGTCGATTGGTGCGGTGGATGTAGACGATGGGATGGCCCAGTGCGGCGTAGCGCGCCACGGTGCTTGACGCCACCTCAGTGGTCTCGTCGGTTGAGTCATCGAGCACCTGGATTTCCAGCTTCTCGCGTGGATACTCCATGGCGCAGACGGCTTCGATGAGGCGGTCAATCACAAACTGCTCATTGAAGATGGGCAGTTGGACCGTGACGAAAGGCAGCTCCGTGAAGTGCTGGGGCGGATTGGGGTTGTAGTTCTTGCGGTACTTGAAATAGAGGTAGCAGAGCGTGTAGCGGTGAATGCCGTAGATGGAGAGGACCACCATCACCGCGAAGTAGGGAATGAGCAGCGCCAGGTCAAACCAGTTCCAGTGGTAGAGGCCCCTGAAGGTCTGGTCGGCGTATTGCATTTTCAGGTAGTGGCGCAGGCCGTTCTGGGGCGCAAAAGCCACCCACGCGGCTATCCGCACGGGCAGACCGCTGAGCAGGCTGGCGGAGAGATTCAGGCTGGCGACTAGCGCGGCGAACAGGATAGAGCCTCCACGACCGTGATACCGGAATTGTACGCGATGCGGAGGGGGAGAGGTGGTTGCGGGCGGCTCCGGTTGCCGCTGGCCGAGCCACAGGCGTAAGGTGGGCAGAGTCAGGAGACTGCGCCCTTATGCCCACTCTTCCTTCATCGCCGATCCTTGCCGCCGCGGGCGGCAGTTTTCTTCTTGAAACCCGCGCGCCCGCCGAGGTCTTTACCCCGGAGGACTTGACCGAGGAGCAGCACCAGATTGCCGCCACGGCCGCCCAGTTCGCCCGCGAAGAAGTTCTGCCCGCAGCCGACGACATCGAGGCCAAAAAGCCGAGTGTGCTCTCTGCCCTTTTGCGCAAGGCCGGCGAACTGGGCCTGACCTCCCTGGATATTCCCGAGGAGTACGGCGGCATGGGGCTCGACAAAGTCAGCTCCACGCTGATTACCGATCACATGTCGGTGCTGGCCAGCTTCTCCACGGCCTTCGGCGCCCACATCGGTATCGCCACGCTGCCGCTGGTCTGGTACGGCACGCCGGAGCAAAAGCAGCGCTACCTGCCCCGGCTCGCCACGGGCGAGTGCATCGGCGCCTACGGCCTTTCTGAGGCCAGCTCCGGCTCCGACGCCATGAACATCCGCACCCGCGCCACCCTCTCGGCCGACGGAGCTTACTACACCCTCGACGGCGAAAAAATGTGGATTACCAACTGCGGCATCGCCGGCCTGTACACCGTCTTCGCCAAAATCGACGGCGAAAAGTTCTCCGCCTTTCTGGTCGAGCGCGACACGCCGGGTCTGACCGTGGGAGCTGAAGAGCACAAGCTGGGCATTCGCGGCTCGTCCACCTGCCCACTGGTGCTGGACGGATGCAAAGTGCCCACCGCCAACCTGCTGGGCGAGCCCGGCAAGGGCCACCACATCGCCTTTAATGTGTTGAATATGGGCCGCTTCAAGCTGGGCGTGGCCTGCGTGGGCGGAGCGCGCCATGCGCTGGCTGAGATGATTCGCTACGCCAAGCAGCGCACCGCCTTCGGCAAGCCCATCGCGGAGTTCGGCCTGATTCAGCGCAAGATTTCCGCCGGAGCCACGCGCCTGTTTGCCGCCGAAAGCATGGTCTACCGCACCGCCGGCATGATGGACGCAAACCTGGCGCAGCTCCTCCCGGAGCAGGCGCACGACGCGCGCCAGATGCAGCGTCGCATCGAGGAGTACGCCGTCGAGTGCTCGATCCTCAAGGTCTACGGGTCTGAGATGCTCTCGCTTGTGGCCGACGAACTGGTCGCGACCATGGGCGGCTACGGCTATGTGGAGGATTACCCGGCCGAGCGCTTCTATCGCGATGCCCGTATCAATCGGATTTTTGAAGGCACCAATGAAATCAACCGGCTCATCATCACTGGCTGGCTGATGAAGCGCGCCATGAGCGGCGAGCTGCCGCTGCTGGCGAAGATTAAATCGCTGATGGATGAGGTCACGCAGCCGCCGTCTTTGGATTCGGCAGCCGATACGGGCGAGCCGCTGGCGCGCGAGGCCGAAACGCTGGCGGCAACCAGAAAGATCGCGCTCTTTGCCGCCGGCGTGGCCAGCCAGCGCTATATGACCGCCCTGCAGGATCAGCAGGAAGTCATGGCCGATCTTGCCGATATGATCAGCCAGGCCTTTGCGCTGGAGTCGGCGCTGGTGCGCGCGCGGAAACTGGCAACCCTGCGCAAGGCCTCTGCCGAGGCAGCGGCGGCCATGACGGCGCTGCTGGCCGATGAGAGCATGGCCCAGGCCGAGCAGGCGGCGCGGCGGGTGCTCGCGGCCTGCGGCGCCGGAGACGAACTGCGCACGCAACTCGCCATCCTGCGGCGGCTTGCCCGCTTCACGCCCGCAGATACCGTGGCCTTGAGCCGCGCCGTGGCCCGCCACTGCATTGACGCGGAGAGGTATCCGCTGTGACAGCCACGCGCGGCAGGCGGCCGGTCTTCATTGGTAACATGGCTTGCTGTTCAGGAGAAACAAATGACCAGACGTTCCACCCTTTGCTTTGCTGCCTGCATCACTGTTTTCGCCGCAATCACCCAATCCACTTCCGCGGCGGCCCAGCCGCCCACTTCACCGGCCCGCGTTCAGCTGGACGCAGTCACCGGAGCAACACAGCTGCCCGACGGCATGCAGATTCAGGCCGGAGCCGCGCAATTGCGCATCACCGCGCTGCGCGATGACATTGTGCGCGTCCGTGTCTCTTCCGGCGCGCAGCTTCCCGAGGACGCATCATGGGCGGTGCTGCCCGAGGCGCGCACTGCATCCGTCCGGGTGCAGCCCGTTACGGATGCAGCCTCCGTCGGTTTTCGCACCGCCGCGCTCGATGTGCGCGTGGAGCGCAAGCCGCTGCGTCTTGTTGTGAGCGATCTCGCCGGGCACGTCCTCTGCGCCGACGCAATCGGCCGGCCCGCAAACTTCAAGCTCGGCGGATTTTCCGTGTACAAGCAGATGCCGGACGACGAGCAGTTCTACGGCCTTGGCGACAAAACGGGCCTCTTCAACCGCCGGGGGCAGGCCTACACGCTCTGGAACACGGACGTGGGCCCGCAGGAGGCAACGGACCCGCTCTACAAGAGCATCCCGTTCTTCCTCGCCGTCAGCGGCGGGCGCAGTTACGGGCTCTTCCTCGACAACACCTGGCGCACATGGTTCGACTTTGGCAAGCAGGCGCGCGACGCCTACGCGTTTGGCTCCGAGGGCGGCCCGCTGGACTATTACTTCGTCTACGGCCCTACGCCGAGGCAGGTCGTCGAGGGCTACGCGTATCTGACCGGTAAGCCGCCGCTGCCGCCCATGTGGGCGCTCGGCTTTCAGCAGTCGCGTTACAGCTACTCGCCGGAGTCGCAGGCGCGCGAGATTGCAGACCGTCTGCGCGCCGACAAGATTCCCTCGGACGTGCTCTATCTCGACATCGACTACCAGTACCGCAACCGGCCCTTTACCGTGGACCCCGAGCGCTTCCCCAATTTCGCTGGCTTTGTCGCGGATTTGAAGAAGCAGCACTTTCACCTGGTGACGATTACCGATCTCCACATTGCCCATGTCGCGGGCCAGGGTTACATGCCCTATGACACGGGCCACGCCGGAGACAACTTCGTCAAGAATCCCGACGGCAGCGAGTTTGTCGGCATCGTCTGGCCCGGCCCGGCAGTCTTTCCCGACTTCACCCGCGCCAGCACGCGCCAGTGGTGGGGCGGCCTCTACAAGCAATTTGTCGATGATGGCGTAGCGGGCTTCTGGAATGACATGAACGAGCCCTCGGTTTTCGACGGGCCTGACAAGACAATGCCTTTGAACACCGTGCATCGCATCGACGAGCCCGGCTTCACCACGCGCACGGCGACACACGCTGAGATTCACAACATTGTCGGCATGGAGAACGAGCGCGCCACATACGAGGGCCTGCTGAAGCTGCGGCCTGACGAACGGCCCTTCGTGCTGACGCGCGCCACCTACGCGGGCGGACAGCGCTTCGGCTTCACCTGGACGGGCGACAATTCTTCCACGTGGAATCATCTGCGCCTGGCCACGCAGATGCTGCTGAACCTGGGCATGAGTGGCATCTCGATGGTCGGCGACGACATTGGCGGGTTCAACGGCTCGCCGCAGCCCGACCTGCTGACGCGCTGGATCGAGATGGGCGCGTTCAATCCGATGTTCCGCGACCACAGCACCCTCGGATCGCTGCCGCAGGAGGTGTGGGTCCACGGGCGCGGGCACGAGGCCATTCGCCGCCGCTACATTGAGACACGCTATCGCCTCATGCCCTACATCTACACGCTGGCTGAGGAGGCCTCGCGCACGGGCCTACCGCTGGTGCGCCCGCTCTTCCTTGAGTTTCCGGATGACTTCGACGCTGCGGACTCGGAGTTCCTGCTGGGCCGCTCGCTGCTGGTTGCACCGCCGTCGCTGCCGGACATGATGGACGACTACGCTGTCTCTTACCCGCCCGGCCCATGGTTCGACTTCTGGACCGGCGAGAAGATGCAGCCCCAGCCGAAGCAGCCCGACATTGCGGAGATTGCAGACACCGTCGCCAATGGCGAGTCGCTGTCCAAATTTCCGCAGCCGCACATGATTCATCCCACGCTTGAAACGCTGCCCGTCTACGTGCGCGGTGGCAGCATCATTCCGATGCAGCCGCTGGTGCAGAGCACGGACGAAACGCCTAACGGGCCGCTCGAACTGCGCGTCTATCCGGGGCCGCAGTGCGAGGGCTCGCTCTATCTCGACGACGGACACACCTTCCGCTACAAGCAGGGCGACTACCTGCGGCAGGGCTTCACGTGCAAGGCAGAGGACAAGGCCGTTGCGCTGGACTTTGCCGCGCGCGAGGGCAGCTATGCGCCGTGGTGGAAGAACATCGAGGTTGTCGTTTATGGCTGGCCTTCAGCCCGGGCCGACGCGAAGCTGTCAGGCTCAGCCGAGGCGCTGAAGACCACTTACGACGCGGCACAGCACGCGCTGCACATTGTGATTCCCGACGTGGCGGACAAGCAGGAGCTACACATCGAGGAGTAGGCAGTGCGTTGCGTGCGAAGGCTCAAGCAGGTTGACTTGTTGAGCCTTCGCACAGTGCGCGTCTCTGCAGGCAGAGGAAATGGCTACAGCTCTATTCAATCTGCGTGGCAGTCACCACCACCTGCATGCCGCCCTTGCTGTCAAGAGAGTCTGACGTGAAGACCACGGCCGGCTTGCCAATGGGAATGAGAACAGAAGAGTCCCACTTGTTCTGGCGAATGACGGGTGGCTCGTGCAGGCCAGGGTCCGTGGGAGAGGCAATGCTGCTCACATCCGCAGTCAGGTGGAGCGAGAGTTTGTGGTCGATTTCCTGAGTGTGGTGCGTATCAATGTTCACGCCGACATCCACGTATTGATATTGCAATCCACTCTGCGGACCGGCAGTTGTAGTGGTGATTGGAATTCTCGCCCCGGTGCGGATGTAGCCGAAAGTGTCGTGTGGGTCGGTGGTGACCGTGGTTGTGTAGGTGCGGCTGTTGGTGGGCTTACCGTCCGCACCAGTCTCCTGGATCGCAAATGAAAGATGGTAGTAGTGAACTGGAAGATCCTGGACCTTTGACGGACTATGGGCCTTGGAATCGTCCGTGACTTTGGAGGTTTCTTGAGCAAACGCTTTATGCCCGACGGTCAGGACAACGAACAGCAGGCAGAGGTAGAAGGCGATCTTGCGCATGGGTTTCTCCTTAGTTCGCGCCCGGCGCGGGCGGTTCGATGGGTGGGATGTGGATCGCTGCGATGCGAATCGGTTCGCTCATCTGCTTTTGCATCTCCAGAAGCGCCTTGCGCTCTGGCGCCGGAGCTTGCGTGGCGAATGCCACGAGGGCCTGCTCTTGGGGGGTAAGCGGCTGCGGCGTGGGGAAGACATCGAGCTTGGGCAGCGGCGCTTTTTTGGCTGCGACGGCAACGGAGTGGGGTCGCGATTTCCTTGCCGCCAACTCGCCCCTGCTGGCAGACGCGGGTTGGAGCGCCAGTTGGGGTTCAGGGCGGGCGGCTGCCGGCTCAGAGGCCTGGGTGACTCCGGTGGAATGGGCATCTGGCGAATGGCTGATCTTCGGCTTTGACATCACGAGGATCAACAGACAGGCCGCAACTGGAAGCGCGATCGCCCAGCGCAGCCAGCGGCGGTGCGGCCGCGGTGTGCCCGTCGCGGCCACGCGCGCCAGTACGCGCTGCTCAAGGCCCGAGTCCGGACCGGGGTCGCCATAAGTGGTCAGGGCCGAGTCGAGCATTAAATTAAGATCATCGTGCTCAGGCATAGCGTGTTGCCTCAAGAGTCGTTAGTTTCTGGCGCAGCATCTGGCGTGCCCGCTGAAGGCGTGTTCGAACTGTGCCTTCAGGAACGCCCAGAATGTCGCCAATCTCACGAGAGTTCATTTCGTCGAACGCAGAGAGCGCAAGGGGCACACGCAGCTCCTCGGGCAAGGCATCGATCAGGGAGTGAATCACGGCCTCGCGATTTGCAGCCAGCGTGATTTGCTCAGGTCCCGGCTGGGACGAGCGCGGCTCAATCTCCAAGCAGGTGTCGAGCGGCTTCAACGCGGATACGGCGGACCGAGGACGCTGGTCGACGGCGATGCGCCATGCGACGCGGGCCAGGAAGGCGCGTTCCTTGCCGATGTGTTGCCATCCGCGATTGCGATAGAGCTTCAAGAAGGTCTCCTGCACCACGTCTTCGGCATCGTGCGCGTTGAGCAGGACCGCATAAGCGATGCGAAAGACGAAGCGCGACTGGCGCTGGACGAGTGCCGTGAACTCCACCTCATCGTCTGTGGCCAAGACCGGGCGCTCCCTCGTTTCCACAGCCAGACGTTGCACTCACGCGTAAGGTGCGTGAAGCACTCTTACTGTGTGTACACATGCTAAGACGGAGAGCGTATGTGGGGTGTTCAGATATTTTTGGCGTACAGGGGCAAACGCAAATTGGCCCGTATCTCGCGCGAGCAGCAGGCTGATCCAGCGTGCGCCTCGCCGTGGCCTGGCGGCATCGAGCAAAGGTTATCCGCGGGAGCGATTGCGGCTCCCGTTCGGTTCACGCGCAAGGCGCGCAAAAAATCCTCCATCCTGACGGCGGGTCGTTCGCCAGGATGGAGGAGTACAAGAGCGGAGACAGCAAGCTGTTGGCATGCGCCTTAGCGCTGCAACTCGATCTTCAGGCTCATGTCCACAGGAACGGCCTGATCGTCGAGCCTGGCGGGTCGGAAGCGGAACTGGCGCACTGCGTCCACGACGTGCTCGTTGAGCGTGGGGTAGAGGGAGCGGACCACCTTGATGTCCTGTGCTTTGCCGGTCTCGTCGACGTTCATGTGCACGACGATTTCAGCAATGTTGGGGAAGCCCTGGGCAGTTTCGTCCTGGGGGAGCGCGATGGAAGGTGCGTAGATGACTTCGGCGGGCGTCACTCCTGTGCTGACGCGCAGGGTGCTGGTTGAGGCAGGGGCGTCGGTCGCGGGCGAGCTTGCGACTGCCGCTGCGGTGCAAAGCAACGGGAACAGCAGGGCACTTGCTACTTGGATACGGCGCATATGAATCCTCCTGAGCGTTAATAGTGACCGTCATCACAATAACCCGATAAATATACGATTGTCAAACAAAATTTTTCGCGCACATCTTTTCAATTACTTGCATCTCGGCATAGAGAGCGCATAAAGAATCAATGGTGAAATGAAGAATTCGTCCAAGCGCACCAAAGCGCTCAAACAGTTCTCGCGCAGCAGAAACGGGAATGCGGAGGAAAGGCAGGGGCAGCCGGGCGGGGGAGCCTGGAACGCGCCGGAGAGAGGATACAGCGAGGGCGGCAAAGAAAAATCCCGCTACTCATTGCGGCCGCGGGATTTTTTCTTGTTTTGGATGAGAACTATGCCTTGGCCGAGGTCAGCGCGCCGAGGTCGGCGGCCATCTTCTCCGTGGTGAAGGCTTCGATGATGTCGCCTTCCTTGAGGTCGCCAAAGCCGGCGAGGCCGATGCCGCACTCCATGCCGTTGGTCACTTCGCGGACATCGTCCTTGAAGCGCTTGAGCGAGCCGATCTTGCCCTTGAACACCTGCTCGCCGTCGCGCATCACCTTGATCTCCGAGTCGCGGCGGATGACGCCATCCTGTACGCGGCAGCCGGCGATCGTCCCCACCTTGGGAATGCGGAAGACGTTGATGATCTCGGCGCGGCCCGCGTAGTTCTCCTTGAGCGTGGGTTCGAGCAGGCCCATCATGGCCAGGCGCATCTCGTCCTGCAACTCGTAGATGATCGAGTGCAGGCGAATCTCGACGCCTTCCTGCTGTGCCAGTTCGGCTGCCTTGCGCTCGGGGCGCACGTTGAAGCCGATGATGATGGCGTTCGAGGCGGTGGCCAGCAGCACGTCGCTCTCCGTGATGGAGCCGACGCCGGAGTGGATGACCTTGACGCGCACCTTCTCGGTGGACATCTTGACCAGCGAGTCGGCCAGCACTTCGACCGAGCCGGTGACGTCGCCCTTGATGATAAGCGGCAGGTCTTTCACGCCGGCCTGGCGAATCTGTTCGGCGAGGCCTTCCAGCGAGACGCGGGAGCTCTTGGCCAGCTGCGCTTCGCGCTCCTTCATCTTGCGGTACTGGGCGATGCCCTTGGCCTTGTCGCGATCGGCCACCACGAGGAACGTGTCGCCGGAGTCGGGCATGGCTTCCAGACCCAGCACTTCCACCGGGGTGGAGGGACCAGCCTCTTCAATGGCCCGGCCGCGATCGTCGAACATGGCGCGGACCTTGCCGAAGGTGTTGCCCACGATGTAGCTGTCGTTGAGGCGCAGCGTGCCGTCCTGCACCAGCACGGTGGCCACGGCGCCGCGGCCGCGATCCAGTTTGGCTTCGAGAACACTGCCAACAGCCTTGCGGCCGGGCGTGGCCTTGGGAGCCTTGATGTCCGAAACCAGGCAGATCATTTCCAGCAGCAGGTCAAGGTTCAGGTGCTTCTTGGCCGAAACTTCGACAAACACCGTGCTGCCCTCGCCGCCGCCGGCCCATTCTTCAGGGATAAGGCCGCGATCCGCGAGCTGCTTCTTCACGCGGTCGGGGTTGGCCTCGGGCTTGTCAATCTTGTTGACGGCCACGATGATCGGCACCTCGGCGGCCTTGGCGTGATCGATGGCTTCGAGCGTCTGCGGCATTACGCCGTCGTCGGCGGCGACCACGATGACCACGATGTCGGTCACCTTGGCTCCGCGGGCGCGCATGCGGGTAAAGGCCTCATGGCCCGGCGTATCGAGGAAGACGATCTCGCGCCCGGAGGCTGGCGAGCCTTCCTTGGCAAAACGTACCTTGTATGCGCCGATGTGCTGGGTAATGCCGCCGGCCTCGCCCGCCGCCACGTCGGTTTCGCGGATGGCGTCGAGCAGGGAGGTCTTGCCGTGATCCACGTGGCCCATGACGGTGACCACGGGGGCGCGCGGAACTTCGAGCTCGTCGGCGTTGGGCGCTTCCAGCACTTCTTCGATGGCCTGGTTGGCCAGCTCCTCTTCGTAGCTGATGACGTTGGCCGCCGCGCCGAACTTGGCGGCTACATCCTTCACCATCTCGGCGTCGAGAGACTGGTTGACCGTGACAAAAACGCCGCGCATCAGGAGGGTGGCAATCAGGTCCTTGGCGCGGATTTCCAGCTTTTCCGCCAGGTCCTTGACGCTGATGCCCTCGGTGACCGTGATCTCGCGCGTGATGGGCAGCGGCTCATTGCTGAACTGTGTCGCCCCGCCAAAGCGCGGCGGCGGCACAAAGCCCTTCATCGGGCCTTCCTTGGTCTTCGGATATTGCTGCTGGCCGCGGCCACGTCCTTTAGCGGGGGCGCGCTGTGGGCGCGGCGCCTCACCGGTAGGCGATGCTCCTCCGGGGCCGAAGCCGCCGGGACGCGGTCCACCGAAGCCGCCGGGGCGGGGGCCGCCAAAGCCGGGACGCTGGCCAAAGCCGGGACGGCCGCCGGGAGCGCCGGGTCCTGTAAATCCGCCCGGTGCCGAGCGCGTGGGGTGCTTGGGCCGCGGGCCGCCGGGGAACTGACCCGGAGCGCCCTGCGGACGCTGGCTGAAGCCACCGGGAGCGCCGGCTGGCCGGCGATCAAAGATGGGGCGGCCGCGCTGGAGGCCGCTGGGCTGCGTTCCCTGCGGAATGGCGCTGGGAACCACTGGCGGTGCCTTGTAGACGGGGCGCGGACCAGTCTGTGGCATCA
>JAGWRX010000072.1 GCA_028876395.1 Acidobacteriota bacterium
TCGAAAGCAAGGATGCCCTCGTGCTTGCTTACCTGGCAAACCGCGATCAAGCTCTTTGGGACTATCTCTCTCAGCCCACTCCCCCAAAGGATCTGCGCGAGGCATTGATCAAATTCGAGCAGTATGCAAACTGGCCCGAAGTCATCGGCTGCCCGTTCCTGCGAATCGCATCCGAATACCCGGATACTGCCCACCCGTTCCATCGCCTGGCGATCCAACACCAAAACAAAATTGTTGACTATCTAACCGACCTGCTTGAGCCCTTCGCAATCGACAGACGAGCGGCGGCAGCGGCGATACTGAGCGTCATCGATGGCGCCTTCTCCCTTCGAATGCTCTATGGGAATTCGAAGGTGGTTCCGATTCTCTCGTCCGCCGAGGCAGTCCTCAAGAGCTTTCAGAGCGCGCGAGCTCAACGCCGCAGATGATTGGGCCTATCCTTATGGAAGCCAAATCTCCTCATAAGCGCGTTAGGCAGGAACGGTCTGGATTCATGCAATATCGCCAATTTGCTCATCGATACCCGGGTTGCAGAGGCGGCTGGTCGAGCTACGGGTGCGTGAGTGGGGTACACAATGCAGGTCCTTCGACTCGCTACGCTCGCTCAGGATGACAGCAGATTGGGGAGCGCGGGTTCCCACCCTTTCCGCGGAAAGCGCGGAAAAGGATGGGGCACCTGCAAGTTTCATGGGTCAGGGAATAGGGAATAGAGAAGTCGTGCCCTGACACAAAACATTCCGGCGGCGAGTCGATCCGCAGCCTTTGAAGCTCTTGCCTCTGCCTACTAGCCGCCGTACTGCTGGTCGCTTACCTGCTCCATCCAATCGACGGTTTTGCCATTCTGCTTTTCCTGGATGGCGATGTGGGTCATGGCCGTGGTTTGCGCGGCTCCGTGCCAGTGCTTCTCGCCCGGCGCGAACCAGATGACATCGCCGGGGCGTATCTCCTCGATGGGGCCGCCCCAGCGCTGCGCGCGGCCGCAGCCGGAGGTGACGACGAGTGTTTGTCCGAGCGGATGCGTGTGCCACGCGGTGCGCGCGCCGGGCTCGAAGGTGACGCTGGCGCCGACGGCGCGCGCAGGCTCGGGCGCGTCAAACAGCATGTCAACGCGCACCGTGCCGGTGAAGTAGTCTGCCGGCCCCTTGCCTGAGGGCTGGGAGCCGATTCGCTTGATCTCCATTGTTGCTCTCCTCCAACCGATTCGATGTCAGCCCCGGAAGCGGCCATTGTCACGGGACGGTGATCACGACCCTGCCCATTTGCTGATTTGACTCAACGTATTTGTAAGCGTCCACGGTCCGCTCGAGAGGAAAGGTCGTTGCGACCTTCGGGACGAAGCGGCCGTCGGCGACGCGATCAAAGATGTACTGCTTCGCTGCCGCGGCGGCCTGCGGGTTCCGGAGGATTTCGCTCACCGTATATCCGCGCAGGGTGAGGCCCTTGCCAAGGACTGCAACGACAGGGAACGGCGTGGGCTGGCCGGAAAGCCGCCCGTACTCGATGATGATTCCGCCTGGTGCAGACGCCGCCGCGAGTTGCTCCAGAAATGGCCCGCCGAGGGGATCGAACGTGACTTGAACTCCCTTACCGTTGGTGATTTCGTTTATCCGGCTCTGGTAGTCTTCCTCTCCCGTGACGATTACGTGATGCGCACCTAGGGAGAGCAATTCCTGCTTCTTTGCTGAGGTGCGAGTCACCGCAATGGCTGTTGCGCCCGCATCCCGCACAAACTCAATGGCGGCGAGGCCAACGCTTGATCCTCCAGCGGGGATCGAAACGTAGTCATCCGGCTGGATGGGCGCAATGGAAACGAGTGCGCCGTACGCTGTGAGATACGGTATCCAGAAGAAGGCCGCCTGCGCAGTGGTCAGATTCGAAGGGTACTCAGCAATTGCGCCGACGGGGACGACTGCCTCCTCGCCGAGCGCGCCGTAACGGTTTTGATCGAATCCGGGAACGGTGGAGACGCGCTTGCCGATCCACGAGCGGTCGACCCCCTCGCCGACCGCTTCAACGACACCCGCTACTTCGTAGCCGAGCCGCGTCGGGAGCTTGGGCTGTACGATGCCGTGGCCACTGTAGTGCTGGCCGCTCATGAAGGTGAACTGATCGCGATTCACGCCTGCGGCTTCAACGCGTAGGCGGACCTCTCCGGAACCGGGCTGCTGGGAAGGTGCATCTTCGACTTTGAGATTTTCAGGCCCTCCGAACTGATACAGGCGAACAATCCTTGGCATTCACTTTCCCTCGCTTATTCCTGTTTTGCGCTTCTTCGTTTCTTGACTCGTGTTTCCGTTGAATTTCCAGGCGACCTTTTGGCTTTTCTGTTTCACAGACAGCTCAAACCGGCATGCCGGTTCCGGACCACTGTTGCCCCGCACGCGCGTTTGCTGACGAGCAGCGCGAACACCTCCGCCTGGTTCTTCACACAAATGTCCAAGCGAAGAGAGCATCCGCTGCTGATGTCCGGCTACGTCCTCAAAACAGCCTGCACGTACGCGGGCTTCATCGGGAGCCGCCGAATCGCCTTCCCGGTTGCGTCGTGGAAGGCTGCTGCAATTGCCGGCGCGGCGAGAGCGTTCGCGGCTTCAGAACCTCCGCCGTAAGCGCCGACTTTCGGATTGTGGATCAACTCAACTTTGATCTCAGGTATGTCCGCCATTGTAAGGATGGGATAGCTAACCCAGTCATCCTGTGTGATGCCGCTCTCATCAAACGTCACCTCTTCGAGCAGCGCAATGCTGATTCCCATCATCGCGCCGCCTTCAACCTGCCGCTTCAACTGCATCGGATTGATGACGATGCCAGGATCGACGGCCAGCGCGCACTTCTCCACCGCAATCGCACCCGTGCTGGGCGTTACTGCAATGTGGCAAACGCACGCCCAGTAGGTTCCATCACGAAGCATCAGCGACACTCCGCGGCCGCGGACGGGCGTCGATCCCACGGAAACAGCATCCGGCCGTGGCGAAGGCCGTGTGTCCCATCCGGATGCCTCGCGCACAGCCTTCAGCACGCCGATGGCGCGCTCTTCCCTGGTGTTGTTGATGCGGAACTGGATGGCATCCACGCCTGCAAGCGCTGCCGCTTCACTGATGGCCAGTTCGCGCGGGTAGTTCTGCTGGAACTGCACCGGCGTGCGCATGCTGTGATCGCGGAGACCCACGGCAATCGGCGAGGCCTTCTGGCCCACCTGGAAGGTGCCATGACCGCGCTCGATCACATGGGGAGCCTCAGCGTAGAGCCAATCGTCTGAGATGTTGTTGGCTGTGGAGGTGATGAAATCGCCATGGACGTCGGGAGCCGGCATGGTGGGCAGCCCGGCGAGGACCGCACCAACCGGCCGATCGTCCTGCATGGGAGGCATGAAGTGGTCAATTTGGTAGGCTGCGAGCTTGCCCTGGTCGTCGACCGCGAGTTCGACGTCGGAGAATGAGACCGGCGATTGCGTGGACCACTGCATGTCGTCGGCGCGCATCCATTGCACGCGGACTGGTTTGCCGACGGCCTGCGACAAGATAACCGCCTCGTCTTCCGCTCCCGCATTTCCACCGTTCGATCTTCCGTAATGTCCAGGCCCCGGATAAATGTGCACGATCACGTGATCGATCGAGGTGCCGAGCATCTTGGCAATCTCGCCGCGCAGTTCCTGAGGATTCTGGTTGTGCGTATGGACGTGCACCATCCCGTCCGCCTTCACATCGCCAACAGCCATGGTTGGGCCGATAGGCGCGTGCTTCATGTACGACATTTGATATGTGGCGGAAAGCTTCCTGTGTGCCGATGCGAGCACCGGGCCCACATCTCCTTTGGTTGCGCCGCTCTTCATCACTGGCGTGGATTTCCAATCGGCATCGTTCCGCAGGTGCTCGTACAGTTTCGTGTTGCCCGGCAGTCCCTTCCAATCCGTCCACCGGGTGCCGTCGGCAACCTGCAGGGCGGCCTGGATTGCTTCCCACTCCGTGGGCGCGACCACTCCAACCAAATTGCCCTTCACGATGACTTGCGAATTAGGAAACCTGGCTTTGTCCAGCTTGCCAGCCGAGACCAGGGTCGAGCCGAGCGTCTTGGGATGCACCACGCGCCCATGCACCATGCCCGGGAGGTGCACATCGGTCACCCAGGTTTCCCTGGCCGCCACCTTCGAAGCGATGACGGAATTCTTGAAGGACTTGCCGATGACCGTGTACTCGCTGACCGGTTTCATCGGTGGATTCCCCTCGACGCTCAACCCGATGATGTTTGTCAGATCTCCTCGGACGGGAATCGTAAGGTTCAACTCCTGACCCTTGATCAGGTCGCCGTAGGAGATGCTCTTGCCGTTCGCCGAGACGACGCCGTCCTTTACGGACAGCTTGTCTTTCTCCGCTCCGAGTTTCTTTGAAGCAAGATCGAGCAGTGCCTGATAGGTATACGCAGCCACCTTGCGGAGGTTAGGTGTTCCCCGGCCGAGGAAATCGAAGGAACCGCCACCATCGGGCGTGCGATCGGTATCTCCTGACACGACCGTGGTGATGGCCTCGAAGGGCATGCTCAGCTCTTCCGCCACAATCTGCCGATAAGCCGTAAAAACCGTGCCCTGCCCGAAGTCGTTCTTCCCGGTGCGAATCAGCACTGTGTTGTCCGGGTGAATCTCGATCCATGAACTGGGGAGCGCGGGATCGAGGGAGTTCTTCGCTATCGTCGCCTTGGGGGTATCGCCCTTCAAGGGCGCTGTGCCAACCATGCTGATGCCCACGGCGAGCATGCCGCCGGTCTTCACAAACTGGCGGCGCGTCAGGGTCGCTCCAAACACATCGACAGGCTTGTTGCTTTTGGTCGCCATCGCTTACCTCCCCTTCGCCATCAGCGTGGCAGCGCGCTGCACAGCTTCGATAATCGCGGTATAGGTTCCACAGCGGCAGAGATTGGGTGATACTCCGGAAGTGGTGTAGGCCTCTTTGATTTGCTTCAGAGTCGGATTCGGATTGCTCTCGAGCAGTTCGGTGGCCTTGATCATCATTCCGTTCTGGCAGAATCCGCACTGAGGAGTTTGTTCTTCGATCCAGGCTTGCTGCACCGGGTGAAGCGTGCTCTTGGCCTCCTCAGCCGAGAGGCCCTTGTGCTTCGCCCACCTTGCAGGAAGACCTTCGAGCGTGGTGATTTCCTGGTTGGGGGCAACGTCCGAGAGGGCAGTAAGGCAGGAGCGCACTTCCTTGCCGTCGATCAGAACGGAACAGGCTCCGCACTGCGCCAGTCCGCAACCAAATTGCGGACCCGTAAGCTGGAGATCGTTGCGCAGCACATAAAGAAGCGGAGTGTCGCCCGGCGCCTGAACCTCTCGCCGCGCGCCATTCACAGTGATCGTTGCCATAGAGAACCTCCTTCAAATGCGCATTCCGAATTCAGAAGACTCTGTTGCTTGAAAAACCTCTATTGCTTGCGCCCCGGTGAGCAATCCTACTCCCTGAACCGGACAAAACGATACGCCAACTCCGGTCCTCCTGAGCCCCCGTATGCAAATTGACCGGCACGTGCACGATGGGCGAGTTCTCTCCGGGTGCTGCACGTATCGCTTGATATTTCCCTGGTCTCAGGCTCTCTTCTTCCAGTACTCCATCGTGGGGCCGGTGTACACGCCCGCGCCGGCGATGGCTCTCTTCCGGACATCCGCCATCTCTTCGGCAGTCATCTTCCTCAAGCCCTGGACAGCGCGGATATTGTCTTCCATCTGTCCTTGCGTAGCTGCGCCGCAGATGGCCACGTGCACGCCCGGCTGGCTCAGCGCGTACCTCAGGCATTCGGTCGGGTTGAGAGATCGCAGCAGGAACGCCTTGCCGAACACCTTGATTGCCTGCGTGCCGACGCCGCGTTCGATTGCCGCAGGGAGAGCTGTCTTTTCAAAGCTCAGATAAGCGTGGTCCGCTGCGTGAATCGGCATCATGACTGTGTCCCATTTGTCGCAGGCCTTCAGCAGCGCGGCGTGGACCTCGGGATCATAATGTCCGGTAAAGCCGATGAAGCGGCATTTGCCGGCCTTCTTTGCAGCTTCGAACGCCTCCATCGCCCCGCCGGGAGCGAGGATCTTGTCGATGTCCTCGTGGCTCTGGACCGCGTGGACCTGCCAGAGATCCACGTAATCGGTCTTCAGCAGACGGAAGGAGGTTTCCAACTCCTCATTTGCTTCCTTCGCTGTGCGCTTGACAGTTTTCGTGGTGAGGAAGACGTTCTTGCGTACCCCCTGCAGACCAATGCCGTAGGCTTCTTCGGCACGTCCGTCCCAGTAGAGGCGCGAACAATCGAAGTAATTCACGCCGAGGTCATATACCGTGCGGACGTACGCCGCCGCTGACTGAACATCCGGATGGAGGTCCATCCGGGCACCGCCCTGTGCAATGACGCTGACCTGAATGCCGGTCTTGCCGAAGGTCGTGGTAGGAATGTCTCCCGCCTTGACCTTCTCAGACTCCGCAAGAGTTCCGGCGAGGGATGCGGCGGCGATTGCGCCGCCTGCGAATGACCTTCTGCTCATCATGTTCTCCCTCCGCTTGAAGCGACTTCCTCGTGGCCGGTGTGCGTTGGCCTTGAGATTAAAGGCCTGCTGCGGTGGCCTGAATGTGGCTGCAGACCACCGCCTTGTGTCGCTCAGAGGCCGGTCATTTTCTCGATGTGCTCCGGATAACGATCGCCCTCAACCTTGATCTTAGCGGCGGCGCTTTCGATCTGCTGAAGATCGTCGGCGGAGAGTTCAATTGCCAGCGCGCCGATGTTTTCATCGAGGCGGGACAGCTTCGTTGTGCCGGGGATGGGAACGATCCAGGGCTTCTGCGCGAGCAGCCACGCGAGCGCTACCTGTGCCGGTGTTGTGTTCTTCTGCTTCCCGATGCTGGTGAGCAGATCGACGACCGCCTGATTGGCCTTGCGCGCCTCCGGCGTAAAGCGGGGCAGGGTGCTGCGGAAATCGCCCTTGCCAAGCTCGGTCTTCTCATCCATCTTGCCGGTCAGGAAGCCCTTGCCGAGCGGGCTGTACGGAACGAAGCCGATGCCAAGCTCTTCGAGGGTGGGAATCACTTCCGCTTCGGGCCTTCTCCACCACAGTGAGTATTCGCTCTGCAGCGCGGTGACCGGCTGCACCGCGTGCGCGCGGCGGATGGAGCCCACTCCGGCTTCCGACATGCCGAAGTGCTTGACCTTGCCAGCATGGATCAGATCTTTCACCGCGCCGGCCACGTCTTCAATGGGCACGGCGGGGTCCACGCGGTGCTGATAGAACAGATCGATGACATCGGTCCTGAGGCGCTTGAGCGAGTCTTCAGCGACCTGCTTGATGCGCTCGGGGCGGCTGTTCAGGCCCTGCCAGCCGGGGCTTCCGTCCGGATTGAGATTGAAGCCGAACTTGGTGGCGATGACCACCTTGTCGCGCACCGGCGAGAGCGCTTCGCCCAGCAGCTCCTCGTTGGTGTACGGACCGTAGACCTCAGCTGTATCAAAGAACGTGATGCCGCGGTCCACCGCTCCGCGGAGAACGCCGATCATCTCCTGCTTGTCGTGCACCGCACCATACGAGAAGCTCATGCCCATGCAGCCGAGCCCGAGGGCCGAGACTTCGAGATTGCTTTTTCCCAATTTGCGCTTTTGCATTGTTTCTCCTTCAAACTGCTCAGAACTTTTGTGTGTCGAACCAGCCTGCATCAATCCGGGATTGTACCGCGCTGCGGTTACTCGGATTTGAGAGAGGCCATGTCGATGGAGAAGCGGTACTTGACGTCGGACTTGAGCAGCCGCTCGTAGGCCTCGTTGACCTTCTGGATGGGGATGACTTCGACGTCGGAGGTGATGTTGTGCCGGCCGCAGAAGTCGAGCATCTCCTGGGTTTCCGGGATGCCGCCGATGGGCGAGCCGGAGAGGCTGCGACGCCCCATGATGAGGCCGAACGCGGCCAGAGGCATGGGCTTCTCCGGCGCACCGACGAGGGTAATGTTGCCGTCGCGGCGGAGCAGATTGATGTAGGCGTTGATGTCGTGGCTGGCGGAGACGGCGTCGAGGATGAAGTCGAAGCTGCCGGCGTGCTTCGCCATCTCATCGGCGTTGCGGGAGATGACGACTTCATCGGCGCCGAGGCGCAGCGCATCTTCTTTCTTGCCGGGCGAGGTGGTGAAGGCCACGACGTGAGCCCCGAGCGCGTGCGCGAACTTGACGCCCATGTGCCCCAGCCCGCCGAGTCCGACGATGCCCACCTTCTTGCCTTTCGTCACGCCCCAGTGGCGCATCGGCGAGTAGGTCGTGATGCCGGCGCAGAGCAGCGGCGCGGTTCCGGCAAGGTCGAGATTCGACGGAACCCGCAGCACAAAGCGCTCGTCCACGACGACGCTATCCGAATAGCCCCCGTAGGTGACGCAGCCGAGGTGCTTGTCAGGGAAGTTGTAGGTGAGCGTGAGATTGGGGCAGAACTGCTCGAGGCCCGCCTGGCACTCGGGGCAGGTGTGGTCGGAGTCCACCATGCAGCCCACTGCGGCCAGATCGCCGGGCTTGAACTTCGTCACGGACGCGCCGACCTTTGCGACGCGGCCGACGATCTCATGGCCGGGGACGCAGGGGTAGACCGTGGGCATCACGCCGCTCCACTCATTGCGCACCTGGTGGAGATCGGAGTGGCAGATGCCGCAGAAGAGAATCTCGATCTGCACGTCGGTTTCGGTTGGATCGCGCCGCGCGATGGTGGAGGAGGCAAGCGGCGATGTCGCACTGGCAGCGGAGTAGGCTTTTGCTTTGTACATGAAGTTACCTTGGCCTTTTCTGCGGATGTGGATATGAACGATGCGGAATCGTGCGCGCAGGGCACGCGAGCATCACACTCCAGAGACTACGGAAGAGTGCCGCGGGAGCGGTATCCTGATCCTGCCGATTTATTGCCTAATTCTCTTGGCGTACAGATTTTTGTGCATGCCGTGCCGGGATCAGCGATAGGCTGGATGCAAGCGAACAATGCGAGGCTCACGTGGCAAAACAGAGAGTTGAACGCGAGAAACCGCCGGCACGGCTGGAGGAGATGCGGATTGAGCTGGCCCGCAGGATCGCCGCACACGCGCGCGCGGAAGGAGACACCTTCACTGAGGTACCCGGCCTGATGCTCTACCGCCGATCGGCGCCCACAGCGTGCGCTTCGGCAACCTACGAGCCCGGCCTGGTGGTTTTCGTCCAGGGACAAAAGCGCATCAACCTCGGGGGCTCGACGTACCTGTGCGACGAGTCAAATTTTCTGCTGACCTCGGTCGATCTGCCGGTCGTGAGCCAGGTGATTCGCGCCACGGAGAAGGAGCCGATTCTTGCCTTGCTGCTCAAGCTCGAAATGCCGGTCGTCCGGGAGATTCTGAGCCAGGACGAGTTTCATGTGGCGGAGGAGTCCACCGGCCCCCGCGGCATGACGATTGGCACGACGTCGGCGGAACTGTTGGGCGCATGTATCCGCCTGCTGGATCTTATTGACGCGCCCCGTGACATTCCGTTTCTCAGCAACCTGATCCAGCGTGAAGTTATCTACCGCTTGCTTTGCAGCCCGCAGGGAAAGCATCTCCGGGCCATCGCCACGCTGGGCGAGCAGAGCCACCGGACGGCCAAGGTGATTGAATGGCTGAGGGTGAACTACGCGAAGCCCCTGCGCGTGGAGGAACTCGCGGCCATTGCGCGGATGGGCGTTTCGACGCTGCACCATCAGTTTCGCTCCCTGACCGCGATGAGTCCGCTGCAATACCAGAAGCAGCTTCGGCTGCACGTGGCCAGAGAGCGCATGCTCAATGAGGGCCTGGATGCCGCGAGCGCCGCCTTCGAGGTGGGCTATGAGAGCGCCAGCCAGTTCAACCGCGAGTACAGCAGGTTCTTTGGGCAGCCGCCGATGCGGGATGTCAAGGCGCGCCGGTATGCGAGCGCCGTACCAGCGCGCTGACAGCAGCGCGGCCATTCCCTTGGGGACTGACGTGATGGGCCCTAAAAGAACACGGACCAGTTCGCAGTGAAGTTGAGCGCATTGGAAACCCGCGGCGTGATGGCCGGCCCGTTCAGGTAGCTCAGTCCGAGACTCACGTAGTTGCCGCGCGAGGCATGCATCGAGTAGCTGCCGGTGACGCTTGATCCGGCGCGCCACACGCTCTTGCCCTGGGAGACGAGATTGTCCGTGAAGATCTTGCTGTATCCGGTGCGCGATGCGATGACGGAGATAATGTCATCAGGACGCGACCGGAACGGCCCCTCATCGTAGAGCCGCGCTTCGAAGTAGCGGGCGTAGGCATTCATCTTCTCCGGCACGGCCATGAAGGACCCGCCGCCATAGAGTCCCCGGCTTGGATGCTCCCGGCTGGACTGGCGTACCTGGCCATCCATGAGAACGTAAGCGCAGAAGTTGCCGGACTCCGGCTGCCCCGTGGCCACATTTTTGTACGGCGTGCTGTTGTGGATGTAGCCGGCGCGAAACCATGCCTCATGCGCATCGGCGCTGGCCGCGCGCAGGTAGCCACCCTCGTTGATAAGGACCAGCTTGTCGCCGTGGGGAATGAAGCGGAAGCCGGTATGATTGCGCGCGACTTCGGCCGGGCCGCCGTTGGGGTCGATGCTGCGCTGCGCGGCGGACTTCAGGTACGTATTCTTCGGCCCGCGAAACCGGATGTCGAACGAAGGCGCGGTCAATGGAAAATACGACATGCCCGCTTCGAAGGGCAGCACGGCATAGCTGCCCTGCACGGCAGAGGCGGTGGACCCGCCCACAAAGAAGCCCACGAAATTCATGTTGTGGGCGATGTAGCCGGTCTTGATCTCGACGCGATCCTTGCCGAACTCCTTGTAGAAATAGAGGGCCCACACCTGCAGCGACTTCGGCCCCGCGGGATTCCAGCTGACCCAGTTCCAGATTCCGCCCATGTAGAGCTGCGCGCGGTGCAAATGCAGTTGACGCAGATCGGAGGCGAGGATCGGCTGCACGAATGCCGTCTCAAAAGGGCGCTGGCCCACGTAGACCTGGTCATCAGCGGGCACAGGCGCATCGAGCATGTTCTGTGTGTACTGCACGCCCGAGATGACGCGGAAGGCGAGGCCGTTGCGAAAGAGTCTCTGGCGAAATTCCGAGTTGAGGTCGATGAGGCTGTCGGAGAAGGGCGGCATGGCGGCCTCTCCGCCCTGATAATTCAGGTCCTCGATGGAACGCTGTGCGGGAGCCGGGGAATCAGGAAGGCCCTGGTTTGCGTCGTTGGATTGTGCGCTGCTTAAGATCCCGCCACAGAGCAAAAGCGCACCTGTGAGCACTCTGCTGATTCTTCGGCCGTTCCTCTTCTGCATTTCTCCCGGACTCGCAATCTCTCTTGTAGCAATATTGTCGTGAGTCCAGTATCGCTTATCTCAGCAGGTTTAGATGGAAGATGCAGGGCGGGCGGGGAGGCGCTGCTTTCCCAGGTCTCAGAAGCGAGACCTGGGGCACCCGGCTGTCAGCTGGGTTTCTATTTCGCGGCGGTGGCGAAGCGCTTGCTGACTTCGTTCCAGTTGACGACGTTCCACCACGCGGCAAGGTAGTCGGGGCGGCGGTTCTGGTACTTGAGGTAGTAGGCGTGCTCCCAGACGTCGTTGCCGAGGATGGGGTAGAGGCCCTGCGAAAGGGGCGAGTCCTGGTTGGCGGTGGTGGTGATCTTGAGCTTGCCGCCCTCAATCACCAGCCAGCCCCAGCCGGAGCCGAACTGCTTGGCGGTGGTCTCATTGAACGTCTTCTTGAAGGCTTCGAAGTCGCCGAAGTCGGCGGCGATTTTTGACGCGAGGTCGCCGGTGGGCGCGCCGCCCACGCCGGCTGAGCCGACGGGGCCCATGATGTTCCAGAACATGGTGTGGTTGGAGTGGCCTCCGCCATTGTTGCGCACGGCGGTGCGGATGCCCTCGGGCAGCGCGGCCAAGTCGCGGATGAGGTCGTCAACGGGCTTGGCGGAGAGCTCGGGGTGGTTCGCCAGCGCGGCGTTCACGTTGTTGATGTAGGCCTGGTGGTGCTTGTCGTGATGCAGGTGCATGGTCTCGGAGTCAATAAAGGGCTCGAGGGCGGCGTAGTCGTAGGGAAGCGGTGCAAGTTCGTAGGCCATAGGGGATTCTCCTCGGTTTGGATTGTACCGTTTTTGACGAGAGCGTACTGTTCAAACCGGAACTGCCGTTCAGGGTGCATTGTTGCCGGCCGGGGCGGATGCGACAGAATTGTCGCACGCGCGGGCGGGGTGCGCATGAATTCCGGCCGGAGGCGGGAAACCTTCCGGGGCCGGCGCACATCGATACCAGAGGACGGACCTGCGCATCTTGACCCTTCCCGCACACCACATTGGAAATGACGCATGAATGAAGCTCCGCTTTATCGTTGGCTTGAGCAGCAGGGCGAGGCCTTTGGCGCGCCCGGCATGGCGCCGCGCTGGACCTCGAGCGTGAAAGACGCCGTAGGCACGGCGTATTCGTCCGCGAGCCGCGTGTGGTTCACCTGCTCGCACGGTATTCTCAACGAGATTTACCACCCGACGATTGATCACGCCCAGGTGCGGGACATGGGGTTCGTGATTACCGACGGCGAGACCTTTACGCATGAAGAGAAGCGCGACCTGATTACGAGCTTCGAGTACATTCATCCGCACGCGCAGGGGGTCCGCTATGTGAACCGCGATCCCGATGGCCGGTACACCCTGACCAAGGAGATCATCTGCGACCCGCACCAGCCGGTGGTGCTCACGCACATTCTGCTGGAGGGGCACGCGGAGCTGCTGTCGCGGCTGAAGGTCTATGCCCTGCTGGCTCCGCATGTGGATGGCGGCGGAGCGGGCAACACGGTGCGTGCGGTGGATATTGCCGGGCACAAGATGGCGGTGGCGTGGAAGAACCGCTGGGCGCTGGCGCTGGGGGCAAGCTGCGGCTTCTCGCGCGTGAGCTGCGGCTTTGTGGGCACAAGCGACGGCTGGCGCGACCTGACGGAAAACTTCCGCATGAACTGGGAGTTCGGATCGGCCACCGACGGCAATGTCGCCGTGCTGGGTGAGCTGAGCCTGAAGCACGAGAACGGCAGCAAAAAACGCGAGTGTACGCTGGCCATCGGCTTTGGGCAGGGACACCACGCGGCGCTCCAGAAGACGGTGAGCGCGCTGTCGGTTCCGTTTGAGCAGCAGCGGGACCGCTTTATCGAGCAGTGGCTGCGGGCGTCGCACCCTGAGCGGCTTGCTCCCAAGGCCACCGATGGCGGCAAGCTGATGCGCGCCAGCCACAACGTGCTGCTGGCGCATGAGGACAAGACCTTCTCCGGCGCGTTCGTGGCTTCTGCGTCGATTCCCTGGGGGCAGTCGAAAGGCGACGACGATCTGGGCGGTTACCACCTGGTGTGGACCCGCGACATGGTGCAGACGGCCACGGCGCTGCTGGCCTGCGGCAATACGGAGACGGCGCTGCGTGCACTCGTCTACCTGGCGTGCACGCAGCAGCCTAACGGCGGCTTTGCGCAGAATTTCTGGGTGGATGGGCGACCCTACTGGTCGGGCACGCAACTGGACGAGGTGGCGTTTCCGCTGATGCTGGCCTGGCGGCTGTGGAAGGCGAACGGGCTGGGCATGATGGACATCTTCCCCTTTGTGGAGCGGGCGGCGGGCTTTCTGGCGCGCCATGCGCCCATCACCCACCAGGAGCGCTGGGAGGAGAACGCGGGCTACTCGCCCTCCACGCTGGCCGCGGTGATCGCGGGGCTGATTTGCGCGGCGGAAATCATGCGCGCGCATGACTCGCTGGAGCTGGCCAAGTTCTATGAGGACACCGCAGACTGGATCGAGCGCCACCTGGAGGACTGGACGGTCACCAACGATGGCGTGCTGCACCCGGAGATCAAGCGCCATTACATGCGCATCCGTCCGCCGGAGACGGGCGAGGCCTACGCCAGCGAGAGCAGCTGCGCTGAGACGATTCGGCTGCAGAACCGGCCGCCGGGCACGCGGAATGAGTTTGAGGCGCGCGAGATTGCGGATGCAGGCTTTCTTGAGCTGGTGCGCTACGGCGTGCGGCGGCCCGACGATGCGCTGATTGTGGATTCAGTGAAGGTGGTGGACGCGGTGCTGAAGCGCGACCTGCCGCAGGGGCCGGGCTGGCTGCGCTACAACTGGGACGGCTACGGCCAGCGGCCCGACGGCGGCCCCTACCAGGGTTGGGGACAGGGCCGCGTGTGGCCGCTGCTGACCGGCGAGCGCGCGCACTACGAGCTGGCCGCGGGCAATGACATTACGGCGCTGATCAAGGCGTATGAGGGCTTTGCGACCAGCGGGCAGATGCTGCCCGAGCAGGTGTGGGACGACGCCAACCGCCCCGTGCAGGGACTCGTTACGGGCCAGCCGGCGGGCTCGGCGGTGCCGCTGGTGTGGGCACACGCCGAGTATCTGAAGCTGCTGCGCTCGGCGGTGGACGGCAAGGTGTTTGACCGCGTGGACGCGGTCTATGCGCGCTACTGCGAGCCGGAGGGCCGGGATGCGCTGCGGCAGGATCTGGAGATTTACAGCCTGCGGCGTCCCATCCAGAAAATCACTGCCGGCGACACGCTGCGCATTCTGGACGAAGAGCGGTTTGAGGTGGTCTGGTCCGCCGACGGCTGGCAGTCGATGGAGACCACGCCCAGCCGCAGCCTGGGCAGCGCCGGGCACAGCGCCGATATTCCTACGGGCAGTGGAGGCGCCAACGGTGGACTATCATGGACTTTCCACTGGCCGGATGAGGACCGCTGGCTTGGTTACAATGTGGAAATAGCGGTGGAAGCCAGGTAACAGCAAGTAACAAGGTGCAGCGGATAAATGGATTTACTTAGGCATCGGCCACGGCAATGAAAGGACTTCAGAATCAGCATGACCCCCAGCCTCGCGGAACTCTCTCTCGACGAACTGTCCATTGACACATTGCGGCTGCTGGCCGTTGACACGGTGGAGAAGGCCAAGAGCGGCCACCCCGGCGCCCCGCTGGGCTGCGCGCCCATCGCGTATCTGCTCTTCCACAAGCTGTTGAAGCACAATCCGGCGGATGCAAAATGGGCGGATCGCGACCGGTTTGTGCTCTCGAACGGGCATGCGTCGGCGCTGCTTTACTCCACGCTGTTTCTCTCCGGCTACCATGTCACGCTGGACGACCTGAAGAGCTTTCGGCAGTGGCACTCGCGCACGCCGGGCCACCCGGAGTGCATTGACACCGAAGGCGTTGAGGTGACGACCGGGCCGCTCGGGCAGGGCGTGGCCATGGCTGTCGGCATGGCGATGGCGGAGAAGCATCTGGCCGCCGCCTACAACCGCCCCGGCTTTGAGGTGGTGAACCACAACACGTTTGCGCTGCTGGGCGACGGCGATCTGATGGAAGGCGTCTCGCACGAGGCGGCATCGCTGGCCGGAACGCTGGGCCTGGGCAAGCTCATCTGTCTCTACGACGACAATCTGATTTCGCTGGATGGGCCGACCGAGCTGAGCTACACCGAAGACGCGCTGGAGCGCTTTGAGGCCTATCACTGGCATGTGCAGCGCGTGGCCGACGGAAATGACCTGAAGGCTCTGGAAACCGCGATTGAAGCGGCAAAAGCAGTGACGGACAAACCCTCCATCATCGCCGTGCGCACGGTCATCGGCTACGGCAGCCCCAAGGCCGGCACCAACAAGGTGCATGGCGAGGCGCTGGGCGCGGCGGACACGGCGGCAACGAAGAAGTTTTTCGGCTTCCCTGAGGACCAGAGCTTCATCGTGCCGGACGATGCGCTGGCCAACTGGCGCAAGGCCCAGGAGCGCGGCGCGGCGCTTGAGACCGCGTGGAAAAAGCTGTTTGCGGGCTATGCGGCGGCCTTTCCTGAGCTGGCCGCGGAGTTCGAGCGCACCCAGAAGGGCGTGCGCAAGGCCGGCTGGGAGAATGCGATTCCCAGCTTTGCGCCGGGCAAGCCGCAGGCGACGCGCAACGCGGGTGGAGCGATTCTGAACGCCCTTGCGGGCGAAGTGCCGGAGCTATTTGGCGGCGCGGCGGACCTGACCGCATCGACCAAGACCATTTTCAAGCCGGGCGCGAACTTCCACGTGGATCCGGCCGGGCGCAACGTCTTCTTTGGTGTGCGCGAGTTCGGCATGTGCGCGGCGGTCAACGGGATGGCCGCGCACGGCGGGCTGCTGCCCTTCGGGTCAACATTCTTTGTTTTCTCGGACTACTGCAAGCCTGCGCTGCGCCTGGCCGCTCTCATGCAGGTGCATGCACTGTTCATCTTCACGCACGACTCGGTCGCGCTGGGCGAGGACGGACCGACGCACCAGCCTATCGAGCAAATGATGGCGCTGCGCGCGGTTCCGGGCATGACGGACTTTCGCCCGGCGGACGCCAATGAGACGGCCGCGGCGTGGCGGCTGGCGTTGGAACGCAATAGCCCCAGCTTCTTTGCCCTCACCCGCCAGGATGTGCCGGTGATTGATCCCGCCGAGCACGACGTCTTCGCGGGCGTCAGCAAGGGCGCGTACGTGCTGCAGGATGCGGCCCAGCCCCAGGTGGTGCTGATCGGCACCGGCTCCGAGGTCTGGGCTGCTCTGGATGCGGCCAAGCTGCTGGCGGCGGAAGGGATTGCGGCGCGCGTGGTCAGCTTCCCCAGCTGGAAGATCTTCGAAGAACAGACGGCGGAGTACAAGAAGAGCGTGCTGCCCGCGGGCGTGCCGAAACTGGCCGTTGAGGCCGGCTCCACGCTGGGCTGGTGGAAGTATGTGGGGCAGAACGGCGACGTGATTGGCCTCGACCGATTTGGGGCGTCCGCGCCGGGACCGAAGGTGCTGGCAGAGCTCGGCTTTACCGCGGAGAACATCGCGGCCAGGGCGAAGGCGCTGTTGAGCTAGCAGGTTAGCCAGTCAGCAAGTTAGCGAGTCGGCGGGCGCATGGGCTGGAGTAACTTCGTGGCCACTTCCGGCATTGGATGGCAAGTATGACGATGGGCCGACCTGCTGACTGGCTGACTTGCTAACCCGCTGCCCGCTGCACTGAAAGGAACATATCGTGAAGTTAGTCATTAGTTCGGACCACGCGGGCTTTCCTCTCAAGGAGGAAGTGCGCGCCTATCTCGCCAAAGCTGGTCACGAGATGATCGACCTTGGCGCGTATAACGCGGAGCCTTCCGACTATCCTGACTTTGCCGAGAAGGTGGGCGAGGCTCTGAAGCAGGGCGTGGCGCCACGCGGCATTCTCATCTGCGGTTCGGGAGTGGGCGTCTGCGTGGCGGCGAACAAGATACCGGGCATCCGCGCAGGCATGTGCCATGACACCTACTCGGCGCACCAGGGCGTGGAGCACGACGACATGAACGTGGTGGTGCTGGGCGCGCGCATCATCGGCTCCGCGCTGGCCTTCGAGGTGGTGGACGCATTCATCCGGGCGGAGTTCATCGCCAGCGAAGAGCGGTTTGTGCGGCGGTTCAAAAAGGTGCTGGCCATCGAGGCGAAGTATCAGTGCGGTGACGGATCAAAGAACCCTGCATGACAATGTTTGGCTGAGAGGCGCCGATGTTCCCCTTCGACGTAATCCTCTTTGATGTGGGCGGAGTTCTGCTGACCAACGGCTGGGACCATCGCGAGCGCGCGGCTGTGCTGCGGCAGTTCAACCTGGACTACGACACGTTTGAGGCGCGCCATGCGGCTCCCTATGATGCGTGGGAGCGGGGCGCCATCCGCGCGGACGAATATCTTGATGCGGCGGTGTTTTATGAGCCGCGCAGCTTTACGCGCGAGGAGTTTTTTGCCGCGCTCTGCGCGCAGTCGCAGCCGCTGGCGGATGGGGCGCTGGGAATCCTAGGGGAAGTTTCCGCATCCAAGAAGTGTATGGTGGGCGCGCTGAACAACGAGGCGCGCGAGCCCAACGAGTATCGGTTTGAGCGCTTTGGCCTGCGCGCTTACTTTCAGTTTGCATTCAGTTCGTGTTATCTGGGACTGCGCAAGCCCGCCCCGGCCATTTATCGCCGCGTGCTGGACATTCTCGGCAAACCGGCGGAGCGGATTCTCTTTATCGACGACCGCGAAGAGAATGTGGCAGGCGCACGAGGGGCCGGCATCAGGGCCATCCGCTTTGAGGGCGCCGGCTCCCTGCGGCCAGCGCTTGAAGACATCGGAGTTCTCGAAAAGATTTGAAGGGAGAGCAACATGCAACTAGGTTTGATTGGCCTCGGCAAGATGGGCGGCAACATGGCGGAGCGGCTGAGGCTGGGCGGCCATCAGGTGGTCGGCTTCGACTTCAATGCTGAAGCGGTGGCGCGGCTTACGGCCTCGGGCAATATAGGGGTGTCGAACCTTGAGGATCTGGCCAGAAAGCTGACCGGCCGCCGAGCCGTCTGGATCATGGTGCCGCAAGGCGACCCTGTTGACCAGACGATCGCGAAGTTAATGCCGCTGCTGAATCCCGGCGACATACTTATCGACGGTGGTAACTCGTATTACAAGGATACGATGCGCCGCTACAAGGAAGTTACGGCCAGGGGCCTCCACTTTGTGGATGTGGGCACTTCGGGCGGGGTGTGGGGGCTGCAGGAGGGTTACAGCATGATGGCCGGCGGCGACAAGGAGCCCGTCGAGTATCTGCGGCCTATCCTGGAGGCGCTGGCTCCCGCGGCGGACAAGGGCTGGGGTCACGTGGGCCCGGCGGGCGCGGGCCACTTTGTGAAGATGGTTCACAACGGCATCGAGTACGGGCTGATGCAGGCCTACGCGGAAGGTTTCACCATCATGGAGCAGAAGAAAGAGATGGGCCTGGACCTGGAGCAGATTGCGGAAATCTGGCGCTACGGCAGCGTGGTGCGCAGCTGGCTGCTGGACCTGACGGCAGGCGCGCTGGCGAAGCATCCGACGCTGGACGGGCTGCAGGCCTACGTGCCCGATTCCGGCGAGGGCCGCTGGACGGTGGTCGAGGCCATCGATCTGAATGTTTCCGCGCCGGTGATTACTGAGTCGCTGCTCCGCCGCATCCGCTCGCGGGAAGAGAATAACTTTACCGACCGGATGCTTTCGATCATGCGCAACCAGTTTGGCGGACATGAGATGAAGAAGGACTGAAGGACTAAGTCATTAGTAAGTCAGCGGAATCCAGCCCTTGCGGCAGCAATAAGTCGCACGGGCCGGCGCAGAGCGGCAGGAGGCCGGAGTCAATTATGGCGACAGTGCAAATGAAAGTACACCCGGAGGATCTCTCCCACGTTCCCCAGGCCCGAGAGCGGATTCCCGAGCCGGGGATCATGGTGATCTTTGGCGCATCGGGCGACCTGACCAAGCGCAAGCTCCTGCCCGCGCTCTTCCACCTGAAGCAGTCGGGCCTGCTGCCAGAGAGGTTTGCCATTGTTGGCGTGGCGCGCCGGCCGCTGGGCGATGAGTTCGCGGCGGACATGCGCGCGGGCATCGTGGAGTATGGGGGTGTGGAGGCGAACGACCCCAAGATAGACGAGTTCGCCAAACACATCAGCTACTACGCGCTCAGCTTTGACGACGCCTCTGCCTATGCAGGGCTCAAGGCCGAGCTGGAGCGCATCGCCCAGGAGAAATCCATCGGCGGCGACCGGCTGTTCTATCTGGCCACGGCGCCGGAATACTTTGCGCCGATCATCGAGAACCTGGGCGCGCAGAACATGGCGCAGCCGGAGCAGGGACGCGTGGGCGTGGTGATTGAGAAACCGTTTGGCCACGATCTGGATTCCGCGCGCGAGCTGAATCACCAGGTCAACGCCGTCTTCCACGAGAATCAGGTCTTCCGCATCGACCACTATCTGGGCAAGGAAACGGTGCAGAACATATTGGTGTTCCGTTTTGCCAACGGCATCTTTGAGCCCATCTGGAACCGGAACTACATCGATCATGTGCAGATTACCGCGGCGGAGACGCTGGGCGTGGAAGGCCGCGGGCCATTCTATGAGAAGGCAGGCGCGCTGCGCGACGTGGTGCAGAACCACATGATGGAGCTGTTGAGTTTTGTGGCCATGGAGCCGCCGTCGAGCTTTGAGTCGGAGAGCGTGCGGCGCGAGAAGGTGAAGGCGTGGCGGGCCATTCCGCCGGTGCCGGTACACGATGCAGTCCGCGGGCAGTACGGCCCCGGCGTGGTGGAAGGGCAGAAGGTGATCGGCTACCGCGATGAAGAGCGCGTGAATCCCGAGTCCGGCACGGAGACCTTTGCCGCGGTGCGGCTGGAGATCGAGAACTGGCGCTGGGCCGGGGTTCCGTTTTACCTGCGCGCAGGCAAGCGGCTGAAGAAGCGGGCCACGGAGATCAGCATCCAGTTCAAACAGCCGCCGCTGCTCATCTTCAACCGCATGTTGTCGGGCGGGTTGTGCCAGGAGATTCAGCCGAACCTGCTCACCATTCGCATTCAGCCGGACGAGGGCATCGCGCTGCGCTTCGGCGCCAAGGTGCCCAGCACGCCGGACATGAGCGTGTGCCCGGTGAACATGGACTTCGACTACGCCGCGGCGTTTGGCAAATCAAGCGCCAACGGCTACGAGCGCCTGCTGCTGGATGCGATGCTCGGCGACCAGACGCTGTTTGCGCATCGCGATGGCGTGGAGACCACGTGGGCGCTCTATACGCCGATTCTTGAGGCATGGGCCACAAAGAATCCCGAGGTCTTTCCCAACTATTTTGCCGGAACGTGGGGACCGGACTGCGCAGACCGCCTGCTGGAGCGCAGCGGGCACGTGTGGCGCAACAACCTGGGGCGCTGAGGGAACACGAAGCGGGAGCCGCGGGGATGCGTGGCAAAAGAAGAGGGCCGGAACTCCTTGCGGAGTTCCGGCCCTCGGTTTTGCTGCCTGCTGCTTATTGGCAGCCGGTCAGGTTGATGCTCGACGTCATCGCAACGCCGGCAGTGGTGTTGAACGGCCCGGGCAGCGCGAGCTGGATGGCTGCGCCGGAGCCCTGCGGGCTGTTGGAGCAGTTTGCCTGGCCGTCCACGTAGTAGGAAGCCAGCGATGTGGTGGAGCTTGCTGGCGTCAGCGTGGCGGAGCCGCTCGCGCTCCATGCGGCATAGAAGGCTCCGCTGGAGGTGACCGGCAGCGAGTAGTCTGCGCAGTCCGTGCCGGTGGTGCAGATGGGCGGATTCGCTGACGGCGCAGTGGTTGCATTCGCTGTCTGCTCGAAGTTTGGCGCGGTCGAGGGCTGCAGCGGAATGGTATACGTCTTGCCATTCACCGTTTCCAGCGCGCTGAGCGTGACCACCTCAGAGATGGCCGCCGAGCTGCCTGCTGTGGATACCAGCCCCGTCAAGTTGGCGGCGGAGACGGTTGCCACGGTGGTGGCCGGAGGATTCAGGTTGATGTTGCCTGTGGTGCTGCCCACGCCCACGCCGGTGATGACCGTGGGTGCATAGAGCACGTTATTCGACTCGCCAACGACGACCACGTCATACGTTTGACCAGCCGTAAGCGGGCAGAAGACGAAGGTGCCATCGGCGGCGACTTGCTGGGATCCGCCAACCGGACGATCGATTCCGGCTGCATCCGGCTGCTCCAGCGTGACGTATGCGTTGCCGGCCAGAGGTTTGCCGGTGGAGGCATCGAGCACGGTTCCGTTGATGGAGGTGGAGGTTGCGCTGATCTCACCCGCGTGCAGAACGGGCTTCAGGATGTAGCCGCCGTTGCCTGTCTGAACGATGGAGGCGCAGGTATTGAAGTCGATGTCGAGATCCTTGGTTTGGCCGGCGGCAATGGTGAATGCGCCGCCCGCGATCTGGCCGGAGGGAATCTTGATGCCGGTCTTGTCTTCGCTGGCCAGTTGCAGCGTGGTAGTGCCGCTGCTGGTGACCACGCAGTTGGCCGACCCGTTGGAGCAGTTGTTGTTGGCGATGGAAGCGCTGTTGTCAGCCAGGATCAGACGAATCTGCTGATAGCTGCCTGCCTGCAACTGCAGGTTGTCGCCCAGAGAAGCGAGGAAGCACTGATTGTTGGCCTGGGCCAGCAGGTCAACCTGGATGGGCTTGCTCGAAAGGGTGGGCGTGAGGTCAACCCAGCTGGTGTCGTTCGGGCCTGCCGACGAGCTTACGTTGGCCTGCACATCGGTGATGGTCACCCACACGTTCGAGAATGTGCCGTTGGGCGGTCCGCATGTCGCCGGGTCGCTGAGTTTTACGCTTACCGTGGCCATGCCGGAGCTCGCGACGCTGCCGCCGCTGCTGCATGCCACCACAATGCCTGTCACGGCCAGCAGACAAGCCAGCGCAAGTACTGGCTGCCAGACGCTGGCAAATTTACCCTTAAGGGTTTGATCCGTCATGGTTGTTCCTCCGAATTTGGACTCCTCAGGCAGAGACGAAGAGCCAAGGCGCGATAACTAAGAGACCCTTGCGTGGGAAATAAGTTGTCCCAACGCTTAACTTTTTTCACAACTTATTTAGTGTACACATACAACTTAAGTGTACTACTTACGAATGATCGTTACGAAAGTACCGTCAGGTAGCTCTCCATCCAGTAAGTGTACAACGCCTCCTTGTACAAATCCTTCCAGAGCCTGTTGGGCGGGTTTCGCGGATTCGCGGGCTGCCGGCTGCGAAGCCGCGTTGCCCATGCGCTTGTGCATACCATTGTCCATGGCCTCGTTGGCCAGGCGGTCGGCCTCCTGATTGCCGCCCCGCAGGGTATGACGCATTTCGAAGCGTTCCAGTTGTCCGGCGCGTCGTTTCGCTTCCTCCCACAGCGGGCGCAGGACGGGACTGGCCACCTTGTATTGGCCCTTCATTTGTTTGACCATCAGCTCGGAATCGGAAACCACGCGCAGGCGTTTGGCGCCGTGCTCGAGGGCCCAGGCCAGCACGGCCAGCAGGCCGGAGTATTCGGCGTAGTTGTTGGTCTGGCGGCCGAGGTATTCGCTGAGGCGCGCGACGACGCGGCCGTGGGGGTCCTCAATCACCGCGCCGTAGCCGGAAGGGCCGGGATTGCCGCGCGAGCCGCCGTCGCAGTGGGCGGTGTGCCATCCCTCGGCGGCGGCGGGGGGCTCGATTCCTGAAAAAAGTGATCCGCTCATCGGTTTCCAGTGTACCCGGCGGCCCCGCGGGCAAGGGATGATACGCCCTGGGCCGCTCACCAAGCCGGTCTTTCCGCGTCTACCAAGGTGCGAACACGTCTTGTACCGGAGCAGGGATTCGATGGCAATTGAAGCTGCGACCGACCCCATTTCCCCGGCCGTCGCGCCGGGCGCTTTGGCTTGGCTAACCGCGGGAAGGGTACAATCCTCCCTAGGGATGGCTGCGACCAGGGCAATGGACGGACCGAACCGCGAGCAGGAGCGCCTGCAGGCCCGCGCACCGGAGATGGAGCTGATTCGCCAGGCGCAAGCGGGCTCGCGCGCGGCGTTTGACGCACTGGTGCGTCAATACGAGCAGCAGGTCTTGCGGCTCGCTCTGCACCTGACGGGTTCAGAGCACGACGCGGAGGACATCTACCAGGAAGCCTTTCTGAAGGCCTTCCGGTATATCGGCAACTTCCGCTTCGAGTGCTCGTTTTATACCTGGATTTACCGGATTGTGACCAATCTGTGTCTGGATCAGCTGCGGCGTCGCAAGACCCGCCGCGAGGACCAGTCAGTGCATGTGGACCACTCCGGCGACGAGATTGACCTGCTGTCTTCGGTCTCCGACAACCGGTCGTTTTCCAATCCCGATCGCGAGCTGGACCGCAAGATACTGGGGGAGAAGATTCAGGCCGCGCTGGGCAAGCT
The DNA here is from genome assembly GCA_028876395.1 of Acidobacteriota bacterium. GTDB lineage: Bacteria > Acidobacteriota > Terriglobia > Terriglobales > Acidobacteriaceae > Telmatobacter. Next base: position 23,688 of record JAGWRX010000072.1, read on the forward strand.
CACCCCGCGCGAGCGGATGGTTTTTGAACTGAAGCACTATCAGGGGCTCCGGCTGCGCACCATCGGAGAGATGTTGAACACCACGGAAGAAACCGCCAAGAATACGCTCTTCAGAGCGACCAAGAAGTTGAGAACACAACTGGCGGGATTGCGGTGATGCGTTCGGGCCTGCCCGCATGGGAGGCGGATTTTGCGAGCGTAAATCGTGCATTGCTTGAGGCTGGAAGGACGTAAAGGATATGAACTGCGAACTTGCACACGAGAGAATCGTGCTGGCGGCTTATGGGGAGCTGCCCGATGAACAGATCCATGAGCTGGAAAGGCATCTGACCATCTGCGCGGAATGCCGCGAAGAGAGGGAACAGTTGCAGGCGCTCAGGACACTGGCAGCCGCGCTTCCCGTAGCCGAGCCACCCGCAAACCTGGTGGCGCGGTCCCGTCTTCGGCTTGAGGAAGCGCTGGACGCACTGCCGCCAAAGCGCTGGTATGAGCGCCTGAGCCAGCGTATTATGAACAACTTTGCGAGCCTGCAGGCTGCCCCGGCGGCTGCGCTGCTGCTGCTGGTGGCGGGAGCCGGCGCGGGCAGCCTCGGCGGATATGAGTACGCGCAGGGCCGCGCGGCCCATGCGGCCCAGAAGGAGCAGACGGCCAGCGTGCAGACGCAGACTGCCCCGGCGCAATCGCAGGCAGCCGCGGTGCCGAGTCCGGCGGAAGTGGCCAGCATCTCGAGCATCGTGCAGCAGCCCAACAGCAATCTGGTGGAAGTGAGCTATGAGCAGGTGGTGCCGCAGCGCGTCCGCGGCTCGCTGGACGACCCGGCCATCCGCCAGCTGCTGATGCTGGCTTCAGAGGATGCGGCCTCCGCCGGGGTGCGCGACGACTCCGTGGGGCTGCTGGCGTCAGAGTGCCGCACGGGGCACAGTTGCCAGGCGGCGGGCATCCGCGACGCGCTGATGGTGGCGCTGCGCTATGACCGCAATGAGGGCGTGCGCGAGAAGGCGCTCAAGGGGCTTGAGCCTTACGTGGCTGAGGATATGCGCGTGCGCGACGCCGTGCTGGAGGCTCTCCTGAACGACAGCGATCCGCGCATCCGCACCGCGGCCATCAACATTCTGGAGCCGGTGGAAGCCGATACGAGCGTGCGCCAGGTGCTCTACTCGGTTGCCAATTCCGACCAGAATCCCCAGATTCGCAATGTATCCCGGCAGGTGCTGAGCCGCGTGCCACAGATTCAGTGACGCTTCTTTAGCTTCAGGTCATCGCGCCGTCGCAACAGAGCGTGGACCGGGTAGATGGGAATCGCAGGAGAAACGCAGTATGAAGTACCTTTCGAGGCCGTATCGCAGTTCGCTTTGGAGTCTTGGTGTTGCCGCGTTTCTGGGCGCGGGCATCGCAGTCGCGCCTCCGGGCGCGTCCGCGCAGGTGTCATCCCGGATTGAGCAAATCGTGAAGGAGCCAAGTCTGCTGCTGCACTCCGGATCGCAAGGTTACCTGGGCGTGCTGGTGGGCGACGTGGACGCGGAGTCGGCGCCCAGACTCAAGCTGAAGGAAGCGCGCGGCGTGGTCGTTACGCTCATTGATCACGATGCTCCCGCGGCGCAGGCCGGCATCCGGGTCAACGACGCGGTGCTGCAGTTGAACGGCAAGGCCGTGAATAACTCCGACCAGTTCAGCCGCATGATGCGCGAGATTCCCGCCGGACACACGGTGAGCCTGCTCATCAGCCGCGACGGCATCCAGCAGACCATCGGCGTGCAGCTGGCCGACCGCAAGAAGATGGAGCACGACGTCTGGAACAAGATCGACGGCGGTGGCGAGGAGTTCACCTCCGTGCCCAGCATGGGCTTGCTTTCCAGCGGCGGTGATGCGCCGCTGCCCGGCGGCTTCCACATGCCTTTCTTCGGCAGCAGCCTCAACGTGGGCGCGATGGTTGAGCCGCTGACCTCGCAGATGGCCGACTACCTGGGCGTGTCGAGCGGGCTCATGGTCAAGCAGGTGGCGCGCAAGAGCGCGGCCGACGCGGCGGGCTTTAGAGCCTTCGACGTAATTCTCAAGGTGGGCGCCGAGACGGTGAACACGCTGGCGGACTGGGACCGCGCGCTGCGCTCCAACCAGGGAAAGCCGGTGCAGGTGACGATTCTGCGCAACAAGAAGCAGGAGACGCTCACGCTGTATGTCGATTCAAAGCACCACCATGCGGAGCTGGAAGACCTGCTGCCGGACGGCGACTGCCCGACGCTTGCCGCGCTGTTGCCTGAGTTTGCGCAGGATCTTGCGCAGCAGTCCGCAGGCCTCGCTGACCAGATGGTTCAGCAGTCTGAAGGCCTGCGCCAGAGCCTTCAGGACCAGAACTTCCAGATTGACCAGAAACAGCTTGAGCAGATGCAGCAGCAGATCCAGCAGCAGATGCAGCGGCAGATGGACGAGTTCCGCAGGAACTTCAAGCCGGAAGACCTCAAGCCCAATTCAAAGCAGATGGAAGAATTCCGCAGGAAGATGGAGCAGTTCAGGCAGCAGATGCAGCAGTTGCAGACGCCGCGCTCCGGTCGACCGGTATAAATAGCCGAAAGGCAGGCAGCACAAAGGGCGCCACCGGAGTACCCGGCAGGCGCCCTTCGTGTTTGTCGCGCGCTCGCGTTACGAGGCGGGCAGCAACTGCGCGCTCGGCGTGGACTTCGCAATCTCCAGTTCTTCCTCGGTCATGTCCACGGCAACATCCGCAAACAGCGGAGTGCTAAGATAGCGCTCGCCCGTGTCCGGCAACATGCACAGAATCGTCGAGCCCTCGGGAGCTTCCGCCGCCACGCGCAGCGCGCCAGCAAAGGTCGCGCCGGAGGAGATGCCCACGAAGATGCCTTCGTTGCGCGCCAGTTCCTTGCTGCAGCGCATGGCATCTGCGTTTGTGATGCGCAGCACCTGGCTGATCACCTTCATGTCCACGGCGTCGCCCACCAGCTTCGCGATAAAGTCCGGGCTCCAGCCCTGCTGCGGGTGAGGCTTCCACGAGGGATGGGCCGCCGCTGCCGAGCCGTCCGCGTTCCGCTCCTGCGCGATGCCGCTGGAGAGCATCGGCGCGTCGTCGGGTTCGCACACCACAATCTTCGTCTCAGGCCGCTCCTTGGCCAGCACCCGTGCGACGCCCTTCAGCGTGCCGCCGGTGCCGAAGCCTGTTACCCAGTAGTCCAGCCGTTCGTCCTTGAAGTCTTCCACAATTTCCCTGGCCGTCGTGTAGGAGTGCATGGCGGCATTGGCTTCATTTTCAAACTGGCGCGTGAGAAACCAGCCGTGCTTTTCAGCCAGCTCAATGGCTTTGGCCACCATGGCCATGCCTCTGCCCGCCGCCGGCGTCAGAATCACCTTCGCGCCGAGAAAACGCATCAGCTTGCGCCGCTCCACGCTGAAGGTCTCCGCCATGGTGACCACCAGCGGGTATCCCTTCTGCGCGCACACCATGGCCAGCCCGATGCCGGTATTGCCGCTCGTCGCCTCCACCACGGTCTGCCCCGGCTTCAGGCGTCCGGTCCTCTCCGCATCCACAATCACGCCAAGGGCGAGACGGTCCTTGACGGAGCCGAGCGGGTTGAAGGCCTCCATCTTCACATACAGATTCACATCGGGAGGGGCGAGCTTGTTGATTCGCACCACTGGGGTGTTCCCGACGGTTTCAAGGATGTTGCTGTATCGCTTTCCCATTGACCTCTCCTTTGGATGCGGGCAATTGTACCGCCCATCGTCTAAACAGCGAAAGCGAAAAACAGTTCGTCGTCATCAGGTAAAATTCCCGCGAGGCTCGTTATGCCCAACGAAGAAAGCATTGAGAAGCGCATATCGCCACTGGACATGGGCTCCCGGGAGTTCCGGGAATTGGGCGCTCAACTCATCGACCGCATCGCCGGCTTTCTTGACTCGCTTCCCAGCCGTCCCGTAACGCCGGGTGAATCGCCGGCCAGTGTTCGCGAGGCTCTCGATGCTGGGCGCTCCCTGCCACAGCACAGCGCTGACCCCGCGCAACTGCTCAACCATGCTGCCGACCTGCTCTTCGAGCACTCGCTCTTCAATGGGCATCCGCGCTTCTGGGGATACATCACCTCGTCTGCCGCGCCCATCGGCGCCCTGGGAGATCTGCTGGCCGCCGCGGTCAACCCCAACGTCGGCGCCTGGCTGCTGTCGCCGATGGCCAGCGAAATTGAAGCTCAGACTATTCGCTGGATCGCCGAAATGCTGGGCTATCCCGCGGACTGTGGCGGTCTGTTTGTGAGCGGCGGAAACATGGCGAACTTCGTCTGCTTTCTTGCCGCGCGGCAGGCAAAGGCAGGCTGGGATGTGCGCAAAGAGGGGATGGCGGGCGCGCGCCTGCGCGTCTACTGCTCAAAGGAGACGCATACCTGGGTGCAGAAGGCGGCGGACATCTCCGGCCTGGGCACGGACGCCATCCGCTGGATCGGCGTGGATGATGCAATGCGTGTGGACCTGACCGCTCTGAGAGAGCAGATTCTCGCGGACATCGCAGCGGGAGACAAGCCGGTACTGGTCGTGGGGAATGCAGGCTCCGTGAGCACCGGCGCCATTGATCCACTGCCGCAGCTGGCCGCGCTCTGCCGCGAGTTCAATCTCTGGTTTCATGTGGATGGCGCATACGGCGGCCTGGCCGCAGTGTTGCCGGATGCTCCCCAAGCGCTCACCGGATTGCGCGAGGCGGACTCAGTGGCCGTGGACCCGCACAAGTGGCTCTACGCGCCGCTGGAGGCAGGCTGCGCGCTGGTGCGCGACCCGGAAAAGCTGCGCGATGCCTTCGCTTATCATCCTGTCTATTATCACTTCGGCGTTGAAGCCATCAATTACTTCGACCTCGGTCCCCAGAATTCACGCGGGTTCCGCGCGCTCAAGATCTGGCTTGCGCTGCAGCAGGCGGGGCGCGACGGTTATGTCCGGATGATCTCCGACGATGTGCGGCTGGCGCGGGCGCTCTTCGCGCGCATCCCGCAATACCCCGAGCTTGAAGCGCTCACGCAATCGCTGAGCATCACCACTTTCCGTTATGTACCCGCGGATCTGAGTTCCGGCGACGAGAAGGTGGCCGCCTATCTGGATAAGTTGAATCTTGAGCTGCTCACGCGCCTGCAGAACAGCGGCCGGGTCTATCTGTCGAATGCGGTGATCCAGGGCAAGTTCGCGTTGCGCGTCTGCATCGTCAACTTCCGCACGTCGCTCGCGGATGTGGAAGCACTGCTGCCCATCGTTGTCGCAACCGGCAACGAACTGGATGCCGCACTGCGCCCCCAGGAGCTTTCATAGCGCACGCGGTTGGGCTAAGATGATCCGCACGATGAAGAACTCTTTGCATGTGGTGGCAGCCGCCGGCCTTGCGCTCGGCGCAGTCCTCGGCATGGCGGGAACCATGGCCGCCGCGCCCAACCTTCGCGCGGCATTCTGGGCCCTCGACTCCGTGGGACTGGTCGTGGCCACCTCCATCCTCGCCATCAGCTACTTCCGCAAAGGCAAGGATGCGATCGCCGCAGGCTTTCTTGTCTACGCCATCGGAGAGGCCGTGATGCTCTCCGGCACGGCGGCTACGCTTGAGGCCAGCGTTCCCGCGTTTGCCGCTGGCACGGCCTTGTGGTCCGCGGCGCTTCTGCTCACCAGCGTGCCCAGAGAGTTCGATCACTGGACACGCGCCACAGGCATCCTCGGCGCGCTGCTCTTCGCCGTTACGTCGGCAAAAATCTTCTGGGGAGAGCAGTTGACGCCCATCGCAAGGCCGCTGCCCTTCTACGCTTACCCTTTCCTCGTGTTCACCTTTGCCGGCTGGACCTGGACGCTGCTTCGCGAACGCTGAAGCCCACACAAGGAGCCTGATGGAACACGATCTGCAACACATAACCGCCCTGCTGGAGCGCACGCCCGCTGCGCTTGACTCGCTGCTGCGCGGCCTGCCCGATGCCTTGACGCTGGCCAATGAAGGCGAGAACACGTGGAGCGCGTTCGACGTGGTTGCGCACCTGATTCACCTTGAGCGGACTGACTGGATGCCGCGCGCGCGTGTGATAGTGGAGCACGGCGAGAGCCAGCCATTTGAACCGTTTGATCGGATGGGGTACCTGCGCGAGAGCGAGGGCAAGCTGCTGGAACATCTGCTGGACGAGTTTGCCGGTGCGCGGCAGGAGAGCCTGCGCCAGTTGCGCGCGCTCAAGCTGCAGCCCGCGGACCTTGCGCGGCGCGGCCTTCATCCGGCGTTGGGCACGGTCACGCTAGGCCAGTTGCTGGCCACCTGGGCCGCGCATGACTTGACGCATCTGCACCAGATTGCGCGCGTGATGGCGCACCAGTACCGCGAGGCCGTGGGCCCGTGGAGCGCCTACCTGGGCGTGTTGCAGTGCGCAGGGCACAGTTCCTGAGCCAGACGCCTACTTTGCCGACTCATCCACGATGGATACAACCGCTGTTTGCACCAGCGCGGCGACCGGCTCAATGCCCTTGCCGGGAAAGAACTGGCCCATCAGGCTGGGCAGCATGGTGCTGATGTACGTCTTCCCTTCCTTCTGGTAAACCATGATGGGGCATGGAAGCATGAGGGCGGTGGTGATGTCCATCTGCAGCACCTCCTGCGCGTACTTTGCGTTGCAGACTTCGACGATCTTCAGCGGCTCGCGCTCGAAGCCCTTCTCCGCAAGTGTTGCCGCCACATCATGGGTGTGCAGCACGCGAAAGCCTTTTGCTGCGGTGTTCTCTTCCACGGCCTTGACTGCTTCGTCAAATGTTTTGGACGTAATAACGCTGTACTGAAAGTCCTTCATGTACTGCTCTCCTTTCACGCAGACTCCCATTACACTCCAGAGAGTCCAGCCCAGGCTCAAAGGCGTCCGCTGGAGCCTTAGACGGTCTGGCGAGGAGGATGGCGGCACATCACAGCGGCGCACCCTCAATTGCGGTAGACTCGGCAAGGACCAGGATTGGGGCTGGCTGCCAAGCCATGCTGCTCCTGATGGATTGCTCGCAGCTTCAAATGCCCTCGGGATTTGGAATGCAGGAGGAGGTATGGGTCGTGAGCTTCAAAAAGATTCTGATTGCAGTGGATGAAGGCGCGTCTGCCGCGCATGCCGCGGATGCGGGAACCGATCTGGCGCGCCAGCTTGGCGCAGAGGTTGCCTTTGTTACGGTCGTGGACCCTGCCATGATGCGGGTGGCCATGGACTCCGGCATCTCAGAGGTCAAATGGCAGGCCGAGGCGCAGCGCGAGGCAAAGAGCCTTCTGAGAGCTTTTACATCCCGTGCGGCAGCGACGCCTCCGCCGCTTGAGTTTCTTGAGTTGGGCAAGCCCGCCGCCAAGATCGTCGAGACGGCCAAGGCCTGGCCCGCCGACCTGATCGTGATGGGCACGCACGGCGGCAATGTCGTCAGCAACATCCTGCTGGGCAGCGTTGCCCAGGGAGTGCTGCGCCACGCGCCATGTCCGGTAATGGTGCTGCGCGCACCGGAATAGCGCGGCGGGCGCGTTGCTCTTTGCGCTGCAAATGTGCCCTAATAACGTGTTGCACTGGAAGGACATCCGCACATGTCGCCACGTGGTATTCCAATCGGCCGCATCTTCGGCATCTCCATCGATCTGGACTACTCCTGGTTCCTGATCGTCGGCCTGATGGCCTGGATGCTGGCGGCCAGCTACTACCCGGCAGAGTTCAAGGGCTGGTCGCCCGGCGAATACTGGCTCGTCGGCACCGCCACCGCGCTCATGCTCTTCGTCAGCGTGCTTATTCACGAGCTGGCTCACTCGCTCATGGCCAAACGCTTCGGCCTTGCCGTGCCGCGCATCACGCTCTTCCTCTTCGGCGGAGTCGCCCAGATTGCCGCCGAGCCCCCCAGCGCCGTCGCCGAGTTCTGGATTGCCCTCGTCGGCCCTGTCACCAGCCTTGCCCTCGCCGCCGTCTTCTGGGGCATCAAGCCGCTGCTGGCCGCCTGGCAGCCTGGCTTCGCGCTGGTCGAATACCTTGCCACCCTCAACGTGGTCCTCGCCGTCTTCAATCTCATCCCCGGCTTCCCGCTCGACGGAGGCCGCGTGCTGCGCGCCCTCGTCTGGCGCTTCACCGGCAGCTACCTCCGCGCCACCACCAGCGCCGCGCTCACGGGCCGCTTCTTCGGCTTTGTTTTGATCTTTCTGGGCGTCTGGCAGGCCTTGTCGTCCAACCTCATCGGCGGCATGTGGATCGCTTTCATCGGATGGTTTCTTGAGAGCGCCGCCGGCAGCCAGCTGCAGCAGGAGACGCTCAAGAACCTGCTCGGCGGCCACAAGGTGCGCGACGCCATGCAGCGCAGCTTCGTCCAGGCGCCCAGCCAGATCAGCCTCCAGGACCTCGTCGACCAGTTCATCCTGCCGTCCAATGTGAATTACGTGATTCTGACAACATTCGACGCCCCTGCCGGAATGGCCACCCTGGCTGAGATTCAGGCCGTCCCGCGCGAGGAGTGGGCCACCACCCCCGCCCGCGCCGTCATGGTGCCGCTTGAAAAGCTCGAAACCACCGAGCCCGACGCCGTCCTCTGGTCCGCCTTCCAGAAAATGGGCCGCGACGGCGTCAATGAGCTGCCCGTCATCGAAGGGAATCAGATCGTCGGCGTCCTCACCCGCGAAGACGTCGTCCACTACCTCAGCCTGCTGCAATCGCTGGCGGCGTGAGGTCTAAAGTTGTAAATCGCGAATTCCGGAGGGAGCCGGGAGCTTCAACCCCCGGAAAGAGCCCCGCTTACCCAACCGCGCCGAAGAGCCAGCCTACGCCCGCCGTCAGCACCATGGCGAAGGCGCCCCAGAATGTCACGCGAAATGCGCCGACCATCACGCCGGCGCCGCCTGTGCGCGCGGCCACTCCGCCGAGCACGGCGAGGAAGACGAGCGAGGCCGCGGAGACCAGCGTGATCAGAAGCGTTCCGGCGGTGAGGGCGGTGACCAGCAGGGGCAGGGCTGCTCCGCAGGCGAAGCTGGCCGCCGAGGCCCACGCCGCCTGGAACGGACGCGCGCGGAGCATTTCCACGATGCCCAGTTCGTCGCGCGCGTGGGCGCCGAGCGCGTCATGGGCCATCAGTTGCTGGGCCACCTGCTCGGCCAGCGGCCGCTCCAGCCCGCGCGCCACGTAAATGTCGGTCAGCTCCTTGTGCTCGCCCCGTTCGTCTGATGCCAGCTCCGCAGCCTCCAGCGCCAGGTCGGCCTTTTCCGTGTCCGCCTGCGAGTGCACGGAGACGTACTCCCCGGCAGCCATCGACATGGCTCCCGCGACCAGGCTGGCAGTGCCCGCGACGAGAATGTTCTTGTGTGTGGCATGCGCGGCGGCGACGCCCAGCACCAGGCTCGCCGTGGAGACGATGCCGTCATTCGCGCCCAGCACCGCCGCCCGCAGCCAGCCGATGCGATCCGTTCTGTGCAGTTCCGGTTTGCCTCTGGACATTCTCGCGCCCCCGATTGCTTTTCCTGCCGAATCTACCACAAGCCGGGATTCGGAAACCGTGACAGAGGGCCTGTGCCTTGGGCGTGCTGACGTGCGAAGACGTGGTGCTAGGCGGTATCGACATATACACTTGGCGGCTTGGAGAAAACCTGGTGTCTTTGGTCCATGCCGCCAAGCCGATATGAGTTGAGTGAA
>JAGWRX010000073.1 GCA_028876395.1 Acidobacteriota bacterium
CCCTCATTCTTCACAAGCAGGCGCGCATTCGGGGCATCTACGTGGGCTCACGCCGGGACTTCGAGGAAATGAACAAGGCCATTGCGCTGGCGCAGCTCAAGCCCGTGGAAGAAAGCTTCCCGTGGACCGACGCGCGTGAGGTTCTGGGGCGCATGGAACAAGCCAGCCACTTCGGCAAACTGGTGCTGACGGTGGAGTGAGTTGGCCGAGAGGCTGGCTTGAAGGGTAAGGCGGTCCGGTTCAGCGGCTTATGGTTTGTTGGCTTTGGGCGGGTGCGCCAATCCTGCGGAAGTATAAGCGCCCCGCCCAGTTCCGTTACTGCTGCGCGGTCGGCGAACCGTTCGGCACAGCCGGCGAACTCAGTGCGGGATCCACGGTCACATTCGCTCCCATCACATGCGAGCATCCATTTGCTCCGGGCCCCTGGCTGCATCCCCACCAGTTATTCGTGGCATCCACGGTGGCCGGCCCAAGGTTCACCACGCCGTTTCCCCCGCCGTTCAAGTTGTTCCAGTGCACATCCATCGACTCCGGCATCTTCACCACGACATCGTTGGCCTCATCCTTGATGACATTCTTCGAGACCAGGATCCCGGACGGCCCTGAGGCTCCGTGAATATTGATGTAGAGGTTGATGCCGGCTGGTCCGGGCGTCGCCGCATCTTCGGTATCCGGTCCATTGCCGGCGATGTAGTTGCCGGTGATTACATTGTTGTTCATGTTCGCGCCCGGTGCGTGCGCGTGCATCGCCACGCCCGGCAGCCCATTCCCGATTATTGTGTTTCCGGAAATGGTGTTGCCTGACACGCGCGCGCCAGGAAGGAAGCCGAACAGACCAACGCCTGCGCCTCCGCCCATGGTGCCGTTGTATTCGGAGACATTGCCGGAGATCACATTTCCGTAGACGCCGAACGGTGGCCCAGACGGCATGGACGGAGCGCGTGGATGGGACGGAATCGTGATGCCGCAGTCAAAGACGTTGCTTTTCACAAGATTATTCGCAATCCAGTTATCGTGGGTCGGCCCGGTTTCATCGCTGATCAGGATTCCGCCGGAGTTGCCGTGGATCGAATTTCCCCCGATCAATGAATGATCCACCCCGCTGAGATGGATTCCTTCTCCGCAGTCGAAGGCCTCCGAGGTTTCGAACGACGGAAGCCCCGGGCAGACCTGTTTGGCATAATCCAGGCTAAGGTCATTGCCGGTGAGTTCGTTGCCCCAGACCGCGGAGTCTGAAACATTGGTCATCAGGATGCCTTCGAAATTGGCATTCCTCACGGTGAACCCGGAAACGATAACATGAGCGAGCCCGGAGTTATCGAGGCCATCGATATAAATGCCATTCGACATTCCGGTGGCATCGATGATCGTGTTCGCCGCATTCTTTCCAATCAGCGAAAGAGGTTTTCCGATGACCACATCCTCGTGGTAGATCCCCTGCGACACCTGGATGGTGTCGCCCGCAGTGGCCTGTGCAACCGCTGCTCCGATGGTTGCGTAGCAGTTAACGCCCCCGGCGCCAACGCAAAGTGTCGCGGCCGCAGCCGGTTGAACCATGCCAACCACGGCCACACCCCACACAGCCAAGGCTACGCCAAGGCTAATTCGCTTCACTCGCAATTTCATTTTTCGACCCCCAATGCTTGTCCCGGATTGTCAGGCGGTTGACGCTCCTCTATCGGCCTGTGATTCCCCCCAATGCCGACAGACCCCGTGCTCTGCAGGGAGGCAGACCACGCAACCTGACCGCATAACCTTACCCCACCTTCCCATTCAGAACAACGAAATTCCATGAAAAGCGTGAAAAGGTCACCTGGACGCTCGGCCCCGGAAGCCATTAAAGGGAGTAACTTAGACGAAAACGACCTCCCGTACACGGCATTTCTCGCATCCGGGCCACCCAAAGTTGGGTTAACCTTGATGGCTGGAGTGCGTCGAAACCAGCAGCACCCCAGACTCTTACGAAAGCCGGTTAAGCGTTGGCGCTGGCCACACACATCAACACGCAAGCGCACGCCGCGAGCCTGAGGCCCGTGGCCGGGCGGGCGCGCGCCCTCGCGCTGCGGACGCTTGCGGCGCTGCTGGCCCCGGCACTGGCTTTGCTTGCCGGATGCGGCGGAGCGGTGACGGCAAATCCAGCGCAGAGCACCTTTTCGCTCTGGCCCGGCACGGCCTCCATCGACACAAACTGCACCGGCTGCAATGCAACAGACGCGCATGGCCGCCCCGTACACCAGTTTGCCGCCACGCTGACGGGCGGCGGCGCGGCGGCGGTCACGTGGTCGCTTTCCGGTGGAGACGCCATCGCAGGCCCCGGCACGATCAGCGCAGCCGGCCGGTACACCCCGCCGAGCTACCTGACCGCGGATCGCGTGCAGGTGATGGTAACGGCGGCACTGAACGCCAACCCCGGCATCAGGGCTTCCTCGGTACTGACGTTGACGCCCGGCTTTCTGCGGCCACTCACGCCGGAGAACCTGGCCCTGGGAGCGAACGGGACCGCGACCATTACCGGCTACCTGGCCCAGGCAGGCGGCGGCGCCAGCATCTACTTTGCGCTGGCCGACACGCCCACCGGGTCGAGCGGAGGACAGGGCTCGCTCAGCGCGCCGCACTGCGAGCGCTCGGGCAAGGCCTTCACCGCATGCTCCGTTACGTATACGGCCCCGGCTGTTGTGCCGGCCACAAGCGTTACCTACATCGTGGCGACGACGGGCAGCTCGCCGGCAAAGACGGAAGCCGTGGTGCTGCTGAATACGGCGGGCGTGGCAAGCAACCCCACAGGCCACCAGGCGCAACTGGCGACGCCGATGCAACTGGGCAGCTCCGGGGGCAACAACGGCGACTTTGACCTGAATGGCAACACCATCATCGATTGCTGCAGCGGCACGCTGGGCTCGCTCATCCAGGACGGCAGCGGGAGGCAGTTTCTGCTGAGCAACAACCACGTGCTGGCGCGCAGTGACCACGCCAGCGTGGGCGACGCAATCGTGCAGCCGGGCCTGATTGACAACAACTGCACACCCAACGGCGAAGGGCCGGGCACGGTGCCGGTGGGCTCGCTGACCGGCTGGCTGCCGCTGAGCGCAAGCCAGACCAACACGGACGCGGCGATCGCGCAAGTGGCCTCGCGCACGGTGGACGCGACGGGGAACATTCTTGAACTCGGCACGCGGATGCCGGACGGCACGCTGGCTGCGGCGCCGCCGGGCATCTCATCGACGGGCGGCAAGGGCGAGGCGGCGACGCTGGCGCTGCGCGTGGCCAAGAGCGGGCGCACCACGGGGCTGACCTGCGGCGGCGTCTCGGCTGTGAGCGTGGATATTGCGGTGAACTACTACCGCGACTGCGGCGAAACGAAGCCTTACCTGACCAAGACCTTCACCAACCAGCTGGCAGTGAGCGGCGATCGCTTCAGCGACGCGGGCGACTCCGGCGCGCTGGTGGTGGATGCGAGCAACGCTGAGCCGGTGGGCTTGTTCTTTGCCGGCGGCACGGACGCCGCAGGCGTGGGCCAAGGCGTCGCGAGCCCCGCGCCGGACGTGCTGAGCGAACTGAGCACGCTGCTTGGCTCGGGCGCTAACTTCACCTTTGTGGGCGGCGCGGATCACCCGGTGAGCTGCCTGAGCTTTGGCGACAGCACGGTAAGAGCGGCGCAGGCGCGGGCGCTGCCGGACACGGAGATCGCCAGCGTGCAGCAGGCGCTGGCCGTGGCGCGGGCGCTGGTGAATCCAGACGCAGGGATACTCGGCGTCGCCATGGGCAAGAGCAGCGACCAGCCCGGCGAGGCGGCGGTGATTATCTACGTGGATGAAAACGCGCAGGCTGCCGTGCCAGCCACGGTGGACGGCGTGCGGACGCTGGTGATTGCAACCAATGCGCGCGCGGTGGCGCTGGGCGCGGCGCCGATGGCGAATACGATTGCCGACGCGCCTGCGCTGACGGCCCGCGCGCTGAATCAGGGACTGGCCACGAAGCGGCAATGGGCACACACGCTGATGCAGCAGAATCCCGCCTTCTTCGGCGTGGGCGTGGGACAGAGCCTGGACAATCCGCGCGAGGCGGCGCTGGTGATTTATGTGGACCGGAGGCACTTGCCGGCGCAACTGCCCGCGACCGTCGGCGGGTTGCGCACGCGCTACGTGGTGATGGACCGCATGCACGTCACGCGCTCCTACGCAGCGCCGTATGAGCCGCGCGGACACTGCCTGCCGCATGCGGCATGGCGCGGGGCGGGATTCGACCCTTCTAAATTATTTAGAAATAATGATTTACATCTCTTCTAGCGGCGCTGGCGAAGGTTGGCCGACATGTGCGGCGAAATTATCTGCAAGATTTCTGTGGAAAACGAAAATAAATAAGGGGGGGTAGGGGGGTGCAGCTTCTAGCTGCTAGCTCCCAGCCGGGGTGGTGACTGGGCGCAATCCGGGACGGAGCGGGAGCGGGTTTCACCTGCTGCAATTCCATTGTGCGGGAATGAGGGGAAATTATCTGCAAAATGGGCGGAGGAAATTTTTGTTGTGGCTGGGTGAGGTTTGTGGTTTCCCACCCATGTCGTCCGCTATGCGCCGACGCCATGGATGGGGCACCCAAATCTGTGGCTGGGAAGGAAAAGACCGCGATCGATGGGCCACCCGCAGGGGTGAGGTTTGTGGTTTCCCACCCATGTCGTCCGCTCCGCGCCGACGCCATGGATGGGGCACCCAAATCTGTGGCTGGGAAGGAAAAGACCGCGATGGATGGGCCACCCGCCGGGGAAAATTTTGGGTGGCTCGGTGAGAGTCGTGGTTTCCCACCCTGTCGTTCGCTGGCGCGAACGACAAGGGCGGGGCAACCGGGGCTGATGGAGGTTGGTGGAATCCCAGGTCTAAAAAACGAGACCTGGGGCACCCGGTTTGTCTGGCTGGGGCAGGGTGATGCGCGACCTACTTCAGCGCGGCGTCTACGGCGGTGGCAAGCATCTTGAGACCGGCGGCTACGTTGGCGCCGAGGTGGACGCGGAGGGCGCGGCGGCCGCGCGATTCAAGCACTGCCAGGTCGCCGGCGGCCTGTGCGGCGATAACCACGCCGAAGCTGTACTTTTGCCCCGGAATCGCCAGGTCGGTCGCGTGGTCGGCGGTGATTTGCAGGAAGACGCCGGTGTTGGGTCCGCCTTTGTAGTCCTGCCCGGTGGAGTGGAGGAAGCGCGGGCCGAAGCCCAGGCAGGTAGCCACGTGTCTGGCGTCGCGCACCTTGTGGCGCAGGGCCTGGATTGCCGCTTCGTGCTCGGGGAACATGGGCAGATAGGCCAGCGCGGCGAAGTAGTCGCCGGGGTGAAGCTGGGCGAAGTGGGCGCGGAGATAGCCGGCCAGATTCACAGAGGGCGCGGCGGCCTTGAGCTTGGCGGCGTAAGCATCGGTGGCGTAGAGGGCGAATTCGACGCTTGCCATGGAGCCGACGAGGGCAGGCGCTCGCTCGGGCAGCTTGCCGGTCTGCTCGTAGGCCGAGGTGAGGGCGCGTGTTTCGATTTTGGCGGACTCGACATCGGGCTGGTTGAAGGGGTTGATGCCCATGACGGACCCGGCGACGGCGGTGGCGACTTCCCAGGTAAAGAACTGGCCGAAGATTTCGTAGGGGTCCTCAATCTCAAAGTGGACGACGGGGTGGCCGGCGGCTTCGAGCGCGGCGACCTTGGCGTGGAGCGAAGTGTCGGCCGTGCCTTTGAGGCGGATATAGGCGAAGATGCGGTCTTTGCCGTAGACGGCAGGCGCGGCGATGGCCTCGCGGTCCACGGGGGTGATGCCCTTGCCGAGCTTGCCGGTGGATTCGGCGATGAGCTGCTCAAGCCATGCGCCGAGGTCGTAGATTTCCGGCGAGGTGAAGATGGTGAGTTTGTCGCGTCCGGCGTTGGCTGCGGAGCCGAGGATGAGGCCGAGTTGCACGGCACGATTGCTGGCGGGCGGGAGCTTTGCCGAGGCTACGGCGCTGGCCGCTTCGTCGAGGAGCCTGGCGGTGTCCAGCCCGGCGACGGTGGCGGCGACGACGCCGAAGTTGGAGAGCGCGGAGTAGCGGCCGCCGATTTCGGGGTCGCCGTAGAAGATGTGGCGGAAGCCGTCGGCTTTGGCGACCTGCTCCATTTTGGAGCCGGGGTCAGTGATGGCGAGGAAGTGGCTGCCGGCCTTGTCAGGGCCGACGGCCTTCTGCATCTCGGCGAAGAAATACTGCTTGAGCACGTTGGGCTCGAGGGTGGAGCCGGACTTGCTGGCGACGACGACGAGCGTCTCGGCGAGGTTGACGGCGTCGCGGGCGGCCTTGACCTGCGCGGGGTCGGTGGAGTCCACGATGTGGAGCGCGGGGAAGCCGGGCTGCCGGCCGAAGGTGACGGCCAGGACCTCAGGGCAGAGGCTGGAGCCGCCCATTCCAAGCAGCAGGACGGACTTGAAGCCGGCGGCCTGCACGTCAGCGGCCAAGGCGGCGAAGGCGGGCAGGTCTTTCTGCTGGCGCTCGACAACGTCAATCCAGCCGAGCCACTTCTCCTCGCCATCGCGGGTCCAGAGACTGGGGTCCTTCTGCCAGAAGCGGGCCACCTTGTCGCGAGCATGCCAGTCGGCGACGGCCGCATCGACGGCGCCGCGAAGTTTGTCGGGTAGTACGAATCGGAAGCTCATATCGCTATCCATTGTGCCTGAAATTCTCCGGGGACTGAAAGGACGGCGCGCACACGCAGATGTGAGCGCCTATCGCGCGCAATGCAGGCGGATATGACAACCTGGTCATCCGGCAGTGCGCAAGGCCGTTCATCTGCCAGGGAAATCAGTTGGTTTGGATGCGCAGCCGAACGAAACGGCAGCCTCGGCGATGAAGCAAGACTGCGCTCAGGACGTCGCGCCGGGCCAGCGGGGCGTGATGCGGATCAGGTCAAGGCCGCCGAGGTCCTGAATGGCGAAGATGGGCGAGGAGGCGGGAACGGCGACAATGCCTCGCTCGGGCAGATCGAGGGATTCAAAGCCGGAGCTTGCGAGGCGTCCTGCGCCTTTGGCCGCGAAGAGATAGGAGAGGCCGGGGGCCGACTCGCCCGAGCCGCGCAGGCTGGTGCTTGTACGGCTGGTCATGACGGGGATGCGCTCGACGCAGAAGTAGTCCTCGTCAACAAGGATGGTGCGGTCGGAGAGCACGGTGGGCGGCACCTTGCCGGCGCGGGTGACAAGCCGGGTGGCCTCGAGGGATTTTTCGATGTGCAGCTCGCGGGGGCGGCCGTAGTCGTACATGCGGTAGGTGAGGTCGCAGTTTTGCTGGGCCTCCAGCAGGATGGAGCCGGGCCAGATGGCGTGGACGGTGCCTGCATCGACGAAGATCATGTCCCCGGCGGCGACGGGGAGGACGTTAAGGCTGTCTTCGAGAGTGCCGTGCTGGATGCCGGCCCTGACCTGATCGAGGGTGACGCCGGGCTTGAGGCCTGCGGCCACCTGGGCGCCCGGCTCGGCGGAGAGCGCATACCAGCACTCGGTTTTGCCACGGGGCTGGCCGTACTTCTGCGCCAGCCTGTCGTCAGGATGCACCTGGACGCTGAGCTTTTCGCGGGCAAAGATGACTTTGATGAGCAGGGGCGAGTCGCTGGAGGGAGCCGCCTTGCCGAGCAGGGCTCCGTGCGCCTCGCGGAAGAGCTTGGCCAGTTTTTTCCCGGCGTGCGAGCCGGTGGCGACGATACATTCGTCGCCGGTGAGCCAGACTTCTCCGATGGGGTCGCCCTTGGCGATGAGTTCGTACCAGGGGCGCAGGTCCGTATAGCCCCAGACGCGGGAGACAAACTTTGGCTCGATGCGAAAGGGAGTCAACTCAGCAAACGCAGAGGGGCCCCGATCCGCAGGGCGGACAGCTGTTTTCTTCCGGAAAAAAGAGAATTTTGCCATCTCGAAAAGCGCTCGAAGCCGGGGAGAAGCCAAGGCTGACAACTTCACTTTAGCAGAGAAGCGCGGCGCGAACTGGCTGATTGCGCACGCTCCGGCCTGCGGCGCGGGATGTGCGGACTCTTCGCGCGACGCCAGCCGGGTTGGGCCTGGAAAAGGCTTTTCTGGCATTTTCTTCGGCTTTTTGGCGCGGATTTTCGTCATACGAAGCAGGAGGAGTGAGAGAGGGCAGGCCTGTGCAGGCCGTCACATCAGGATGCGACGGCCGGTGAGTAGAATCAGCGCGCTCCCCGCACTCCGGAGGAAGAGGCACAATGAAGCGGCTGGGATGGTTATTGATTGTCTTGCTCTGGGCTGCGCCGGCGTGGTGCGCCAAGAAGATTACCGTGGGACAGCTGGAGGACATGCTGCGCTCGATGCAGGAGGCCAAGAAGACGGATGTAGACGTGGCGACCGCGCTGAAGCAGGTGGAGCTGAGCGAGGAGCTGACCGTGGCGACGATGAACAGCCTGGTGGCCTATGTGCCCGGCCCGTTGTCGACGGAGCAGATTTACGTGCTGGAGGCACGGAGCGCGAATCTTGCCCCGCCGGCTGCTGATTTGCCCTCGACGCCCACCCCGGATGCAGCCACGCAGCAGGCAATTCTTGGCAGGGCGGCGGCCTACGTGACGAAGACGTACCAGCAGCTTCCGGGCCTGACGGCAACCAAGACCACGCTTCGCTTTCAGGACAACGTGGAGTCCGTCGCGCCCAGCTCGGGCGTGAAGGGCAGCGCAACCGAAGTGGTGACGACGGCGGGTTTCTCCAACCCGGCCACGTTTGTGCACTACATCAACTCGACGGAGGCGCAGGTTGCGAGCGAGCAGGGAGCCGAGAAGATGCCCGCGGTGAAGGACAAGACTCCGTGGGGAGCGAACCGGATGATCACTCTGCAGGAGCCTGACCCGAGCCTGGGTGTGGTGCTGCAGGAGGCGCAGGCCGCGGGCAGCATCGAGTGGCTGCGCTGGGAAATGGTGAATGGCAAGCAGGCCGCTGTCTACTCCTTCACGGTGCCCAAGAAGAGGTCGCGCCTGGCACTGGATGTATGCTGCTTCCCCGATGTCACCCAGGCCGGCATTGCGCGGTTCTACACGGCCACCACGGCGTCCACCATGGGCGGCGGCGGCAGCGGCAGCGGCAGGGGCGGGGTTGCCGGGAATATGCAATCGAACACCGATTGGCACAATTACAAGGCCACCGTGCCTTACCACGGTCAGCTGTTCATCGAACCGGCGACGGGCATCGTGGTGCGCATGATTACGATGGCGGAACTGAAGCCCTCGGAAGTGGTGCACCAGGTGGACACGCGCGTGGACTATGGGCCGGTGAAGGTGGGCGACCGGACGCTGATTGTGCCGGTGAAGACGGTCATCAACACGGAGGTGGTTCCCAACGGAGACTCAGGCGCGGGGGCCTATTCCACGCGCTGCACGCTGTTCACCTCCGAGTACAAGAATTACCAGCTGGCGGGCGGCAAGTAGCGACCTCGCCATGCAGGATCAAAGGGCGCGAAGACAGCGACGGTCTCCGCGCCCAACATGCCAGCCCGCCTTCATTCATGCTATGAACTCTTCTTGCAATAGATTGGAATTTTTCCTTCACGTAATATCTTCGTTTTGTTACTCTTGCCCATCATGAAACACTCCCTGCGCCTGATATTGGCATCCAGTATTCTTATCTCCGCTGCATTGCCCGCCGCAGGCCAGAAGTTTCTCCCCAAATCGATACAGTTCAAGGGCGATCCCGAGTACTCCGACCAGGAGCTGATGGCTGCGGCGGGATTGAAGAAGGGCGAAGTCCTGAGTTACGCCGAGATGAACGAGCACTCGAAGCGGCTGATGGACACCGGCGTCTTTGCGGGGCTCTACTTCAAGTTCGATGGACAGGACCTGATCTTTCAGCTGACGCCCGCTGCCGAACTCTATCCCATCCGTCTGGATAACCTGCCGCTAACGCCGGGCAAGGAACTGGACGCGAAGCTGCATGCGATGCTTCCGCTGTTTCACGCCGATGTGCCTTCTGAAGGCGGGTTGATGGAGGACGTGCGCGGAGCGCTGGAGCAGATTCTGGCGGCTGACGGGATCAAGGCGTCCGTGACGGCAACACCCGTAGTCAATCCGCATTTGCATCGTGTCTCCGCCATCGACTATTCCATCGCCACTCCGCAGGTGCGGGTCGCGGTGAGCCGCGTGGATGGCGTGTCAGCCGACTATCTGCCCCAGGTGCAGGGAATTGCGCAGGAGGCTGCCAAGATCCCGTTCGACACGGAGCACTCGGAAGGCAATCTGGAAAGCGCATTTGCGGGGTTCTATCAGGATCGGGGATATGCTGCAGTGAAAGTGAACGCCGCACGGTCGGGCCATGTCCTGGTCACGGCTGACGCCATCGTGGTTCCCTTCTCTGTTGCCATTCAGGAAGGCAAGGTCTACAAGGTGGGCTCAGTACACCTGCCGGTTGGCACTCCGGTGACCCAGGCCGAGGTGGACAAACTTCTTGCACCACGCGCGGGTGGGCCGGTAGAGGGTGTCCGGCTTCGTATGCTCTGGGGACTGGTAGCATCGCGGTACAAATCAAAGGGCAACCTCGACTGCAAGGTGACTCCGCGCGCGACGTTCGATGACGCCGCAGGTACTGTCAGTTACGACGTCGAAGTTGAGCCTGGGCCTGTGTACCATCTTGGCTTTGTGAAATTCGACAATGTGAGCGACGAGATGCGTACCCAGTTGATCCACAACTGGGAGATGCTGCCGGGTGACCCCTTCAACGAGGGTTATGTCTCCAACTTCATCGCGAAGATCCAGCAGGCCGACCCGGTTCTAAAGAGGTCACTGGCGGGCGTGAAGGTCAAGTTCGACGCCAGCGCCGACCCGGAGACGCACGATGTGAACCTGGTCATCCATCTGGAAAAACCGTAGCCGGAGCCGTATGCTCGGTTCCATGATTCTTTCGCCGGTTCTTTCGCCCATTCTCGACCACATGTTTCATTTGCCGCTTCCCGTTGCGGAGAAGCTGCTGCGGCCTGTCATCGTCTACCTTGTCCTGATCCTGCTGCTGCGCGTATTTGGCAAGCGCGAGCTGGCGCAGTTGAACCCCTTTGACCTGGTTGTTCTGCTGTCGCTTTCGAACACCGTGCAGAACGCCATCATCGGCGATGACAACTCGGTGACCGGGGGCGTGATCGGGGCCTTCGGCCTGCTGGCGATCAACTGGCTGGTGGTGCGCGTTCTCTTTCGCTCGCGCCGGCTGACGCGCGTGGTGGAGGGCCGGTCCACGCTTCTGATTCACAATGGGCAAATCGACAGGAAGGCGCTGGAGCGCGAGATGCTGACGCGCGAGGAGCTGCTGGAGGTGGTGCACCGGCAGGGGTTTGAGGGCTTCCACCAGGTGCACCGGTGCGAGCTGGAGCCGAACGGCACCTTCTACGTGGAGGCGTTCGATCCCTCCGTGGCCGACAAGCGCCACACCGAGCTGCTGGAGCGGATCGATGCGCTCAGCCGCGAGGTTGCCGCGCTGCGCGCGAGGCCTGCCAGCCAGTAAATGCTCGCGTTTATGCGACGTACGCGTCTCAGAATGTAGAATCACTCCCGCAGGAGACTTCCCCATGCATTCCGGCCCAGGCGGCAGATCCATCCTCGTGCTGGCATCCGCGGCGCTCGCGGTTGGGGCGCTGGCGGGCGCGCAGACGCTGAAGCAGCGCCCGCCGGCCCGGCCTGCTGCGCGGCAGAGTGAGAGCCTGGCGGCGCTGCCACCGGCCAATGCCGTGCTGCCCCAGGGCACCAGCCTGCAGGTGGAGATTACCCGCCACTATCCGATGAAGGCGGGCGAGGCGATTGAGGGAAGGCTGCTGCACCCGATTTTTGCCGACGGCATGCTGGCCGTGCCGGAGAACACGGTGCTGCACGGCGAGGTTGTCTCACTGCAGCCCGACAGAAAGGCCCGCTGGCATGCGCGGCTGATGGGCGACTTCACGCCATTCCACAAGCCGCAGGTGCGCTTTGATGAGCTGCTGCTGCCGGAGGGACCGCTGAACATCAGCGCGGCCACCGCTGCAAACGGCGCTCCGGTGCTGCACCTGACGGCGCCGGGCGTGACGCCGAGGCGATCGTTCTTTGCCCGCTACTGGGCGCAGGCGAAGAGCAATCTCCATGATCGACTGGCTTATTTTACGGCGCCGGGCAAGGGCGACCGCGCGCTGCAACTGCTCTATCACCAGCTGCCCTACCATCCCGAGCGCATCGAGGCGCACACGGCGTGGTCGTTTGAGCTGACGGCGCCGTTGATGGTGCCTGACGCTCCGCGGGCTGCGCCTGCAGAGGCTATCGCCGCGCCGCCCTCGGGGAGCGCCGAGATATGGGCCGTGCATGCGCTGCTGACGCGCGAGCTGACCTCGGCCAGCGCAAAGCCGGGGGATCCGGTGCAGGCGCTGGTGGTGGAGCCCGTCTTCGACAGAGACAAGCAACTCGTGGTGCCGCAGGGCTCCACGCTGATCGGCAGGGTGGCGTCGGCGAAGGCGGCGCGCTCCTTTGGCCGCAATGGAAAGCTGCGTTTCAACTTCCAGCAGGTGCGCTTCCCGGAGGGCTATGGCAAGCAGGTGCAGGGCGCGCTGGCCGGGGCCGCGACGGAAAAGACGCAGGATCTGTCACTGGATGCCGAGGGCACGATCACTCCGCGCAACCGCTCCAGCGCGGTGGCGCCGCTGCTGCTGACGATGCTGGCCGGACGCGCTCTGGACACGGATGGCAACATTACCGCCCAGACCGGCGTAGCCTCGAACGGCTTTGGACTGGTGGGGCGCATTGTGGGCGTGGCGGCGGGGGACCGCAACCTGGCCGCCGGGATCGGCTTCTACGCGGCAGGACTCTCGTTCTATGAGAACTTCCTGCGCTCGGGGCGCGATGTGGTTTTCCCCAGGGACACGCGCATCGAGATCCAGACCAACCCGCTGCGCGCGCCGGTGCTGAAGCCGGAAGGACAGTAGAAACCTGCCAGATTTTTTAATATTCCTGTTGCAAATATATCCGTAATGGATATATCTTATTTCCATGGCAAGTGGAACCGCACCGGCGACGCCTCTCACGCCCTCTGTTTTCGCGATCCTGCTCTCGCTGGCCGAGGGCGACAAGCACGGCTACGCCATCATGAAGGATGCCCGCGCGCCCGAAGGCGGCGGCGTTGCTATGGGGCCGGGGACACTCTACGGCTCGCTGGACCGGATGATGCGCGACGGACTGGTGAAGGAGTCGGGCATTTCAGACGACGAGCGCCGGCGCTACTACCGGCTGACCGGGCTGGGGCGCGCCTCGCTGGCCGCGGAAGCGCAACGGATGAACGCCGCCGTCAAGAAGGCGCGGTCGCTGGGGCTGCTGCCGCAGGGAGGCCGGTGATGATGCGGCGTTTTGCAGATACGCGGGGGCTGGAGGCGCTTTACGGCGTGGCCCTGCGGCTCTATCCGGCGCGCTTTCGCGAGGCGTACGCGGCGCTGATGCAACAGGCCTTCCGCGATGCGCTGCGCGACCGCACACTTTCGCAACGAGTCTTCATTCCGCTCGTCTTTCGGGATCTTCTGATTTCACTTGCAAGGGAGCATCTGGCCATGCTGCGTGAATCGCTTGCCCGCCCTGCCCTGCTCTTCAACGCCGCTGTGCTGGGCGGTATTTCAACGGTGCTGGCTCTGGCGCTTTACACCATTCCGCAACAGGTGCTGCGCCTGGGCGCAAACGACCCGCAGGTGCAGCTTGCGGGGGACCTGACGGCCCGGCTGGAACAGGGAGCCTCGCTTGCAGAAGCCGTTCCTGCCGCTTCAATTGATATGGCGCGCAGCCTTGCGCCGTTCGTGATTGTGTATGACGATCAGGGCCGCCCGCTTGCCTCGCAGGCGACGCTGAATGGCAGCGTTCCCGCTCCGCCCGGCGGTGTCTTCGATTACGTACGGACGCATGGTGAAGAGCGCGTGAGCTGGCAGCCTGTGCTCGGATCAAAAAACAGCGCGCGCATCGCTGCGGTTGTGTTGCGCGTCAATGGCGCGCATCCCGGGTTTGTGCTGGCGGGCCGCTCGCTGCGCGAGGTGGAAGCGCGCGAGGAACTCGTGGAGCATCTGGCCGGACTTGCATGGCTCGCCATGCTTGGGCTGATTGCCATCGGCACGCTGGCCTTTGGCTGGTACACGCGGCCGAAGACCGCTTGAAGCGTGAGAGGGACGGACGATCAGTTCCCTTTTGCTCCTACTCCCACTCGATGGTGCCGGGCGGCTTGGATGTGATGTCGTAGACGACGCGGTTGATGCCGCGGACTTCATTCACGATGCGGCTGGAGATGCGCTTGAGCACTTCATAGGGCAGCGGAGTCCAGTCGGCGGTCATGCCGTCCTCAGAGTGCACGGCGCGCACGGCGGCGGTGTAGGCGTAGGTGCGCTGATCGCCCATGACGCCCACGCTCATCACGGGCAGCAGCACGGCAAAGCTTTGCCAGATGCTGGAGTAGAGCCCGGCGGCCTTGATTTCGCTGACGACAATCTCGTCGGCTTCCTGCAGCAGCGCCACGCGCTCGGGCGTGACTTCACCGAGGATGCGCACGGCGAGGCCGGGACCGGGGAAGGGCTGGCGGCCAAGGACGTCCTCCGGCATACCGAGGTCGCGGCCGATGCGGCGGACCTCATCCTTGAAGAGATCGCGGAGCGGCTCGATGAGCTTGAGCTTCATGCGCTCGGGCAGGCCGCCCACGTTGTGGTGGCTCTTGATGGTCTGGCTGGGGCCCTTGACGCTGCTGGACTCAATGACGTCGGGGTAGAGCGTGCCCTGGACGAGCCAGTCCACGCCGCCGGTCTGTTTTGCGATGCGCGTGGCCTCGTCGTCGAAGACGGAGATGAACTCCGCGCCGATACGCTTGCGCTTGACTTCGGGGTCGGTGACGCCGGCCAGTTGCGCCAGGAAGCGCTGGCTGGCGTCGACAGCAACGATGTTGAGGCCGAGCTTGTCGCGCAGATTTTTCTGCACGCTCTGGAACTCGTTTTTGCGCAGGACACCGTTGTTGACGAAGATGCAGGTGAGCTGGCTGCCGATGGCCTTGTGGACGAGCACGGCCGCGACGGAGGAATCCACGCCTCCGGAGAGGCCGCAGATGACGTGGCCGCTGCCGACCTTCCGGCGAATCTGCTCGACGGTGGTCTCGATGAAGTGGGCGGGAGTCCAGTCGCCGCGCGCGCCGCAGATGTTGAAGACGAAGTTGCGGATGATCTGCGGGCCGAGGGGCGTGTGGTGGACTTCAGGATGAAACTGGACGGCCCAGATGCGGCGCTGCTCATTGGCGATGCCGGCGAGGGCGTTGGAGGTGACGGCGGTGCGGTGGAAGCCGGCGGGCAGCTCGAGCGCCTCGTCGCCGTGGCTCATCCAGACGGCGAGTGTTGGCGGCAGGTCTGCAAAGAGCGGCGTGGCGGCGTCTTCGATGGTGACCTCGGCGTGGCCGTACTCGCGCTTGGGAGCCGAGCGCACCTTGCCGCCGAGGTGATGGACGATGAACTGCAGGCCGTAGCAGATGCCGAGGATGGGCACGCCGAGACTGAGCAGCGCGGGGTCGGCAGCGGGCGCGTCGGCATCGTAGACCGATGAGGGGCCGCCGGAGAGGATGACGCCGATGGGCTTGTGCGCCTGTATCTCAGCCAGGGGAACCGTGCAGGGCAGCACGACGGAAAAGACATTCTGCTCGCGGATGCGGCGGGCGATCAGCTGCGTGTATTGCGAGCCGAAATCGAGGATGACGATGGTTTGGGTGTCCACTCCCTAGTGTGGCAGGAGGGCGGGCGGGATGTAAAGAACATGCGCAGCGAGAGCGCGCGAAACTGCGGCGCGCGCGGCAGGGACGTGCGTTTATTTATGAAGAATGTGGTAGGCGAAGCCCACGCTGAATCCGTTGGGCGTCATGCCGTTGTTGGTCTGGCCGGGAATGGCCGGAGCGGCGGGCCATATCTGGTACTCGTAATCCGCGCGCACAGCGAACCTGCGGCTGAGTTCGTAGTCGACGCCGCCACCGGGGGCCATGGCGAAGTATTTGCCATACCCGAGGTTGAAGGGGAAGGTCATCTTTCCCACTCCGACGAGGAACTTTGCATAGGGCTTGAACTTGAGCCAGCGCTGGGTGGCGAACTTGGGGCCGATGAGGTAGTGATCCTGGGATTCTCCCCAGTTGGTGTTGAAGTGGAGGAAGCGCATCTCGCCTTCGACGGCCAGATTGGAGTTCAGGCTCCAGTCAACGTAAGCGCCCAGGCCGTCCAGCCGGCTGACCGGGGTGTAGTCGGGCTGAAAGTTGGAGAACTCTGCGCCGGCCCAGAGGTTGATGTGCCTTTCGTACGCCGAGGGTGCGGCCTGCGCAGAGAGCCGGACGGGCGACAGCAACAGGCAGACGAGAAAAAGCAGGGCGACGAGACTTGCCGAGGGCACAGCCTGAAGCTTTCCGGTCCCGCATGAATTTGCTTGAATCGCATTCATCGCTGCCCCTAATCATACCGTACCGCGCCACCGGCCCCGGCCCGGATTGCCGACGGGACTGGACGGCTGGCGGGACAGGAAGGCAGCGGGGCGGCGCGAGGCATCCGCTGCGGGAATCAGGTTTTGCGCGGCATGCAGTTTCTGGCCGCGGGCTTACGGCATCGGCACTCCCCTGCTCTTGTAGACCACGCCGGATTTCATCACGAACTGCACGTTCTGAAGGACGCGGATGTCGTCGAGGGGGTTTTTGTCGACGGCGATGATGTCGGCCCATTTGCCGGGTTCGAGAGTGCCGGTCTTCGCGGTCCAGCCCATGAGATCGGCGGCGTTGATGGTGGCGGTCTGCAGCGCGGCCAGCGGAGCCATGCCGAGCTGATTTACGTAGACATCGAGTTCGTGGGCGTTGAGCCCGTGGGGATAGACCGCGGCATCAGTGCCCATGGCGATTTTTACGCCGGCCTGCATGGCGTGTTTGATGTTGTTCTTGGCCACGTTGATCACGTCGGTCATCTTCTGTTTGTAAAAGGGCGGCAGGTTTCCATATTGCAGCATCCAGTCTTCGAGATAGACGGTGGGCACCAGGTAGGTGCCGCGCTTCTTCATTTCGGCGATGGCTTCGTCGTTGATGTAGCTGC
>JAGWRX010000074.1 GCA_028876395.1 Acidobacteriota bacterium
TCGACATCGCCGAGCACTCGATGTGCCAGCCCGGCCGCCCGCGCCCGATCGCCGTATCCCACGCCGTCTCGCCCGGCCTGGCCGCCTTCCACAGCGCAAAGTCGCGCGCCGAGTCCTTCTCGTACTCGTCCACATCCACCCGCGCGCCGTCTTCCATGCCGCTCAGGTCCTTCTTGCTCAGCTTGCCGTACTCCGGAAACGCAGACAGCCTGAAGTACCAGCTGCCGTCTTCGGTCTTGTACGCCGCCCCCACTGCGGCCAGCTTCTCAATCAGCTCCACCATGCGGCCAATGTTTTCTGTGGCGCGCGCAATCTGCTCCGGCCGCTCGATGCGCAGCGCGTCAATATCCTCAAAGAAGGCATCCACATAGCGCGGCGTGTACTCGCCAATCGGGATGCTCGCCGCCGCCGCGTTGCGGATAATCTTGTCGTCCACATCAGTAATGTTCATCACGTGGCGAATCTTCATGCCGGTCAGCTTCAGAAAGCGCCGCAGCACGTCAATCTGCAGGAAAGTCCTGAAGTTGCCAATGTGTCCGTAGTCATACACCGTCGGCCCGCAGGCATACATGCGCAGCGTCTGCCCATCCATGGGCACAAGCGGGTCCACTTGTCCGGTGAGGGTATTGAAAAGGCGGAGGATCATAATTTCGTGGCTCGTACCGCAGGCCCGGCTGAGCGGCAAAAACCACCACAAACCAGACCCTTTCGATTGTAGCAGCGGGGGTTATGCGGCAAACAGGCTCAGCGCCCCAGCACGAGCGACGGGTCCGCCGACAAATCCAGCCCGGCAAACTCCCCCGCCACAAAGCGCGGCCAGGCAGCCGCCGCAATCATCGCCGCGTTGTCCGTTGAGAGCGCCAGCGTCGGGAACGCCACCCGCACCCAGCGCCGCTCCGCCTCCGCCGCAAACCGCGCCCGCAGCTCACGGTTGGCCGCCACGCCGCCCGTCACCAGAATCCGCGCCGCACCCAGCGCCTCCGCCGCCGCAAAGGTCTTCTTCATCAGGTCGCCCACCACCGCATGCTGAAAGCTCGCAATCAAATCCAGCACCTGCTGCGAACACAAGGCAAGCGCCTCGTCCTTTGTCTGCGGCGGCCGCGCCCCGGCCAGTATCCGCGCCACCCGCGCCTCGGCCTCCGCGCGCAGCCCGTGCAGCTCCACATAGCGCAGCACGGCCGTCTTGATGCCGGAAAAAGAAAACATGAAGTGCGTGTCCAGCTCCGCTATCGGAGCCGTCTTCGCCGCCTTGGTCCTCGGGGGCTTACCGGCCAGGTGGAGCTTTGTCTTAATCTGCGCAAAGGCAAACGGCACCGCTTTCGCGTCTCCAAACCGCGCCAGCGCATCAATCCACGGCCCGCCCGGATACCCCAGCCCCAGCAGCTTGGCCACCTTGTCATAGGCCTCGCCCGCCGCGTCATCCACCGTGCGCCCCATCAGCTTGTAGCGCCATGTCCCATCCACCGGCCGCGCCAGATACAGGTGCGTGTGCCCGCCGGAAACCACCAGCGCCAGGGACTGCGCGTCCAGCGAATCCTCCTGCGCCTCCTTCTCATGCAGCAGCACGGCGTGAATGTGCCCTTCCAGGTGGTTCACAGCAATCAGCGGCAGCCCGCGCGCAAAGGCCAGCGCCTTGGCATACGTAATGCCCACCAGCAGCGCCCCAGCCAGTCCCGGCCCGCTGGTCACGGCAATCGCGTCCAGGTCGGCGAGCGTGCAGCCCGCCTCTGCCAGCGCCGCCCGCACCACCGGCACAATGGCCCGCAGATGCTCACGGCTGGCCAGCTCCGGCACCACTCCGCCATAGCGCGCATGCGTGGCAATCTGCGACGCCACCACCGACGACAGCGTGCGCTCCCCGCGCTCCACCACCGCCGCCGCCGTCTCATCGCACGAGCTTTCAATGCCCAGAATCAGCCCACGACCCATGCTTTCAGTGTACCGGCCTCGTATCTTTCTCCCGAAACGGATTACTCTCTACCTGAGCCATGTTTCCCGCGACGCCCCAGTTCGAGGCAGCCCTGCGCATCGTCCGCACCTTGCAGTCTGCCGGATACGAGGCCTATCTCGCCGGCGGCTGCGTGCGCGACCTGCTGCTCGGCCGCAGCCCCGAGGACTACGACGTCGCCACCTCCGCCACCCCGGACGTCGTCCTCCGCATGTTTCCCCGCACCTTTGCCGTGGGCGCGCACTTCGGCGTGGTGCTCGTCGCCGAAGTGCCCGCATCCTCCAGCGACACCTCCCGCGGCCACAAGCCCACTGAGGTCGCCACCTTCCGCTCCGATGGCGTCTACTCCGACGGCCGCCGCCCCGACGCCGTGCAGTACACGCTCAGCGCCGCCGAAGACGTCCGCCGCCGCGATTTCACCATCAACGGCCTGCTGCTCGATCCGCTGCGCTGGGCAGCCTCCGCTCCAGCTTTCCCTGGAAAAGCACCCGCCGTCCGCGAAGGACTCGTAGATCACGTCGGCGGCCTTGCCGACCTCGACGCAGGCGTCATCCGCGCCATCGGCCGCCCGGAACTCCGCTTTGAAGAGGACCAGCTTCGCCTGCTGCGTGCCGTGCGCTTCGCCGCGCGCTTCGGCTTCACCATCGACCCCGCCACGCACAGCGCCATCCGCGCCCTCGCCGCCCGCATCCACGCCGTCAGCCGCGAGCGCATCCGCGACGAGATCACCCGCATGCTCACCGAGGGCCGCGCCCGCCGCGCCTTCGCGCTCCTCGATGAAACCGACCTGCTCGTCCAGGTGCTGCCTGAAGTCGCCGCAATGAAAGGCATCCAGCAGCCGCCCGACTTCCATCCCGAGGGCGACGTCTGGACGCACACCCTGCTCTTGCTCGCGCAACTCGAACCCGGCTGCCCGGTCACCCTCGCCTGGGGCGCCCTGCTCCACGACATCGGCAAGCCCCCTACCTTCCGTCAGGCCCCGGATCGCATCCGCTTCGACGGCCACGTCGAGGTCGGCATGGCCATCGGCGCGCGCATCCTCCAGAGCCTCCGCTTCTCCAACGACGAGACCCGCATGATCCTCGCGCTCATCCAGAACCACATGCGCTTCGCTGACGCCGTCCACATGCGCGCTTCCACCCTCAAGCGCTTCTTCCGCCTTGAAAATTTTTCGCAGCACCTCGCCCTGCACCGCATGGACTGCCTCGCCGCAGGCGGCAACCTCGACCACTGGGAGTTCGTCCGCCAGCGCTACGAGGCCATGCCCGAGGAGGACGTGCGCCCCAAACCGCTCCTCACCGGCCACGACCTCATCGCCGCGGGCTACGTGCCCGGCGCCGAGTTCAAGCACATCCTCCAGGCCGTCGAAGACGCGCAGCTTGAAGGCTCCATCACCACCCCCGACGAGGCGCTTCGGCTCGTGCATGAGCGCTTCCCGCGACAATAGTCCCCGTCAGCAGGAGCGCCAGACAATCCACCGCTCAAACAAAAATGACCAGGCGCGCAACTCTTGCGCGACTGGTCTGGTTTTGAGGTTGAAAGGCTACTTGCCGGCGCCGAACAGGTCTGACATGAGTTGTACGTTCGGGTCTGCGGCATGATTCAGGTAGTCGAGGCCGAAACCCGCTTCCAGGGTCTTGAGCAATGAGAAGTGGTTGTACTTCACCTTGCTCGTCACACCGGTTGGTGCGTAGTTCGTGTCGACGATGGTTACCACCTGGTTCGGATCTGTCCCATAATCATTTTCGTCCCACACGATTACGATGACGTTGTTGCCCTCTTTCCAGGCTTTGGACGACTTAATCGCAGTCACCAGCGTATTGATGGCAGCGTCGCCCTGTGCAATCGCATTCTGATCCATCGAGCATCCGGTACCCACTTCGCTGGTGCCGCGGCCGTGTTGATCGTGGCACTGGTTAGGCGCGATGAAGGCCAGGTTCGGAACGTGACCGATTGCCAGGTCGGCATAGAGCTGGTTGAAGCCCACAATATTCTCGAGACTCAGCTTCGGGTTGTCACCGTCCTGCACGCTGGCAAAGTATGCAAAGGGATTGTGCTTGGCTGCGTACAGCTTGGGCATGCCCGGCTCAGACTGGGTAACGTCAGAGATGAGACCGTCGCTGTAATTGACTCGGTCGGCGCCATAGGGCGGCAGGTTCTCCTGGTAGGACTTCCAGCTCCTGCCCGCTTCAACAAGCTGATCAGCAATCGTCTTTCCAACAGTAAGCGCCGCCGGCAGCGGATCATTGTAGACCGGAGAACTCACCGTTCCTTCATTCGTCGTGTCGACAGCCGGTGTCGGAGCGTCGTAGCCGACTCCAGCGATGGGGCAGATGTTGCTGGTCGTGGACTCGTCTGAGGGAATCCCCGAAACGATATTGGGCACACAGTCGCTGTTGTGCCAGTCCGGAGCGTGGTCGTCGATCACGCCGAAGTTGGAACCACCCACTACTTCAAGGTAGTTTGTCAGGCTTGGATGCCCCACTCCAAAGTAATTCGTGGCTAGGTTGGCCGTCTTCGCGTAATTGTTGAGAAACGGCGCATTCGTATTGCCGATGATCTGGCTGTAGGCGTGATTCTCCATCATGATCACGAACGCGTGATCCAGATGCGGAACGCTGCGGTCCTGGCCAGGTTCCTGACCCAACGCAAGATTGGCGGAGAAAGCGGCAAGGCCGAGCAAGAGCGCGGCTTTCTTGAATTTCATTTAGATCGACCTCTCAATGTTTGAATCCTGCATTGATTTGCGAATTGGGGACACTCCGAGACATCGGCGCGCATGGAGCCTTGTGAGCCGGACAGTCCCCGCCGATGAAAAACAACGCGAGAGAAAGAACCCTGAGCGCGATCAAATAAAGGCTCGCAGGAATTCTCTTTCCGACTGAACGGTACGGCGGGGAAGTTACGCAGGCATTAAGGTTTGAATAACTTTCTTTATCTGAGCTCGTGTTCAGACTTCTCAGGCGGCCCTGCCGTGAGTCGGTGGCCTCCTGCCCGCACCGTGGAACTCCATCTGACCAGACTCACTGCCAATCGTGCCGCCCGTGAGATAGAGAATTTGTGGACTCGCTGGCGCAAAGCGAAATCCCGACCCCTATCTCCCTCCGTGAAAGGTTGCCGCCATGACCACCGTAGCCGCAAGCGAACCTGTCATTGACTTCCAGGCGAGTTGGATCGAGATGGACCTGCCCGCCCACGCGCGTGAAGTACTCAGTGCTGCCCCCCTCGTGCAAACGCCAGAGAGTCGCCAGCAACTCCTTGACTGGGCCCTCGGCCGCGCCACCGGCGCCATCGACTGGCGCCTCGGCAATCGCGACGACCACGGCGTCTTTGAGGTCGTCTTCCAGGTTCGCGGCGCGGGCCGCGTGGCAGAGGCCGTCATCACCAAGGCGCGCAACGGACTAGCGATCAACTTCCCTGACCCCGCCATGCGCCGCCGCGACCCGGACGCCATGGTCATTGGCGACAATCTGCCCACCGACAAGCCCACCTGCGCCCAGCGCTTCGGCGAGCCATTTGACGCAACGCGCCAGCAGACGCTCGACTGGCTTAAGACGCAGGAGCTTGTCGCCATGCCCTTCTACGCCGGTACAGACTCGCTTGGCTACGGCGCGCTGTTGATCCTGCCGCGTCAGGCCGCATTTTTGCCGCTGCCCTCGCCGACCTGCAGGGTATGATTCCCCGCAGTCAGGTACCGGCCAGCTTCAAAATCAATGCGGGCGTGCTCTTCGTCGCCCCACCCTTCCGTCATACCCACTTCGGCGGCCGCTAGGTCGTGGTGCATGACCGCGCCGCCACGCATCAGGAGATCTTCGCCTACAACCTCTACCCGGGCCCCAGCGCCAAAAAGGGCGTACTCCATGCTGCTCGACATCGGCGAGCGCGAAGGCTGGACCACTAACCACTGCGCCGCCGTCGCCGTCGTCACGCCCTGCGAGAACCAGCTGATCCTCATGCATGATGGCGCCAGCGGTGGCGGCAAGAGCGAGATGACTGAGCGCATCCACCGCATGGAAGACGAACGCCTGCTGCTTGGCCGCAACGTTGTCACCAAAGAGGAGCGTACCCTCAACCTGCCCGAGGCCTGCCATCTGCGCCCCATCGCCGACGACATGGCCTGCGCCCACCCCAAATATCAGGGCACAAGCGGACGCCTCACCGTTGCCGATGCTGAAAACGCCCGGTTCGTGCGCGTGGACCACATTCATCGCTACGGCACCGCGCCCAACCTCGAGCGCCTCTGCATCGATCCGCCCGAGCCGCTCATCTTTCTCAACCACTACATCGTCCCCGGCGGTAACTGCCTCACCTGGGAGCACGTGGAAGACGCGCCCGGTAAGCGCTGCCCGAATCCCCGGGTGATCCTGCCGCGCCGCGGGCCTCAATCAGCGTTTTACATATCCTTCTGACAAAATAGCCTCCGGGGGGCAGAATGCCATCCAAACAGGCATTCAGCGTCAACTATAGCGCAGCGCCAATTCAGCTCGCGACTACAAGGCCGCAAACGGCGGATACACGCGCAAACATAAGTACCAATTCATCAAGTATCCAGCCAGTGACTTGCGTATGACTCAGAAATGACCCTCAATGCATGGTTAAAAACGGGATCAAGGCGCAGAGTCAATAGCATCGAGAGCGGATTCCGGAAACCGGGGTCCACCCACGAAGAACGGAGGCTCGTTATGAAATGCCGCTCCGTAATTCTCATCAGGCTGCTTCTGGGCGTTGCACTGGCAACTGGCCTGCTTTACGCAGCTGCCAGCGTTTCCGCTCAGAACGTGTCCGTAACCGTTCCATTTGCCTTTACGGCAAACCATCATTCGTTGCCAGCCGGCTTTTATGAAGTGCAAATGCTGTCGAACCGCTTCATGGCGCTTCGCAACACAGTGACGGAGGAGACTCGGGTGTTTATGGTTCACCCAGGCGAGGGGCAAAACCCCGAAGAGGCGCCGGGCCGCCTGGTTTTTGTCCGCGTGGGACAGCAGTTTCACCTCAACCAGATCCGGATTGCCGGAAAGAGCATGTACAGCGATTTGGTTGTACAGCACAAGGCAGATCAGGAGCTGGCCAGTGGACGGGGTGCAGGCTCCACCGTTGAAGTGGCCTTCAACAACCAGCACCGGTAAGCACCAGCAATGTGAGGTCGCGGAAACAACAAGACCGGCTGCATCCCCGCAGCCGGTCGCGCGCGTTATACAAAGCTATTTTTTGGCCGTGCCGCACGCCACGCACAGCTCGCCCGTCACGCCCTTGCCCTGCTCGATCGTAACAATCCGGTCCACCGCCGTCAGTTGCACCTTCTCCACCGCGCCGACCGGCCAGTGAATCTCCACCGCATCCACCGTGGCCGCATCGCCCAGGCCAAAGTGAACCCGCAGGTCGCTCGATGACAGATAGCTGCCGCCGCTCAGCACGTCTCCGCGCTGCCGCGTGCCGCCCGCCGTCAGATACACCGTTGCGCCTACCGCATCGCGCGGGCTTCCCGCTCCGCCAATCAACTGCAGGTCCACCCAATGATGATGGTCAGCGCTCACATTGCGCAGCAGCAGCGGCGGGCCATCGAGATTGTTGATCACCGCATCCATCTTGCCGTCGTTGAACAGATCCCCGAACGCCGCGCCGCGTCCCACGGCCACCTCGGCCAGTCCTGTTCCCTCAACCGGGGGAATCAACTCGAACGTTCCGTTGTGCAGATTGTGAAAGAGCAGCGCGCGCTGCGCATAACTCATGCCCCAGTCGGAGTTATCGTCCACATGCGGATACACGTGGCCGTTGACGATCATCAAGTCCTTCCAGCCATCGTTGTCGTAGTCCAGAAACCCGTCGCCAAATCCGACAAAAGGCACCGTCTGCGCAGCGATCCCGGTGCGGTAGCTGTAGTCCTCGAACGTGCCATCGCCGTTGTTGCGAAACACCACGTCGTAGTCATCTGAGAAATCCGTATTCACCAGGTCGATGCGGCCGTTGTTCTCATAATCTCCCGCCGCAATGCCCATATTCGACACCTCGCGGCCAGCCTGGTTGAACGCATAGCCGCTGAGGTAGCTCTGGTCGTCAAACGTCCCGTCGCCCTTGTTGATGTAGAGATAATTCGGTGTCGAGTCATTCGCCACCGCCAGGTCCACCTTGCCGTCGTTGTTCACATCCACAAACAGCGAGCCCAGCCCGTAATAGCCATTGGGATCGTTGACGCCGGCCTTCACACTCACATCCGTAAAGGTTCCATCGCCGTTGTTATGAAACAAGTGATCCGGCGCGCCATCCAGCCCGCGCGGGCCGCACATCACGTTGACCGCGCGATACTGGCACGTGTGCGTGTGCACTGACGGCGAACCCACCACCGGCGGATGCTTGAAGTCGTACACAATGTATCCCGCCACAAAAAGATCCAGCCGCCCATCGCCGTCGTAGTCGCCCCACGTCGCCCCCGTGTAGTCCGTCGCCAGATCGGGAGAGGTGCTTTCCAGCGCCACGCCCGCCTTCTGCGCCACGTCAGTGAACGTACCGTTGCCGTTGTTGCGGTAGAGCCGGTTGCGGCCGAGATTCGTTACGTAGAGGTCGGGCCAGCCATCGTTGTCATAGTCGCCCACCGCGCAGCCCAGTCCCCACAGGTCATTGGCCACGCCCGCCTTTTCTGCCACGTCCGTAAACGTGCCATCGTGGTTGTTGCGAAACAGCGCCGCATGGGGCGGCGCAGCCTTTCCCGCAAGCGCATCCAGCGTCGATCCGTTCACCAGGTAGATATCCAGCCAGCCGTCGTGATCGAAATCGATTAGGCACACGCCTGACCCTTTGGCCTCAATAATCACGCGCTTCGCTGCGGTGCCCGTAGTGTTGTGCCAGCGCGCCAGCCCCGCTTGCGCGGCCACGTTCTGAAAGACCACCGGGCCCGTCTTCACAAAGCCTCCAGCGGTCACCGGGCGATGCTGCTCATCAAACGCGGGCTTCTGCGCGGTTCCCGTGGCCATGCCGCCCTGCTGCGGCGGCGTCTGCTGCGCCCGCGCCGCGCACGCCAGCGCCTGAGCAAATGCCAGCACGCACAACGCCCATGCCACTCCACGCCCCGATACAGGAAAACTTTTCAAGCGCAAATCCTGTTCCTCTTCTCTCAAATGCCCTGACGATCCACGGCTTGCAGTCGCACTCACGGCTTCGCTGCCGGCGTCAGTTGCATGTGCGTCGCCGAGTTTTTGTTCTCTGCATCGGCCTGCTTTGCCGCCGTGGCAAGCTCGCGTTCCGAGTCTTCCTTGCGCCCCAGCCGCGCCAGCGTCAGCCCCAGGTAGTAGTGGCAGGGCGCATAGTCGGGAGCCGCCGCAATGGCACGCTCCAGAAAATCCTTTGCCTGGTCGTAGTGCTTCTGCCTGAAATACGCTTCTCCCGTGCCTTCCAGGGCGCCGCCATGTTTCGGGTCGCGCTCCAGCGTCTTGCTGAACTGCTTGATCGCCTCGCCAAAGTCGCCCTGTTTCAGCGCAAGGTCGCCCAGCTCAAAATACGATTCCGTCTGTACCGGCTGCAGCTCCACTGAGCGCGCGAACTCTGCCTGCGCCTTGTCGAATTGCAATCCAACCTGATAAATGCGCCCCAGTCCGTAATGAGCGCTGGCATCGTTGGGCCGCAGCTTCAGATAGGCCTGCATCTTCTCTTCGGCCGGAGCAAGCTGGCCCAGATCCATCTTCACCCGTGCCAGCCCGTACAAGATATTCGGATCGCCCGGATTCAGCTGCTCCGCGGCTGCCAGCGATTTGTCCGCGTCCGTGAAAAGACGCATTTGATCCTCAAGAATGCCCAGGTCGAAGAGCAGGCGCGCATTGTGCGGCGCAAATTGCTGCGCGCGCAGCAGCGTCTGCAGCGCGTCATTCATCTTTCCCGCTGCGCGCGCTTCCAGCGCCAGGTGTTCGCTGGCCGCAACCTCGCCCGCCTGCGCCTCTGCGTTGTTTGGCTCCGCGCTCAGCGCGGCCTCGAATGCATCGCGCGCCTCGGCAGCCTTACCGGCCTGCAGCAGCGCTGCACCATCCGCCTGCGAGGCAGCCTGCTGCGCCGGCGCGGAACCTGCGCCCACACCACAGGCAAGTGCAACAATCACGACATGCAATCGAGAGAACACGGCGGAAATACGCGTCAGATGCACTGCGGCGCTCCTCATCCATTTTATCAACCATCACGGATAGTCCCATGCCTCGCGCGCGTCTCCCATATCATCAAGGATTCTCTGGTCCGCAAAAAAAGAAGGTCAAGCCTGGCTTGACCTTTGGAGATCACATGAGTGCCGCGTCTTTTTAGACGCTGGCGTGTACAACCTTGAGATTGCGGGGCGCCCCGGCATCGCACCGGAGCACCCCTTGTCAGACGGTTAGAAGTTGATGCGGCCTGTGAGCTGCAGGTTACGCGGGCCGTAATCAACATACATGGGAATACCAAAACCAGTGGAGACCTGCGGTGTGCCATCCGCAGCGTACGACGGAGAATCGGCCGGCTCCATATCGGGCATGCCCATGCGGTGACGGTTGAAAGCGTCGATCGCCTCCACCTTGAACTGGAACTTCACCCGCTCGGTAATCGAGAAGTTCTTCAGCAGGCTGAAGTCCTCGCTCAACCACATCGGTCCGGTGATCGCCTCCGTCACGCGCGGAATGCCCGTGCCGAAGACAAACGGATCGTACGAGCAGCCGTCCGCGCAATCCGGTGACGGCTTGCGCAGCCAGGTTTGCCCGGTGGAGGTAACGCCTTCGCGGTTCATGTCCACAAAGGCCGCGTCCGCCAGCGATACGCCGGGGTCCGTCGAACCTCCCTGTCCCGCAGGCCGATAGGCCGGCTTGAACCACGTCTGCTGGTTAAAGAAGCTCGGCTTGTTCTTGTTCTTCCGGTAGTCCGAGCTCGCAAAGTTGTTGCCAAATGCGCCTGCGCCCAGCGTAAACCGGAAGCAGTTCTGGAAGTAAGCGGCGCCCGATGCGCAGCCAAAGTCCACTGGCTGCCCGCTCTGGTAGCGCTGAATGGCGCCAATCTCCCATCCGCCGACCACGGCATCGAGCAGCCTGTTCTGATTCAGGAACCGCTGTCCTTTTCCGAACGGAAGCTCGTACAGGTAGCTGATGGAGAGCTGCTGTGGGATGTTCTGAACACTGACAGCCTTCTCCAGGCGCAGATTATTCGAGTTCTGCGTCTGCGAGCGGTAGCCGACATAGGCGAACGGAATCGTCGAGTCGGCATCCGTTTCATTCTTCGACCACGTGTAGGACACCTGCAGGTTGAAGCCCTGGCGGAAGCGGCGGTTCAGTGAAGCAACCATCGCCTCATACGAGGAGTGGCCCACGTTCTCCAGACAGCAGTCCCCAGCCAGGTAGTCATACTGCGGGAACGGACGCAGCGCCTGGCCGAGGTTGCCCATGAACGTCGAGTATGGAGCAGTGACGCCCATCGACGAGCCGCCCTGCGTGGTGATGGCCGAGCCGATATCGCTGAGGTGATCGCCCAGCGAGAAGTACTTCGGGTCGATGTTGTTGTCGTTCGTCAGGAAGCCCGAGTGCAGGTTCTGCGACGCCTGCCCCATGTAGCCCAGCGTGAAGATCAGGTCCTGCGCAACTTCGTCCTGCACTTGCAGACCCCAGCTGGTGGTCATGGAAGGCCGGCCGAATTGGGGCTTGATGATTTCCCCGCCCACCGGAATGAACTGCCCCGGCACGCCCGTCAGCTGCCCCG
The DNA here is from genome assembly GCA_028876395.1 of Acidobacteriota bacterium. Taxonomy (GTDB): domain Bacteria; phylum Acidobacteriota; class Terriglobia; order Terriglobales; family Acidobacteriaceae; genus Telmatobacter. The sequence goes on from JAGWRX010000074.1 coordinate 11,645, forward strand.
GATCGGTGCTCGGAGCAAAGAACGACTTCGTCCATTGCGGCTCGCCCGAGTCCAGCATGAATGCCGGCGTAAACGCTGCCGCCGTTCCCGGTCCAGAGTAAAAGCTGCCCGTCGAGCGCCCCTGCGTGTAGCCCAGCGTCATCGAACTGCCGAAGTCGCTGTACTGCAGCGGACCGTAAATGATGCCCGCCCCGCCGCGGATCACAGCCTTGTCGTTCGAGCCAGGAAGCACGTACGCAAAGCCCACGCGCGGACCGATGTCCTTCTTCCACGTCTCGGCCCATGCCGGGTTGCAGCCGTGGCAGGTCTTGGCAAACTCCAGCGCTCCAGGTATGTTCCCCGCCGCCGGATCAGGCAGCGTATAGCTGAATGCGGATGTGTCATTGTGCGCTTCCTTGCGCGGAATATCCAGGTCGTAGCGCAGGCCCAGGTTCACCGTCAGCCTGGGCGTCAGCTTGATATCGTCCTGGATAAAGCCCCCCATGTACACCGAGTTCCAGCGCGGGTTGTTGTTGTAGACCGTCTGCCCGCCGTTGTCCACTGCGCCCAGCAGGAAGCTCGCAAAGCTGTTGCCGCTCTGGAACTGCGGAACATTGGCCAGCGCGGCCACGTCCGTCTCGCTGCGCAGGAAGTTGATCGTCGGGATGTTCACCTGGATCACCGAGTACTGCTGATGCCGCCAGTCAAAGCCGAACTTGAAGCTGTTGCGGCCCTTCTGCCAGCTCACAATGTCGTTGAAGCGCAGGCCGTTGTCGATGTTGTCGCCGTTGTTGCCCACACCCCAGCTGGTGAACGAATCCAGCCCGTCCCAGTGAACCAGAGGAAACGAGTTCGAATAAAAGTTCGGTGCACCCGCCGCCGCAATGTTGTTGGCATTGCCAATCTGGTAGGCAAAGTTCTTGCTGTTCGTGCGGTTGTACCCCACGTTCATGTGGTTCAGCATGTTCGGCGTGAACGCGTAGTCCCACCCGACGCGGATGTAGTGCGTCTGGAAATCCTGCGGATAACCCGCATTGTTGAAGGGAATGGGAAGGTTCACGGGGTCGTGGACTGAGAAGTTGTCGCGCGAGCTGTAGGAGCCGAAAATCTTGCTCTTGTCGCTGAACGTGTGGTCGATCCGCACCGTGTAGGTGGTGTTCTCCCATGGCCGGACATACGACTGAGAGTAGTTGTTCTGGAAACCAAACAGCGTCGGCGTCGCAGGCTGGTTCGGGGCGGGGAAGCCCTTCAGCAACGATGCCGCCGCGCCGCTCTTGCCCGTGCTGATCTTGTTCCCGGGGAATGGATAGCGGCAGGGAATACCCGACGGGTTCGTCGCCGACACCGTCGCGTTGGTCGTCGCCGGATCAAAAATCTGGTTCTGAAGCACAGGCTCGCCCGTGCAGGGATTGATGACTGTCGTCGGACCACCCAGAATTGCCGAAAAGTCGCCGTTGACTTCATCCGGCGTGGGAATGGTGGACTGCACCGTCGAGCCCTGGTGCAGCTTGTACTGCTCCCATGCGAAGAAGAAGAACGTGTTGTCCGTGCCGTTAAACAGCTTGGGAAGCCGCACAGGCCCGCCCAGCGTGCCGCCGTAGTCAAACTTGCTGTCCTGCGGCCGTTGATAGCTGCAATAGGTGCCCGGCTTGCAATACAGGCTCGCGTAGCCGTTGTTGAACCAGTTGTTGGCGTCAAAGGCCGCGTTCTTCACAATCGTGAACGCCGTGCCGTGATATTGATTCGTGCCCGCCTTGGTGGCAAAGCTCTCAAAGCCCGCCGTCGTGCGCCCATACTCCGCTGAAGGAATCGACGTCGTTACCTTGAATTCCTGCAGCGCTTCAATCGAGGGCGCGGTCTCGTCGAACGACGAGCCGTTCTCACTGCGCGTGATGCTTGCGCCGTCCAGCATCACTTCCGCGCCGTAGCTCTGGCCGCCGGCCAGCTTGGCAAAGAACACACCGTTCGAGTTCAGACCCGTCGGGCCGCCGCTGCCCGGACCCGTTGTGCCCGGCACCAGAAAGGCGAACGTTTCAGGAGAGCGAAGACCGCCAACGCCCGTGGCAAGCGACAACGGCAGATCTTCAATCTGCCTTTGAGAGATCGTCCCGCTGATTTCAGAGGACTCAGTCTGGATCGCCGGAGCGCTGGCGTCCACCGTTACGGTCTCACTCGCCGCGCCCGGCTTCAGCACCACATTCAGCGGCGTCACCGAGTTGATGGTGATCAGCACGCCCTTGTTGCTGGACGTGGCAAACCCCGGGGCCGAGACGTTCACGTTGTAGCGGCCGATGGCCAGCTCGGGAATGCGAAAGGCTCCAGCGGATGTAGACACCGCCTGACGCGTCGTGCCGGTTTCGGTTTGCGTGGCCACAATCTGCGCCCCGGCGATGACCGCACCGGAAGTGTCCTTGACAACCCCAGCCAGTTCTCCGCGTGTGGATTGCGCGATTGCAGCGAGGGGGATGGTCAATACAGTCAGCAGAAGGACGCACGCCCACCTGCCCATTTGTTGACTTCGTGTCATTTTTTGCCTCTCCTGAATGGAAACCTGGTTCAAGACGTTCTATGCACTCTTGAGCAAGCGTTTTCTTGCTTTCGTCCATCTCGCCAGGCGCAGAAGCCCCAGTGAGGAACGGAGCAAATTTTAGCCAGCCGCTGCAAAGATTGTCAAGCCCGCAAACTGCCGAGGATCTCCAGGCCCGGCTTGAACGCAACTCGCCCGATTCCAATCAAGCCCCCCGGCAAGGCCCCGCGCGTGTTGTGAAGTTGACATCATTGTCCTTCTGTTAGTAATTGATATATATATATTTACTTGGACATACTCCTCTTCCTTCAGGTGTGCTGCGAGGCGTTCCAGCCGGCCGCCGCTGCGCCCCATCCGCTCCACGCTGAGGAGCGTTTCAGCCCTCTCTCCACCCCAGACCGTGCCCCTCCCCCACTTCGATCTGGCCCCCGTCCACCGATGCAAAAATGCCCGAAGAAAATCGATTTCCGACTTGCGTCTGGGGCATTCTGCATCGAAATGCGAGAACGTTTTCTGATAAAATTGTGCGGCCCGCGGATGAGAAGCATTCACCGCACCAGGCCGCTGCGCCGCCTCAGGCTTTGCGCCTGCCGGGGCTCCGCGCAGATGCCGACAATGCAATTTAAGATAGCGGCAAGCTGCGTCACGTACTCACGGGGGGGAATCTGATGATGGGCCGGTCTTGTCGAGCGCTTTTCGCTGTCCTCATCCTCGGCGTACTTGCCGCCCCTCTCGCGCTGCGGGCTGCACAGGCAGCGCCCTCTGACGCCGACGTCCTCCAGATGCTGCGCCGCGGAGCCCAGGCCATCCACGAGGGCCGCCCCGCAGACGCCGAGAAGGATTTCCGCCAGGCCATCGCCGCTGCCCCGCAATTGCCTGACGGCTACCTCGGCCTCGGCATGCTCCAGTTGCGCGAAGGCAAAGCCGCAGACGCCGCGCAGGCGCTCTCAAAAGCCATCGAGCTCAATCCGCAGACCCCCGGCGCGCACATGTTCCTCGGCATCGCCCAATACCAGATGAACCAGCTCGACGCCGCCATCACATCCTTGAACCAGGAGACCGCCCTGCAGCCAGCCAACCCTGAGGCGCTCACCTGGCTCGGCATGGCCCAGCTGGCCGCCGGCCACCCCGAGCTGGCCACCGGCCCGCTCGATCGCGCCTTCGCGCTCAGCCCCAAGGATGCCAACATCCTCGACTACCGCGCCCGCGCCCACACCCAGGTCGCCCAACAGTGCTTCCAGCAGCTCTACGCGCTCGACCCCGGCTCCTGGCACGTGCATCGCGCGTTGGCGGAGATGTTCTCCGCATCCAAACAGCCGGAGCAGGCCATCACCGAATACAAGGCCGCACTCGACGAGCAGCCCAACAATCCCGATCTCTACGAAGCGCTCGGCAATGAGTACCAGCGCATCGGCCGCACCGCCGACGCAGCCAAAGCCTATGAGCAGCAGCTCAAGCTCAACCCCGGCAACCCCATCGCTCTCTTCAACCTCGGCAAGATTCACGTCGACAGCGATGAGCCCGCGCTCGGTATCCCCCTGCTGCAGCAGGCCATCGACGCGCACGCCAGCCCCGCGCCAGCCCTGTACTACCTCGGCCTCGGGTACTCCAAGTCCGGCCAGTATCAGCAGGCCGCTGAGGCACTGGAAAAAAGCCTCGCCAGCCAGCCCGTGCCCTTCGTCGAACAGAACGCATGGTACGCGCTGGTGCGCGTCTATCAAAGGTTGAACCGCCCCGCCGATTCGCAGCACGCGCTCGATGAGTTCAAGCGCCTCAAGGCTGCCGCTGCGGCACACACGCCCGGCCCTACGCCCCGCTAGTTCGCTTACTGCCGCGGTTCTTCCACCGTCACCATGCGGTCGCCGGCCACATTCTTCAGCTCCTGCACAATCCCGCTCGGCCAGCGAATCTCCACGCTCTCAGCGCTCGCATCCGCGCCCAGCCCGAAGTGCGCCCGCGGGTCGCTCGACGACAGATAACCGCTCGCCGTCGTCACCGTCACCCACTGCGAACCCTTGGATGTTGTCACCTTTATCACCGCGCCAATCCCATCGCGATTGCTCATGTGCCCCACCAGCTTGAGCGTCAGCCAGTAGTTGCTCGACTCCGTTTCGTTGCGCAGCACGTGCGCCGGCCCGCCATTGGTCGACACCACCGCGTCGATTCTGCCGTCGTTATCAATGTCGCCAATCGCCATGCCGCGCCCCACCCACGCCTCATGAAAAATCTCGCCCGACATGGACGACACATCCACAAACCGCGTGCCCGTATTGCGCAGCAGCATCATTGGCTCGCGATAATGCAGTTGCGGATAGCTCTTTTCCACCGTGTCCAGATCGTGCCCCTGCGCAATCAGCAGGTCCTTCCACCCGTCGTTGTCGTAGTCGATAAAGCGCAGGCTCCATCCCGAGTGCAGCAGCGTCATGCGCCCCACGCCCGTCGAGTAGCTCGCATAGTCAAACGTGCCATCGTGCGCATTGTGGTAGAGTGCGTACTTCTGATTCGCCAGGTTCGTCACCACCACGTCCGGCCAGCCGTCGTTGTCGTAGTCGCTGAAGTCCACGCCCATGCCCGCATACGTGCGCCCGTCGCCGTCCACGGCCACCGCCGACTCCAGCCCGACCTCCTCAAACGTTCCGTCCTTCTTCTGGTGAAACAGGAACTCCGGCATCGAGTCATTGGACACAAAAATATCCATGCGCCCGTCGCGGTCATAGTCGGCAATGGCGATGCCCAGCGCCTTGGCCGGCTTGTCCAATCCCAGCTTGTGCGCTTCCTCGGTGAAGTGCCCGTTGCCGTCGTTGTGATACACCAGCATCGTGATCGGCTGAAACACGTCCGGATGGCAATAGCCGCGATTCTCCGGCTGTCCGCAGAACTGGTCGTTCCAGTCCCACGTCACGTAGCGGTCCACCACCAGGTCCAGCCGCCCGTCGTTGTCCAGGTCCACCCACGCCGCGCTCGACGACCACCCGCCGCCGCCCACCCCGGCCTTGTCCGTCACGTCCGTAAACGTGCAGTTGCCGTTGTTGTGGTAGAGATGATTGCCGCCGTAGCCGGTCACATACAGGTCTTCGTAGCCGTCGTTGTCATAATCGGCAACCGCCACACCCATGCCGTAGCCCACGCCCTTCAGTCCGGCCTTCTCTGTGATGTCTTCGAACGTGCCGTCTTTCTTCTGGTGGTACATCCGGTTCCAGTACTCCGGCCCCGTCTTCTGCGGTATCGTTCCCGGCGGCGTCGGATCGGGATACGGCGCGCCGTTCACCAGAAACAGGTCCAGCCGCCCGTCGTTGTCGCAGTCAAACAGCGCAACGCCCGACCCCATCGTCTCAATCAGATACTTGCGCGATGTATGCGGAGCCTGGTGCAGAAAATGAATGCCCGTCTTCGCCGTGATGTCCACAAACTTCCCCGGCGTCAGCGATGCGGGCGGCGCCTGCGCCATGGTCACGGCGCACAACAGCGGCAGCGCGCCCCGCACTGCCGCCGCCAGCCAACGCCCACCGATTCCTCTCGACCTCACCGCTGCTTCACTGCTCCCATCGCGGCATTCACTGCGCCTGACTTCCAGTCTCCCACATGCGCTCTACTTCGACTCGCCCGTGGTGCCCAGCGCGGCATGCGGCCAGCCGCCCTCCCACGTCAGCGTGGAGATCTGCAGCGCCGGCTTGCCCGTCGCCGCGTCGTACGCGTGAAAGACAATGATGTCACCCTCCCGCCGCTGCAAGATCGACTCGCCACCCGGCCCCAGCCAGCGGCTGTTCGCCGTCAGCAGTTGCGTACCGCCGCCCTGCATCATCGGCTTGCCCGTCGCGTCCACATATGGCCCGGTCACCTTGCGCGAGCGCCCCACCATCGTGCGATAGGTACTGCGCGTCCCGCGGCAGCACAGATCCCACGACACAAACAGGTAGTAGTACCTGCCGTGCCGCACAACAAACGGCGCTTCCACCGCCTCCCAGTCCGGCGGCAACCCGCGCTGCATCGGGTTCACGTTCGCCGGCCGCGCGCGCGTCGCCAGCGAGTACACCTTCGCATCCGCCGTCGAAAGCTTGCCCGTCGCCGCGTCAATCCGCCGCATCTTGATGCCCGTCCAGAAGCTGCCGAAGCTCAGCCACGGCTGGCCCTTGTTGTCGAGAACGATATTTGGATCAATCGCATTGAAGTCATCCGTCTCCGTCGACTTCAGCACCAGTCCCTCATCCCGCCAGTGGTACTTCGGGCTCTTCGGGTCCAGCGTCTCATTCGTCGCCAGCGCAATCCCAGACGTGTTCTTCCCGAAAAGCGAGTACGCGTAGTACAGGTGATATTTGCCCTCGAAATACGAGACATCCGGCGCCCATAGATCCCGCGTCTTCGGGCTCGTCTCGTGAATCCACGCCGGAATTGCATCAAATACCTGCCCGCACAGCGTCCACTCCGTCAAGTTCGTGGAGCAGCGCACGGCAAACTGCCCGCCCCCCGGCGCGGCACCCGTGGCAAACACGTAATAGGTATCCCCATCCCTGGCAATCGAGGGGTCATGCGTCTTCGGGTAGTCGCCGCTCAGTTCAAGTGCCTTCGGCCCCTGGCAAAAGAGCGCCGGCGCCAACGCGAGCGCAAGTGCAGCAGGAATCAGGCGGATAGGTCGCATCGAGGTCATCTCCCGTCAAGCCGCGCACAGGACCAGCACGGCTCGGCTCGCCCTTGGTGGGCAAACGTTTCCCAGTCCGGAATCCTACACCCTCGCGCTCCCCCGCGCAATCCTCACTGGGATCAACTCTCCACCAGCTTCTCTTCCGGGCGCCTTCACCAGGGCGGGCATTCTTCCCCTTCGCTGCAACCCGCACTGCACCTGTCTGCCCGCATCCCTCATAATCAATGCAAAATCAATAGTTTGCTTTTTGGCTTTCCCGAGGTTCAGCCTTCATGCCTTACTACGGAAATCGCTTACCCGTTGACACGCCCGGCCCTTCCAGGACTATACTTCTGCTCGCAGCAATGCCGGCTACCAAACTGAACCTGCAAGGATAGACAAGGGAACGCTCCATTGGCCTGCTGCTCCGGCAATTGCGGTAAACGATTTCCGAAGGACCGCGAACACCTTCAGGAGGAATTCCAGTGAGGCTTCATATCCTTTCCGCGGCGGTTCTGGCTGCCGCCTGCTTCGTCGCCGGCTGTGGCGGCGGAGGCGCAACACCCGCAAGCGGAGGCGGAACCGGCTCCGGCACAACGCCCGACATGGGCACACTCACCGCCGTCAATGACTCCTACCAGTTCAAGCTGAAGAATGCCGCCAGCGGCCTTGTCCTCGGCATCTCCGCCCAGAGCCAGACCGCTGGAGCCAGCCTCGTGCAGGAGGCTGACACCGGTTCCGCAGACTCCCTCTGGCACGCCATGCCCATGAGCAACAACCAGTCCAACATTGAGAACATGCTCACCCATCAGGTCATGGGCATCCAGAGCGCCTCCACCGCCACCGGCGCGCAGGCCCTGCAGTGGGCTGACAACGGCACCGCCGACCATCTCTGGCAGTTCTACGTGCTCACGGACGGCAACTACCTCATCAGGAACGTGAACAGCGGCCTCTATCTGGAGGACGCCAACTCCAGCACCTCCACCTCCGCCACCATCGACCAGGGCGCGCGCGCCACCACCGGCTCCGGCTGCACCTGCCAGGAGTGGGCCATCACCCAGACCACCACCCCGGCCTACCCCGCCCCGCGCACCGTCAACGGCACCGGCGTCTACGTCCACGATCCCTTCTTGCTCAAGGACCCCAGCGGTACCTATTGGCTCTATGGAACCCACCAGTCGCTGGCCTCATCCACTGACCTCACCACATTCACCTACTACCAGAACTGCACCACCGCCCAGCGCGGCGGTTACACGGCCTACTGCCCCATCATCGGCCCGGATTTCCCCTCGTGGACCGGCCTGCAGACCCCGCCCTCGTGGAACAACGGCGCCAACACCGACGTCTGGGCGCCCAGCCTGATGGTCGTCAACGGCACCTACTACCTCTACTACGCCATTCCCTACGAGCCCAGCACCGGCGCCGAAGCGCTCATCGGCCTCGCCACCAGCAACTCGCCCACCGGCCCGTGGGCCGATGCCGGCTGGGTCGTCAAGTCCTGGACCAGCTCCACCACGCCGCCCGCCGGATTCACCACCACCGCCTACAACGCCATTGACCCCGCGCCTTTCATCGATGCCGGCGGCAACTGGTGGCTGGTCTTCGGCTCATGGGCCGACGGCATTCACCTCATCCAGCTCGACCCCGCGACAGGCCTGCGGTCCACCACCAACACCACGCTCTACACCATCGCCAGGCGCGGCTCGCCTTCGGCCGGCGAAGAAGGCCCGTTCATTTACTACTGGAACGGCTACTACTACTACTTCGCGCCCATCAATCTCTGCTGCAACGGCGTATCCAGCACCTATCGCATCATCGTGGGTCGCTCGCAGACAGTAACCGGGCCTTACCTCGACCGCGGCGGCATTGACCTGATGCAGGGCGGCGGCACCATCCTCCTCAGCGCCCATGCCAACATCAACGGCCCCGGCGGACAGAGCCTCTTCACCGATGACGCAAACGGCACGCAACTGCCCACGCTGGTCTACCATTATTACGATGGCAACACCAACGGCACGCCCACTCTGGGTATCAATCGGCTCGGCTTCGACGCCGACGGCTGGCCCTACGTGGAGTAGCCGCCGCTCGGCCCGGGAAAGCCCATGATCAAGCCGCACCACTCGCTGCTCATTGCCGTCGCCGTCCTGGCCGGTTCCGGCCTCTTCGCGCCGGCCCAGCAGATGCCCGACAAGGCGCAGGGCCATCCCAGCCGCCCCATCATGCAGGACGAGCCGCAAACCGCCGCCTCCGCGCTCAGCGCCTCTGAAGCCCATCTGCGCAGTGAGCTCGCCGCCCATCCCGATTCCGCCGATCTTCTCTATCGCCTTGCTCTCGTCCTGCAGCAGGAAAACAAGCCCCAGGAGTCACTCCAGACGTTCACCAAGGCCGCTCAATTGCAGAAGCCCACCGCCGGCCAGTTGCGCTCCGTCGCCCTCGACTACGTCCTGCTCAACGACTACGACGACGCCATCCACTGGCTGCGCGTCGCGCTCGGCATCGATCCCCGCAACGTCGCCGTGCTTTACAGCCTGGGCCGCTGCTTCTACACCCAGAACCTCTTCCCGCAAGCCGAGGCCGCCTTCACCCGCGTTCTCCAGCTTGAACCGCGCCACCTCAAGGCCGAAGAGAATCTGGGCCTCACCTACGACTACGAAAACCAGCCCGCCAAGGCCGAACTGGCCCTGCGCACCGCCGCGGCGTGGAACGCGGAGCAACCCTCCACTGACCCGTGGCCCGACCTCGATCTCGGCGTCTTCCTCCTCGGTCAGAACCGCATCGCAGACGCGCTGCCTTTCCTCACCCGCGCCGCATCCATTGCGCCCAACCTTGCGCTGGCCCACCAGACGCTGGGCCGCGCTCTCGTCTCCACTGGCCGCGCCGCCGACGGCGTAAAAGAGTTGCAGATCGCCGCACAACTCGACCCCGCCAATCCCAAGGTCCACTTCGAGCTGGGCCACGCCTACCGCGAAGCCGGAGAACTGGACAAGGCGCGCGCAGAGTTCGCCGTCAGCAAGTCCCTCTACGGCTCCCACAATCAGAACTAGGACTAATTGGCTGGTGTCAGTTGCGCAGCCTTGGCGCGCTCCGCGGCGGCTTCATCCGTGCGCCCCTGCCGCTCGTACGCAATGGCAAGCTGGCTGTGCGGTTCCGCAAAGGTTGGGTCGGCCGCAATCGACTCCTGGTAGCGCGCAACGGCATCGGCAATCTGTCCGCGCAGCATCAGTTGGTTTCCCGCGTTCAGGGCAAAGTTGGCCCGCTGCCGGCTGACCGCGCTGCGCGCCAGCACCGCTCCTTCTCGCCTCAGCTCCGCCGCCTGCCCGCGCAGATCCTTCATCTCCGCGCGCAGTTGCGTAGCCTTCTGCGTGTCACCGGCGGCGTCGGCCGCATCCGCCTGCGTGGCCAGCGTCGCCGCCTGCTCTGCCAAAACACCCGCCAGCGTTACCCGCGGCCCCGGCTGGCCCGGCAGCAGCGGAATCGCCTTCCTGAGCGCGTCGGCCGCCTCGGGCAGCCGCGAATCCTGCTTGAGCGTGCTGCCCAGAATCGCCCACGCATCGCCGTTCTCCGGCCGCAATGCCACGGCCTTCCTCAGCTCGACAACGGCCTCGTCCAGCCGGCCCACCTGCATCAGCAGAATGCCCAGCGTATAAGGCGGGTCCTGCAGCGTCGGGTCCATCTGCCCGGCGCGGCTCAGTTCCGCGATCGCGTCGCCGATGCGGTCTTTGAACTTGTAGGCCAGCCCCAGATCGTAGTGCAGCTGAGGATCGTTCGGGTCCAGCGTCAGAGCCTTCTGGAAGTCCTCGATTGCCTCGTCAAACGCAGAGAGCTGCACATGCGCCACGCCCAGGTCCTTGTAGATCACCGGGTCCTTCGCATTCTCGGCCAGCGCCCGGTCGAAGGACTCAAGCGCCTCTTTGGCCTTGCCCGTCAGCGTAAGCGCCAGCCCCAGGTTGGTCAGCGCGCTCACGTTGTGCGGGTCGCGCTCAATCACTTTCTGGAACCATGGGATCGCATCCTGCTGACGGCCCAGCCGCTGCAGTGCCAGGGCCAGGTCAAGCTGCGCGCCGCCCAGCTCCGGGTTCAGCTTCAGAGCCTCTTCAAACTGCTGTACGGCAGCGTCGTCCTGACCCGCCGCCGCGAGCGTGCGGCCATACTCCAGCATCGCCTCCGGGCTGGGCGGCTCAAGCTTTGCCGCCGTCTGCAGCGTGGCCAGCGCGCTTGTCATGTCGTGCTGCTGCCGGAACAAAATGCCCAGGTGAATCCGCGCAGGCATGTACGCGCCGTCCAGCGCAATGGCGTGCTCGAACCGCGCGCGCGCCTCATCCCATCGTTCCTGTTGCGCATACAGTGAGCCGATGGCGTCGTCGAGCGCGGCGTTCCGGCCCACAAGCGCTTCCTCGGCCATGAACTGGTTCATCGCCGCGTCCGGCTTGCCCGCCGCGGCCAGCGCGCGGCCATACGCCTCGTAGAAGACCGCTCCGGCGACAGGCGTTTGGCCCGGCTCCTGCGCCAGGTGCAGCGCTGCGTCAAAGTGCGGAATAGCTTTTTCCGTCTGACCCGCCCGCGCATACGCCAGCGCCAGGTTGGCCTCGTTGCCGGAGTCCTGCGGCTTCAGCTTCGCCGCGGCCTCCAGCTCAGGAATCGCATCCGCAGGCCTGCCCATCTCCAGCAGAACCGCGCCCAGCGCCTCGTGCCCCTCGGCAATCTGCGGCTCCAGCTTCACCACCTCGGCAAACCTGGCCCGCGCCAGCTCAAGATTTCCCTTCTGCCGCGCGGCATATCCGTCGCGGAACGCGGCATCGGCCTGCTTGAGCGAGTGCGGCTTTTTCCCCTGCGCCGTCAGTTGCAGCGGAGCGGCCAGCAGGGCGGCGGCAACCAGGGCCGGGAGCAGAGCGCGTGCGGCGTGCATCGGCTACTTCACCACCGGCTTCGGATCGTTCTGATGCTGCAGCTCCACCACCGTCTTGAATTCCCGGTTCGCCGCGCCCAGTTGCCCAATGGCCTTGTACGCCTGGCCCAGAAGGTTGTGCGTCACGTAGTTGGAAGGGTCCATCCTCACGGCATGATCGAGGTAATGAATTGCCTGGATCGGCTGCTTGAGCTTCAGAAATGTCTCGCCCAGCAGAATGAACGGCCCGGTCGAGTTGGGCTCCAGCAGCACGGCGCGGTCCAGGGCCTGCTGCGCGTCCGTGTACTGGCCGTTGCGGAGATACGCGTCGCCCAGCCGGTCATACAGGTCCGGATTCAGCGGGTTGATCCTGCGCTCCGCCTCCAGCTCGCGGATGGCCCCGGCCACATCGCCGCGCGACAGTGCCACCTCGCCCAGCAGCTCATGCGCCAGCGGCAGCGCGGCGTTCAGCACCAGCGCCTTCGCAGCCTCCGCGCCCGCCTCGTCCCGCAGTTCGCGGCGCAGAAACAGCCGCCCCGCCAGCAGATACGCCTCCGGCGAGTCGGGTCCGAAGCCGAACTGCGCCGCGAAGGCATGGCGCGCATCGTCATAGCGCTGCACATCGGCATAGCAGAGCGCCAGCACGTAATCCGGATCGATATTGGCGCTCTGCACGCTGGCCCGCGCCCGCTCAAGAAACGGAATTGCCTCCGCGATATGCCCAAGCCGGAACAGGCTCACGCCGTGCATTTCAATCGACTCGCGGTCCTTCGCATCCTGCGCTTCGGCCTTGGTAAACGCCTCGATGGCCTCGGCAAACTGCTCCCGCTGGTAGAAGATGATGCCCCGCAGCCGCTCCACGCCGGCCGGCTCGGGAGACTGCGCGGCAAGCTGATCCAGTTGCGCCATCGCCTGGTCCAGCCGCCCCCGTCCCGCCAGTTCCTCGGCCGAGGCAAACGTCGGCGCCGCGGCGGCATCCGTGCCAGCCGGAGTCGCGCTTTGCGCCGTCTGCGTCATCCCGGCAACGGCCGGCAGCGCGAGACCCGGCAGCACGAAACAGAGTGCGGTAACAAACCTGCGAAACATAAGGGTTCCTGCTCTTGCAGTTTAAATCTTCATCCGGCCTCCGCGACGCGCCCGCAGACGCATGCGTGACCGCTGTCACCGGCAGCTTTGCCGATGAAAAAAGTAGAGGGGAGCCGAAGCTCCCCTCGTAGTTTTGTTGCGGCTCCTCGCGCGGAATTAGAACTGTACGCGGAGGGAGAATTCGAGCTGACGAGGCGAGCCACCCGCGCCTTGGCCGGAGATGGTGCCCGTCGACTCGATGTTGCCACCGGGGTTGCCCGGGTTGATGTGGTTGAAGGCGTTGAACGCATCCATGCGGAACTTCGTCACAACGTTCTCGCGGATCGTGAACGCCTTGGTGATCGCCAGGTCGTCGTTGAAGAACGAAGGTCCGAAGTACGTGTTGCGCTTCACGTTGCCGATCGTGTCCAGTCCCGGATTCGTGAAGACACCCGTGCCCGGATCGGTGATCAGGTTCGTGGTCTGCGCCTGGTAGTAGGTGCGCGTACCCGTGCCGCCCCCTCCCGCCTTGAAGCCCGAAAGGCTGGTCTTCATGCGGGCGCCGTGATTGGAGCTCGGCCAGCTCGGGGCGCTGCCCGGGATGTTCGTGCTCGCTTCGTTGTAGTTCAGCGTGAACGGCAGACCGCCGGACCAGTTCAGCACCGTGCTCAGCTGGTAGCCGCCGATGATCAGGTCGGTCAACCGGTTGGCGCTCGTGGCAAACTGCTTGCCCTTGCCGAACGGCAGGTCATAGCTGCCATACATCGTCAACTGCTGCAGGCGCGTGTTCACGTCGCGGCCGTGGGTAATGTTGTGGTCCCACGTGTAGTAGCCCGACTGCTCGTCGAACGCCGCATCCCACTGGTAGTTCGCCGTGTAGGCCAGACCCTTGGTGAGCTGCTGGGCCAGGGTGATCTGCAGGGCGTCGAACTCCGTGTTCTGGTTGTTGCCGTTGTACTGGATGCTGTTCGTCCAGCCGCACTCGCCGGACGTTACGAACGGCTCGCTGGGCGTGGTGTAGTTGGCGTCCTTGCAGGCCGGAAGGCTGCCCGCATAGTACCGCGTCAGGAAGTTGTAGGTCGAGACGCCGCCATTGCTCGCGATGGTGTTGGCCGGCACACTGGGATCCCAGTGCAAAGCCTGTCCACCGATGCCGTAGGTGCCCGGCAGGTTGATGGCCGCTTCGTTGGGGTTGGTGTTGTTGCTGTCACCATCGCCCAGCGTGTGGGTTCCCTTGTTGCCCACATACGCAACCGTCAGCGTCAGGTTCGAGGTCAGCGCGCGCTGCACGCTCAGGTTCCACGCATCGATCGTCGGGAAGGTAAGCGGGTTGGGACGCGCCTTGGAAGAAACCTGCGTTCCGGGGTTCGGAAGCAGACCGTTGTTGGGAACTGTGATCGGCGTTGGCGCCGTGGGACCCTGCGCCAGCGTAAATGCCGCTCCCGTGGTGGTTGCCTGGTTGATCTGCTGGTTGGCCAGAACCGGCAGGTTCTGGGTCACCGTGTGGCCGAAGATGGAGCCGAACACGCCCGTGTCAAAGCTGCGTCCGTAACCGGCGCGGATCACCGTCTTGTCGCCGAGCTGATAGGTGGCGCCCAGGCGCGGTGCAAACATCTTCGCCGGGCTGATCGTCCAGCCCATGTTCGATCCGATGCCGCCGACCCCTGCCACGTGCAGATAGCCGTCGCTCAAGCTCATCAGCGAACCGTTGCCTGCGGCATTCACCGCCTCCGGGAAGTAGATCTCGTAGCGGATACCCAGATTCAGGGTCAGATTATGGGTGGCGCGCCACGTGTCCTGCGCATAGAAGAACGTGCGCTTCTGGAATTCCTTGGCGTTGGTCGAGGTCGAAACGTAGCGGTTGAAGCTCGTCACCTTGCCCAGCATGAAGGTGGCGAAGCCGAGACCGCCCTGCGTCGCAGCGGACGGATCCGAAGTGGGACCGTTGCCGAAGTTCAGCAGTCCGGCGCGATCGTTGTCGGACGGTACGCGCAGGTTGCGGCCGTAGCGGAGGTCGGCGCCCACCTTGAAGGAGTGGTTGCCAACGATCTTGGTCCAGTTGTTGACGACCTGGAACTGATCTTCGCGCTCCGTCAGAGGGCAGTTGCAACGGTTGACGTTCAGACCGTCGCCATACAAAGGCTGCGCGCTGCCGCCCGGCACCGTGCCAATAAAGAAGCCCGGCGAGCCGCCCGTGAAGTACGTGCCCGTGTTGATGTTCGGAATGCCCAGCGTATTTGCGAATTCAACACTCTGGTCATGCTTGGAGTCAATCACGTTGTAGCGGTAATACGCCAGACGGAAGTCCGTCAGCAGCTTCGGGTTGATGGCGATGTCCATGCCCGACGCCAGACTGTCGTTTGCGCCGTTGGCGTTGCCGCCAAAGTTGCCCAGACCAAAGCCGGGGCCGCCCGCCGCGCCGAACGCGACCTTGCCCGTCAGGTTGCTGGTGAACCGGGAGAAGCGCTCAAACGCGTGCGCCTTCTCGTTCAGCGTGTAGTCCACGCGCTCCGTCCACTGGTTGGTGTTCACAATGCCCGTACCGGATTCGTGGAAGTTCGAGTCCAGTCCTCCCACCGAGCCGGTCGAATTCAGGCCGATCCCTTTGGTGTACGGCTCGAGGTAGGTGAGCAGAGCCAGTGCCTGAGCAGAAAGCTGTCCTGTCGGAATGACGTTGCTCGGGTAGGGCGTTGGCGTGCCGCTGGAATTGTCGTAGATGATGCCCGCCGCACCCAGCTGCTTCAGGTATTCGCTGAAGTCCGCGCCCGGGATGCCGCTGGCGCCAACCGTCTTGCCCAGTGCGGTCTCGGTCAGCAGGTTGGTGGGCAGGGTGTCCGTGGCCGAGGTGCCCACCTTCTGGCGCTGTCCTTCATAGTTGAAGAAGAAGAACGCCTTGTTCTTGATGATCGGTCCGCCAATCGACGCACCGAAGCGGTTCTTCAACCCCGGAGGAATCGAGCCCGGCGCCTGCGTAAATGGATCACGCGCCAGGTTGGCGTTGCCCGTGCGGAAGTCATACGCGCTCCCGTGGAAGGTGTTCGTGCCCGAACGGGTCTGCGCCGTCACAACTGCGGAAACGGCCTTGCCCAGCTCGGCGTCGAAGTTCTGCGTGGTGATCTTGGTTTCAGTCACCGCGTCCAGCGCCGGGTTGATGACGATGATGCCCAGGATCGGATCCTGATTGTCGGTACCGTCCAGCTCGAACGCCGTGCCGCCAAAGGCCTGGCCGTTCACCTGAATCTGGCGCGAGCCCTGCGGGTTCTCGTCCGCCGCGTGAGACCAGCCAAGAAGCTGGGCGCCCGGCAACAGTAACTGCAGGTTGGTAAAGTTCTGGTCGCCAACAGGCAGGCTCGAAACCTGCTGCTGGTCAAACACGGTTGAGACGTCGGCGCGGTCTGTCTTCAGTTCCGGCTGCTGGTCTGCGTTAACGGTGACAGTGGTGTCTGCGCCACCAACTTCAAGGGTGGGATCAATGCGCGGCGCCGTATCGGCCTGCACCGCGATGCCCTGCGTCTCAAATGTCTTGAATCCCTTGGCTGCAACCTTGAGGTTGTACACGTCGGGGATGAGGTGGGGTACGCTGTAGTCGCCTGAAGCGTTGGAGGTGGCGGTAACGACGGTGCCCTTGGCAACGTCCTTTACCGTGATCGTGGCGCCTGGAATGGCCGCCCCGGTCGTATCCGTCACAGTGCCGAAAATCGATCCGTAGACCGACTGCGCACTGGCTGGCGCAATAAGCAGCAAACTCGCGCAGGCAAACAACGCCAGCACAAGTGCTGTACGCACATTCTTATTCATGCGGTCTCCTGAAAATTTGTTGCTGGTGTCTCTCTGTGAACTTGGTTTGTGGATACATCGCCGGCTGGCTGCTTCTATTGAGCAAGCCGGTAAACAAGGCTCACCCGCCGCTTGGCAGGTTCGCTAAAAATTCCGGTGCCGCTGCCCCCGAAGTGAAGATTGAGAGAGCGAAAAAGGCAGACTCCAGAACAACTCGCAACGATATCGGAGTCAAGTTGGCCCTGTCAACGGTTGAAGAAAGAAAAAATGACGGAAACCACAGGTAAACGATATATCAATCTATGGAAACCTTTACAACCCAGGGCGCCGCGCCGCGCCATCCCCCTCAAGCCCGCCACGCGCCCGGTTAACCTTCGCATCTAAAGCGATTTACTCGATTGATTCTCCTGTTTCCCGACCGCATCCCGCTCCCCGCCTGCCCACCCTTCGCGCGTGCAACCTCCTCAGAAACCCTGACAAATAACCAGGCAAATACTATAACTTTGACATGTCATTTATCCAGGTGCCGGATCGCCCGGCCCACACCCCGTCCACTGGCCGCTCTCAGCCTCGCGCGCTCGTTGACCCACTCCCGCAGGTGGAGCCTGCTATCCACCAAACGATTGATTTTTCAGGCATCTGCCTTGCAATTCAGGCCTGCCTCGCCTCGCGTCTTCTAACGCCTCCCCCGCCTGCCTCTGGACGAATACCGGCTCCGCTGCCGGCCGCCTCGCCCATCAGACCGCCCCGCGGCAGCCGCCAGAACCCGCCACTCTTGGGCATGACATTCTTCCTGCCCGATCAAAACGCGCCCGCCGCATGTTGACTCCATCGATACCCCTGTAGCCGCCATATGAGAAAGTGACAATGCGTCAGGCCTTCCTGCGCGCCGCCACCAGCGCCTCGTTCTTCAGAATCTTCCCGCCCTCCTCAACCACATAGAGCCGGTTCACATCCAGGTCCTTCAGCGTGTCCACCTGTCCCGAGGGCCAGCGGATCTCCACCAGGTCCACCTTTTTTGCCTCGCCCAGTCCAAAGTGAATCCGCAGATCGCTCGCCGAGTAGTACCCGTTGCACGAGCGCACGTCCTCAATCTGCGTCAGCGGGGTGCCCCGCTTGGCAGTCAGCACCGGGGTCCCCGCGGACGGGTCCATGTCCGTGGGGTGGAGCACCGGCGTGCCCGTCTGCGCCACGACTTTGATGCGCGCGCCGATGCCCGTCCGGTTGCTCTTCACGCCCACCACGCGAATCTTCACCCAGCTCCGCTTCAGCGTCGAGTCGCAGCGCAGCAGTTGCGGCAGCGCGTTCACGCAGTTCACCACCGCGTCCAGGTCGCCGTCGTTGTCGTAGTCGCCGATGGCAAACCCGCGCGCCTTCGCCGCCGTCGTGATACCGCTGCCCCCTTGCAGGCTCAGATCTTCAAACTGCCCGTTGCGCAGGTTGCGATACAGATATTTCCGCTCCGCATACGCCGCGTCCACCTGCGTTCCGTCCACTTCGGGATACACATGCCCGTTGGCCACCAGGATGTCCAGCCAACCATCGTTATCGATGTCCATGAAGCTCACGCCCCAGCCCAGCAGCCGCGTGTTGATGCCCAGCCCCGCCTGGTACGTGCGGTCGTCAAACGAGCCATCGCCCAGGTTCTGGAAAATCGAGTCCGTGTCGCCCGCAAAATTCGTCTTCACGATGTCCAGCATGCCGTCGCGGTTGTAGTCCCCCACGCTCACGCCCATCCCCGCCTGCGGCTTGCCGTCCGGCGAGTAGGCCACGCCCGCCTCGATCGCCTCGTCTTTGAACGTGCCGTCCTTCTGGTTCACGTAATAGGTCGCCGAGGTCGAGTCATTCGCCACGTAGATGTTCGGCCAGCCCGTGTTGTCCAGATCCGCCGCCGCGCAGCTCAGCGCATACGTGCCCAGCGTGCCCCACATCCCCGCCTTCTCGCTCACGTCGGTGAACGTCCCGTCGCCGTTGTTGTGGTACAGGATGTTCTTCCCGCCCTCCAGACCCGGCGGCCCGCACGCCACCTGGATGCCCTTGTACGTGCAGTTCGCATCCTCCGGCAACGGAGCCGTCTTGATGTCGAAGTCAATATAGTTGCCCACGAACAGATCCAGACGCCCGTCCTTGTCGTAGTCCAGAAACGAGCAGCCCGAATTCCACCGCAGCCGGTCCTGCATCAGGCCGGCTTCCTTCGTCACATCCTTGAACGTCCCGTTGCCATTGTTGCGGAACAGCGCATTCTGCCCGTAGTAGCTGACGAAAAGATCGTTCCAGCCGTCGTTGTTGTAGTCGCCTACGCAGCACGCCTGCCCCCACCCCGAGCGCGCCAGCCCCGCCTTCAGCGTCACGTCGGTAAACGTGCCGTCGCGGTTGTTCTTGAACAGGCGGCACACCGGTTCCTGGCCCTTGGGAAAGCCCTCAAGCCGCCACCCATTCACCAGAAAGATATCCACCCAGTCGTCCTGGTCGTAGTCGAAGAAGGCCGCGCCGCAGCCCGTCGTCTCCAGCAGATACTTGTTGCGATGCTCGCCGCCGAAGATCATCTCCACGTTGAGCCCCGACTCCTTCGCCACGTCCACAAACTGCACGCCCAGCGGCGTGCCGGTCACGGGCGACGGCGCGCCCTTGGGCGCGGGCCGGGCCTCGGCAGCGTAGGTCTCGCGCGACATGCCTTTTGGCTTTTGCGCGGGCGCGGCCTGCTGGCCGGGCAGGCCAAAGGCCGGCCGTGCCAGCCTCAACACATCCTCCAGCGATAACACAAGCGCGGTCCGCGAAAGCGACTTCAAAAATCCACGACGATTCAAGGACAAAACAGCATTCTCCATTGGGCGCGCCGCTGTTGCCCGCGGCTGCGCCCCTCAGGCCGAGTATATCGGCCGGACGCCGTCACCCGCAGTCCGGTGCCCCCCCGGCGACCTCGTGAGAACCTTGACGCAGGAAGTGGGCCATGCTCAAATTTAGCGTCCGCGATTCTGCTTGACCTTCGCGCGGGAACGCACGACGACCGGAAAGCAAAGCCGCGTAGACAGGTTCTGGAGGAAGCTATGAGGATTCTTCGTTCCGTCAGTCGCCGTGGATTCAGCATCGGGACCGCTGGCTGGTTCACCATCCTCAGACAGAACACGTGGTTCCCCGCCACCCGCCTGCCCCGCAGCTTCCCCCACCCCAGTGACCATTTCCAGACCCCGGCCCACGCCCTCACGGCAGAGCATCTGGCTCAAATCCCCGCCGCCAGCCGGCAGGCGGCACTCTCGCCACGCATCGTCACACTCAATGGCTACGAACACCGCCCGGCGCGGCTCGCTTTGATCACTCTCTTCGCAGTTGCAATCACATTGGGCATGCTCTGGTGGATCATGGGCGCCCGTCTCTGAGCTTCAGCCCCTGCCTCACCGCGGCGCCAGGCCCACCCGAACCCGATAAATCCTTCCGGAAGATTGTCTTGAACGGGAGCGGCTTTATCCCCACATCGTAACGCCGCGAAATGACCACACCTTTCCCACAGAAGAGTTACAGCCGAAGGGTTCCCGCTGGGGCAAAATAGTGTTTCAATGCTGATGCGGCCCAGAACGTCTCCCGACTCGCATCAAAAAAGGACACCATGCTCGCGATGAAGACGCTAGATTATTATGAGTTTCTGCAAATCAGCCCCAACGCCGACCACGAAACCATCCATCGTGTCTATCGATTCCTTGCCGCCCGCTACCACCCGGACAATCCCAAGTCCGGTGACGTCGACAAGTTCTCCATGCTCAAGGACGCGTATGACGTCCTCTCCGACCCCGAGCGCCGCGCCGAATACGATATGGAACGTGAAGCCGAGCCGCATCAGGTCGCGCCGCTTTCTGCCAACATCGACTTCATGGATCAGATCGAGGGCGAAATCAACCGCCGCCTCGCCCTGCTCGCCGTCCTCTACTACCGCCGCCGCAACAATCCCTACGCACCTGAGGTTCCCCTCGCCGAGGTCGAACGCCGCATGGGCTTCCCCCGCGACTATCTCGACTTCACCACCTGGTATCTCGAAAAGAAGGGTTACATCGCCCGCGCCGATAACTCCGACTTCACGCTGACCGCAGCCGGCGTCGACTTCGTGGAGTCCGAGCGTACCAATATCCCCGTCATCACCAGGCTGCTCACCGACGGCGCTGAGGTCAAGCCGTCGGCAGCAGCCGAAGTGAAACAGGCTGCGGCTGCGGCTCACGACGCGGGCCACAAACTCACCGATGTCGAGCATCACGGCGACCGCCGCGCCAGCAGAAAAGACCGCCGCCACGGCGCCCCCGATACCCGCCCCAACCCCGTCGACCGCCGCATCAACCGCCCCGACCGCCGCCTCGCCAGCTAGCCCCCGCAACAGCCCGGCACCTCATCCACGGCGCCGTTTCATCGCGGCAAATCCTGCCCGGTGTTTTCCCATCGCTTCCGGCACGTGCAGCCCGCCCATAGCCCAAACCTCGCCCGCGTATTAGCATGGTCCCGTGAAAAGAGGCGCTCTTCGGCGCGCGTCCCACCACAGGAGAACACATGGTCACTCGCAGGGAGTTTCTCGACACGCTTGCAGCGGGAGCGGCAGGGCTGGCAATCAGTTCCTCCGCTAAAAGCTACGGCCAGATCATGGGCGCCAACGAGCGCCTCAACTTCGCCATCATTGGCCTCAACAGCCGCGCTTATGCTCATCTCTCCGGACTCAAGGCCAACAAGGCCGCGGCCCGCGTCACCCATGTCTGCGATGTCGAGAGCAACATCCTCGCAAAATTCGCCGACGCCACCCAGAGGGCGATGGGCGAAGCACCCGCCGCCGTCAAGGACTTCCGCAAGATCCTCGAACTCAAGAGCGTTGACGCCGTCACCATCGCCACGCCCGACCACTGGCACGCGCCCATGGCCATTGCCGCGCTCCAGGCCGGCAAGCACGTCTACGTCGAGAAGCCTTGCAGCCACAATCCCGGCGAGGGCGCGCTGCTCGTCCGCGCGCAGCAGAAGTACGGCAAGCTCGTCCAGATGGGCACGCAGCAGCGCTCCTCGCCCCACACCATTGACATCATCGGCAAAATTCACTCCGGCCTCATCGGCCGTCCCTACTTCGCCAAGTGCTGGTACAACAACACGCGCAAGTCCATCGGAGTCGGCAAGCCAGCGCCCGTGCCCGCCACCCTCGACTGGGATCTCTGGCAGGGCCCCGCACCGCGCCAGCCCTACAAGGACAACGTGCAGCCCTACAACTGGCATTGGTTCCGCATCTGGGGCACCGGCGAAACCCTCAACAACGGCACCCACGAGGTGGACGTCTGCCGCTGGGCTCTCGGCGTCGACTATCCCAACCGCGTCACCGCCACCGGCGGCCGCTACGCCTTCAAAGATGACTGGCAGTTCTATGACACGCTCATCACCAGCTTCGAGTACCCCGACAGCATGATCGCCTGGGAGAGCACAAGCTGCCAGGGCATGCGCTACTTCAACCGCGGCCGCGGCTCCATCATCGAGGGCACCCACGGCACCGTGCTCATCGACCGCGACGGCTACGAAATCTACGACCTCGACGGCAAAAAGACCAGCGAGTTCAAGGTGGGCGGCCACTCCTCAACAGCCGACCTCGTCGGCGCCGACTCCATGACCGACCTGCACTTCGCCAACTTCATCGCCGGCATCCGCAACGGCGAGAAGCTGAACGCGCCCGTCTCCGTCGGCAATGTCGCCGTCACCATGCTGCAACTCTCCAACATCGCCTGGTTCGTTCATCGCGAACTCAATCTCGATCCCGCCGACGGTCAAATCCAACACGACGCCGAGGCCATGTCCATGTGGAACCGCACCTATGAACGCGGATGGGAGCCGCGCATATGACCAGCCCACTCACTCGCCGCCATTTCCTAAGCTCCACCGCAGCCTTCGCGGTCGGCATACCTGCCCTTTCCGCGTCGTTTGCTGAACCCTCTGCCCAGCTCACCCAATCCAGCGGCGCGCCGTCGCCCATCCGCCTCGGCCTCGCCAGCTACACTTTCCGCAACTTCACCCGCGCGCAGCTCATTGCCTACATGCAGCAGCTCCGCATCACCGGCCTCAACGCCAAAGACGTGAAGGACCACCTGCCCATGGACCCCGCCGCCGAGGCGCAGGCTCTGGCCGACTACGCCGCCGCCGGCATCCATCTCCACGCTGCCGGAGCCATCTACTTCCGCAAGGACGACGATGACGACATCCGCGCCAAGTTCGACTACTGCAAGCGCGCGGGCGTACGCGTCATTGTCGCCGGAGACCCCGCGCCCGCCACGCTGCCGCGCGTCGAAAAGTTCGTCAAGGAATACGACATCCGCATCGCCATCCACAACCACGGCCCCGAGGACAAAATCTTTCCTTCGCCTCTCGACGTGCTCAAGGCCGTCAAGGACATGGACCCGCGTATCGGCTGCTGCATCGACGTGGGCCACTGCGTTCGCGCCGGCACTGACGTTGTCGAGGCCATCCACGCCGCCGGACCGCGCCTCTTCAACATGCACATCAAGGACCTCACCAGCTTCACCAGCAAGGAGAGCCAGGTCGCCGTCGGCGACGGCAAAATGCCCATCCGCGCCATCTTCCAGGCGCTCATCGCAATCAAGTACCCCGGCTGGGTCGACCTCGAATACGAAGTCCACGGCGACGACCCCATGCCCGGCGTCACCAGCAGCTTCGCCTACATGCGCGGCATCCTCAACGGCATGGGCTACGCCGAACCCGCGTAGCCCCCGGATGCCAGGTGTCGTGCTCCCCATGCCTCGCTACTGAGACACGAGGGAGCGCGACACGCAATTCTTGCACGACTCTGAATCAAGCCTTGTGATGAACGATGCAGGCTTACGCCACCGAGAAAACCCCAACGCCCCATCCCTGGCAAACATCAACCCTACGATCAACTTCACCCTGACAGCCATCCGGCGCGAGTAAACTTCAACGACAAGTAAGGACTTCAAACCGGTCACGCCAGAAGGTGACGTAGAGATCGAGCCAGTCCACCATCGGCGCCGCGATTACCAGCGTCGCAAACTTCGTTCGCCGGTGCTGCTGGCCCTACCGACCTGAAGCGAAACCTCCGTTGAAAGGCCTGAAGGAAACCACTTGCGGAACGGTGCCTGAGTTCCGCGATGCCGGAGACGTCACGAAGGCGCCGCTGAGGATGTACACTCCATCCCCCTGTACGGGACCATGACCGTTACCCATGCCGGTCACAAATGCCAGTCCGTTCGATCCCCATCGAAGCAGTTTCACAGGCGTACCCACCACATTCGTGAGCGCAACCGCCCCGAGGAACGTGAAGTGCGTCAAATCATAAGCCTCAAGAGCCCATTCGCCCAGCCCGTTGCCATACTGCGTCTGACCAAGAAAGTACGCGATATGCAACGACCCATCCGGCACCATCACGGGACCGAGTGAATAGCCGCCCTGAATGTTCCCCGTGGGATAGGAGCCAACAACCGCGCCCGAGGCGGGATCAATCACCATGCCGGTATCGCTGTAGACATAGCCCGTCGTCGCATCGTAATGCACGCCATTGAAACCGGATATGCTCTGATACTTGAAATCCTGGGCAAGCTGCACCCCACCCGTGCCCACTGCCAATTCGTAAAGATCGCCGGATGGGAAAAGCTCCGTATCAATGCCGAAAAGATCCGTAGCGCCCGAATTCCAGGTGATCACATCGATGGGGCCGACTCCCGACATCGCGCCCGGCACCGACGTCGCCCGCGGCACGGCATCGTCATAAATCACCACACCGCCTTGCTCCGTGGGACTGATGCCGCTCACTCCACGCACCACCGCAACCGTATGTGGACTGCCTGGCGCCGATTCCACGTCCATCGCGAAGTACGGCTGCGAGGCACTATATGATCCCAGCGGGATGCTGATATCCGCGCCCAGATTGGGCAGCGTATACCGCTGTACAGCGCCGCTCGCGTCAATGCCTGCGTAGAGATACGAGCCCTCACTCGTCACCGCAAGCCGGTCAGGCTCGCCGCCTGCTGCCTGCGACACCCCAAGCTGGCCCGTCGCGGGATTCAACGTCGTAATCGTGTCGCCGTTCGCCGCGTTGCTGCTCGGAACAGAGAGATACATCAGTTGCGACACAGGATCCCACACCATGTCGTTCGCCTCGATCGTCACGGACGATAGGGTGAATGAGGTGTTTCCCGTCAACGGCGGCACCGAAATCGTGAACAGGGCGCCAAAGTTCATGGAAGCGGGCGTGGGCGTAACGACAATGACCGTGATACCACCCGGCGTCGCGATATCAGAAGCTGGCACCTGTGCCGTCATCTCGGTTGAAGACACGTAGATCGAAGTCAGTGGCGTAAAACCCCACTCTACCGTGTCTCCCGATTTGAAGTTCGTCCCCGTAACCGTCAGGGTGAACCCCTGCCCGCCCGCAACCGCTGAACTGGGACTGAGCGCTGTGACCGTGGGAGTCCCTGCCGGCGGCGTGGGCCCGCTCCCACCGCCCGTGTTCAGCGTGCCATTGAAGGAGGAGCCGCCACATCCTGTGAGTACACCAGGAATCAGAGCCACCAGCGCCGGCAGAACCACAGGTCGAATCTTCATCAGAGTCTTTTGGATTGAACAGAATCCGCCGGAATTATACCCCCGCGACAGACCGTCAATATTTCCTGGCTCCTATTTCCGATCCACTATTCCCTACTCCCTATCCCCTGTCCTTATCACTTCCCCGCCAGCTGCTCCAGCAGCGTGTCGAAGTCCTCCAGCCGCGCGTACTCGATGATCACCTTGCCCTTGCCGCTCTTGTCCTCGATGTGCACCTTAAGGCCCAAAGCGCGCTGCAGGCGCTCCTCCACTTCCTTCACGTTCGGGTCCACCGGCGGAGCAGGCTTCGGCTCCTTCTTGTTCTTCTCCGGAAACAGCATGTTCTGAACAAGGCTTTCAGTCTGGCGAACAGAAAGCGAAAGAGCGGCCACCCGTGCAGCCGTCTTCTCCAGATCCGGGTGAAAATTCAGCCCCAGCAGCGCTTTGGCATGCCCAAAGCTCAACTCGCCCTTCTCCACGCGCACCTGTACACTCTCCGGCAACTTCAACAAACGAATGAAGTTAGATACAGAGACACGGTCCTTTCCCGTGCGCTGCGCCATCTGCTCCTGCGTCATGTTGAACTCGCGCGAAAGCCGCTCAAACGCGCGCGCCTGCTCCATCGGGTTCAGATCGGCGCGCTGCAGGTTCTCCACGATGGTGATTTCCATCGCCTGCTCGTCCGAGACCTGGCGCAGAATTGCAGGGATGGTCTTCTTCCCTGCCAGCTGCGAGGCCCGCCAGCGACGCTCGCCCGCAATCAGCTGGAAGCGGCCGTTGGCCTGGGGACGCACCAGCACCGGCTGCACCACCCCATTCGCGGTAATGGACGCGGCCAGCTCCGCCAGCTGCTCCTCATCCACATGCATCCGCGTCTGAAAGGGATTGCGGTCGATCTGCTCCACGGGGATTTCGCGCGGCTTACCCCCCTCCCCCTCCATAACTGCGGGAACAGGCGCAGCCGCCGCATGCACCCGCGGCAGCAGGGAGTCCAGGCCCTTGCCCAGGGCGCGGCGTTTGGTGTCAGTTGCAGCGATGGTCATCTCAAAACATCCTCATTCCCGGCAAACCGTCCGGGGCTGGTTTCAATGCCGGCTACTGCCGCAGTGCTCAGGAGTAGGGCCAGAAGCGCACCTCGGCCTTGGGCCGGGAGGCTGCGGCGGTTTTGCGTGCGGCGCTTCGTGGGCTTTCAATGCTGTTGCGCGCCAGGAACTCCCCGGCCAGCTCAAAGTAGGCCTCGGTGCCGCGTGAGCGGGCATCGTAGAGGGCCACCGGCTTGCCGTGGCTAGGCGCTTCGGCCAGGCGTATGTTGCGCGGAATCACGGTCCGGAAGAGCCGCTCGCGGAAGTACTCCCGCAGGGTTTCGGTCACCTGCTGCGCCAGGTTCGTGCGGTCGTCATACATGGTCAGCAGGACGCCTTCGATATGGATCTCCGGATTGAGCGAGGCACGAACCCGCTCCAGCGTCGAAATCAACTCGGAAATGCCTTCCAGGGCAAAATATTCGGCCTGCATGGGCACAATCAGCGAGTTAGCGGCAACGAGAACGTTGAGCGTGAGCAGGTCGAGCGCCGGAGGGCAGTCCAGAATGATCAGGTCATAGCGATTCCTGAGCGGCTCTAGCGCGTGGCGCAATCGCACGGCGCGATCTTCGACGGCGGCCAGTTCCACATTGGCGCCGGTCAGGTTCTTGGACCCCGGCAGCACCCATAGAGAGTCGATGGACGTGGGCAAAATCACCTGCTCTGCCGGGGCATTGCCGACCAGCACGTCATAGATGGAGTGGCGATTGTCATCGCGCTGCAATCCGAGCCCGGACGAGGCGTTTGCCTGGGGGTCGCAGTCCACCAGCAGGATTTTGAGTCCCTCGAGGGCCAGGCAGGCGGAGAGATTGATTGCGGTGGTGGTCTTGCCGACTCCGCCCTTTTGATTGACAACGCCGAGAATCTTGCCCATGGCAATCCAGACTAAAGGGAAGCAGGGGTTGCGCGCAGAAAATTGGGCTGTGGAGAACTCGGCTGCGCTGTGGAAAGCTTTTGACGAGGGCAGTTCCGCGCCAATGCAAGCAGTTGAAGAGCAAGGGCTTCCGTCTGGACGCACGAGATCCGCGCAGGGCAGGCCAAAAAGTCCTGGCGGTGGAAAACTTCTGCCGCTTTTCCTGTGCAGATGCAGGTTCGGCGGCATGGATTGGAATAGCCGATTCCGATTTTGGGTAGTGGAAAGGCAATGTGTTCCACGTGGAACAATTGGGCTTGAGGTGGCAGGCGGGTCGGGAATGTTCCACGTGGAACATATCGATTCCCGGGCCAGTCCGGTTCGTCCGGCTAACTCTCGCGCTTTGCCAGAGCCAAGACGCGATCCTCGCCGCCCGGCAACGAAACGGGGCTTTGCCACATGAACCCGCTGCCTGCGGCGGCCTGCACGGCGGCCAGATCAACGCCGGTGGTTATCGGCGCCAGCCAGCCGCCCGGCGCAACCAGTCCGGCTGCCGCACGCACCGCCTCAGCCATGCGGTCTACGGCGCGGAGCGTTACGCAGTCGAATTCTACGGTCAGGGCTTCGGCGCGCCCGGGATGCACCGTGGCCCGCAACCCGAGCACCCGGACCGCCTCCTGTAGAAACGCCGCCTTCTTGCCCTGCGATTCGGCCAGCGTTACCGCTATTTCCGGGCGGCAGAGCGCGATGGGAATGCCGGGAAAGCCTGCGCCGGAGCCAAAATCCAGCAGCGTGGCGATGCCAGGGGGCAAGCTGTGAGCGCAAGCGATCGATTCGACGAAGTGGCGGGACAGGATGCCGTCCTCGTCGCGGATCGCGGTCAGATTCAGCCGCGCATTCCAGCGTAGAAGCAGGGCGAGGTAGGACTCGAAGGCTTGCGCTTGTGAGGCGGAAAGGGGGGTCAGGCCGGCCTTGGTCAGCAATGCGCTGAGCCGCACCCCGACAGATCGTGGTGATTCACCCGTGCCGGTCATTCGGCTGCGACCGACTCATCGATGCGTCGGGGATGCCAGGCTTCGACAGCGTCGATGAACGCAGCAAAGATGGCACGGGAGAAGGCGCTGGCCGTGTAGGTCCGCTCCGGGTGCCATTGGACACCGAGGACGAAGTGGCCGGGGGTGTTGAGCTCAACGGCTTCGACGACTCCGTCGGCGGGGGAGACGGCGATGGGGCGCAGGTTGTCGCCCACACGGCGGATGGCCTGGTGGTGGCTGGAGTTGACCTTTAGTTCGGCGGGTGCACCGGGGGGTAAGAGGCTGGCTAGTCTGGAACCGGGGGTGATGTGGACGGGATGGGCTTCGACGATGTCGCGACCGGGGCTGTGGTTGACGGCGGTTTTGCCGTCGCTCTTGAGGTCTTGAATCAGGGAACCGTTGCACCAGACGTTGAGGGTCTGGGCGCCGTGGCAGATGGCGAGGATGGGCTTGTGGAGATTGAAGGCGTCCTGGATGAGGAGCTCATCTACGGCGTTGCGGGCGGGGTCGGCGGGGCCGCACTCGGGGATGCGATCTTCGCTAAATCTTTGTGGGTCAACATCATAGCGGCTTCCGGGCAGGAGGACGCCCTGTACGCCTTCGAGGAGTTTGGCGACGCGGTCCTGGTGCTCGTGGAGGGGGATGATGATGGGGGTGGCTCCGGCGGCGTGGAGGGCGGCGAGATAGGGTGGCAGGGAGCGCTGGTTGTACCCAGTGTCGCTGCTGGTGGGCTCGGGAATGGCGATGCGCACTGTCATAGACAGAACAGTGTAAGCCCAGGACAGCATTTGGCAACAGTGTATGTTTACTTTTTAGTTAATGGGTGGTGGGATACGCTGCGGAGACCTGCGCTCTCGAACGCTTGAGGGCGAAAATTCGGCAAAGGAGCTAGCGAAATTATGCGCAAGCCTTTTGTGGAAAACTGCAAATATTTCCGGGGGGTGGGGGGGTGGGGGGTACCTCTCCAGAGATCAGACAGACACGGTTGCGGATTTCCGACACACTTCTCATTGTGCAGGAAAGAGGGGAAATATTCTGCAAATTGGGTGGAGGAATTTTGAGTGTGGCGGGATGAGGTTGGTGGTCTCCCACCCATGTCATCCGCTCAAGCGGATGACATGGATGGGCCACTCAGGGTCTGTGGCTGGGAAGGAAAAAGCAGGATGGGTGAAGGGTAGTGGATTCCCCGGTCCCCAACGGCGAGGGACCGGGGGCAGCCATCCTTTGTGGGAGAACTCGCCTTGCTTCCTCCGGGACCGGGGCCACCCGCCACCTGCGTCGGGTCTTATCACACGTGCTCGTGTCTGCAAGCACAGGCGCTCATTTCAAACCGATATAGAATCTCGGGTATCAACCTTCGCGTGAGCGAGGGACGGAAAGCTGCGGGGCTCTAGCAGAAGCCGAGGCCCAAAAGCAGAAGCTGGAGACGGCCGAGTTGCCCCAGGCGTGCACGTAAAGCCGCGGCAATTCGGATTTTCGTTTATAGCCAAACTCACAGGCAGGCGGGATGCAGCGCTACGCGTGGCAGGGGAATATCTGCCTGTCCATCTGTCACTCAATTCTGCCCATCGCCGATCGTTTTCCTGCCTCATACATGGCGCGTTTGCCCTCATGACCGAATTGAGGTCGGCTTTGCAGGCAAACACGGCACATTCACTTCTGCGCAGACAGCTTGATTCGATGATGCCAACAAAAGTGCTTTCCAAGCGCATTCGCAGGAGGTGAAACCATGCATGCGAAGAGTCTCGTTTTCGTATTTGCCGGGCTGCTTTCTTGCCTATCCCTCGCCACACCTGTGGCCCGGGCGCAGCAACCGGAAGCTTGCACCAAGGACATGTTTACCGGAACTTATGCGTTCCACGAAAAGGGATCGAGTTCGGTTTTCCCGGAATCCCCTCAACCTGCCCCACCGTTTTGGAACGGAATGCTCGCGCCCTTCGTGACCGTTGGGGAAGTCACGATGAAGTCAAACGGAGTCGGCGAAGGCTTTTACTGGATCAGAGTGGGGTCAATTAACGGCGGAGCTGATCCGATTCCGGTGGAAACAACCATTACGGAATTCAATGCTGACTGCACCGGGAAGTTCAGTTACTCTCTCACACTGCCCGGACATACGGAGCCTACGATTGTCACTGAGCGCTTCATCCTTTTCCAGAATGGTAGTGAGTTTCGCACAATCCCTACGGACATCGTGAACGGTGTCCCCTACCTGACGTGGATCGGTGAGGGTCACCGGCTGAGCGGATCCAGCGAACCACCGCACAACTGCGGTCCGCAGACCGCGGCCGGCAGCTACTTAATATCCGGCGAAAACCTGGGGCATATCCTCTCGAACGTGCCCTTATACTCAGAGGTTCTGCTGTTGCGCTATGACGCCTCGAATAACGGCGACTATGAGGGCACGCTTTACGAGAAACTGGGTCCCGCAGGCAACATTGTGTTGCCCGCCTCGGGAACAATTAAGGTCAACCCTGACTGCTCGCTTGAAACCACCCTCAATATCACGGTTCTTAACAACCCCGTGACCATCAACAGTCGAGGGGTCTTTTTTGATCAGGGCAAGAGGTTCTATGCGCTGGTTGTGAGTTCAGGAGGAATTCAATTCTCGTTTATTGAAGGCAAACGCATCAATGCGCAACCCGATGCGACGAGCGAATCTCTTGACAGATAGGTGATGGCCGGGCGCTTCGCATTTGGGCATCCGGAGCCACCGCCGCTCGGCTGATGGCAGGGAGGGAGTCGTGGTTTCCCACCCTTCACCAGAAAAAAGCGAAGGATGGGGCACCCAGGGTTCGTGGGGGATCAGGCCTTTGCTCTCAGATGCCCGCAAACCAGGCGTAGCCGCCTTCCGGCGAGGCGGAGCCGAGGCCCTTACCGAATTTCTTCATGGAATCGGTCACCGTGATGTGCTGGAGAAACTTGATGCTCTTGTAGCCGAGTTGGCGGGGGACGCGCAGACGCAGTGGCCCGCCAAAGGCCACGGGCAGCTCTCCGTCATTCATTCCCATTGTGAGGAAGGTCTGGGGATGGAGCGCGTCGGCCATGTCGATACTTTCCCACTCGTCCGGCTCAATGGAGAAGTAGACGACGTAGCGCGCCTGCGGGAGCACGCCGACCTCGCGGAGCACCTCATGGAGAGGCGTGCCGATCCACTCGGCGACGTAGGACCAACCCTCCTCGCATGCCACCTCGGTGATCTGGTTGCGGATCGGGAGGCTCCGCAAATCGGCGACTGAAAAGGACGTTGGCCGCGCGACCATGCCGTCCACGGTCAGCCGCCAGTCTGTGAAGCCGAGAGACTGCGAGCGCTTGAAGGCATCGCTGGGCGGGGCAATCGGCGTCGCGAACGGATCTTTGGAAATCATGCTGCGGGGGAAATTTCTTGCGGGCGCATGCGCGGTGAGCAGGCGCTGGGCGGCATAGGTTAGCGTCTCGCCGGGGCCGAAGATGCCGCCGGCATCGGGTGGCACCAGGCCGTAGCGCCGGGCGAGTTGGGCCGCCACGCCGAGTCCGGCGAGTCCAGCTGTCGCCGCAAGCCCGCCCGTAATGAGCTTTCTGCGTGAAAGACTGCTCATGCGTCCTCCTTTGCTGCCGGCGCGCGGCCGGTAATCATGGCTCGCGTGCGTCTCCAGAACCCGGCCAGGGCAATCATGGTGACATGCACCAGCAGAAATGCCACGAGCATTGCGGTTATCAGGAAGTGCAACGTTCTTGCGGACTGGCGCCCTCCGAGGAGGCTCGCGGTGGCGGGCACGGCCGCGGTGAACGAGGGCGACATGGCCAGCCCCGTCCAAATCATGAGCGGAAAGAGCACGAAGATGACGACCAGGTAGGTGGCTCTTTGCAGGGTGTTGTAGGTGTGCGCTTCAGCGTCGTTGGCGGGCGCGCGGTGGAGATATTTGGCCATCACGTTACGCATAGCGTGCCACGACCACTGACCGCGCTCGGGCAGCAGATTGCGTTTGAAATGCCCACGCCGCAGTCCCCACAGCAAATAGACCAGGCCAGTGAGCAGGACGACCCATGCTGCTTCAAAGTGGAGATAGCGGCCCCAGCCGTTGCCGTCCGGCATCGCGGTGCCGAATCCGTTGTTGACCCAGGGGCGCGAGGTGGGCAGCGGCAGGGAGAAGAGCGGATGCGTATTCGCATTGCCGGTTTCGCCCCA
>JAGWRX010000075.1 GCA_028876395.1 Acidobacteriota bacterium
CTGGCGGCGCTGGGCGTGCCTGACGTTGTGGCCACCCGCTGGCAGATAGATTCCGCCTCGGGTGTTCCAATGATGGATGCTTTCTACCGGGGTCTGGCCAGTGGACTCAGCGTGCCGGAGGCGCTGACTGCGGCACGCCTTTCACTTTCTCACAATCCCCGGTACAGCCACCCGTACTACTGGGCGGCCTACTATGCCTCCGGTGCTGGAAACACAACGTTGCGCGAGGTATTTCATGACACCAGCAGGTAATTCCCCAGTCTCTGCCACGCAGATCGATGTCGTTTTCGATGGAACCTGGGTGTTTGTACCCAGCGTGGATACGTCCGGCCACATCATCGGCGTGGATGTCTACGCCCCGTCCTGCGGCCATCCGCAGGGAGTGACCTTCACCAACACGATCAACCCCAGCCCCTGGCCCGACTCGGCGGCCTTCTACATGCTTGACAATCACAGCCACACGATCAGCATCCAGCGCGCGTCCGGAACCCAGGCTGGCATGGCCGCGAGCGGCATCGACTCCACGATCAACCATTGCATCAAGGTGGCGCGCCCTCTGGGCGCCCAGTGGGATCTGCTGATCTCCATCCCCTGCGGGCCGGATGCCTGGACGTCGAGCGACACGGTCAACCCGGTGTACACCAACTCCGCTGGCGCGACCGTTCCCTGCGTGAGCGGCAGAGACGCGCCCACCGGCAAGGTGTCTGCGCTGCAGACGCTCAGCTTCAAGGGCGTAACGGCCGTAGACGTGTGCGGCGCCCCGGTCGCCGTGCAGGGCCTGCTTCCCGCGCCCTGGAGCAACTCCGGCTCGCTGATCTTCGAGGGCGAGGTGCCGTACATCCCGACGCTCCAGCACGAGCGCACGGCCATCTTAGCCATGGCGAACCTGGCGGGTCTGGATATGGCGCTCGACTATCCCCTGCCCTCCAGCCGCAGCATGCAAGCGAGATCCGTGGTGAGGCCCATGAACCGAACCACCGGCAACTGCGGCTTCTCGACCATCGTGATGTGACCTGCAGCTGGACCCCCGCGGCGCAGTTGCCAGCGCACTGCGCCGCGGGGGTGCAATGCTGTAGCCTTTTTCTGCGATGAAGAACACATACGCGTCTGCTTTTCTTGCAGCCGGTCTGCTGCTTGCAACCCTGCCCGCCGCACGCATCAACGCCCAGATGGTCTCCCCTGCCATCGACCAGCCCGGCCAGCCTTTCTCCTACTTTTCCAGGCCCACGGACGAAATCGGCATGATGGACGCCGAGGCCGCCACCGAAATTACGCCGGAGGGCTACCTGCGCACCGGCTTCGGCGAGATGATGTTCTTCTCCGGCCCGGAGCTGACGCCGACCAGCGTGCGCCTTCGCACCCTTGAAGAGGGGCGCATGCCCATCGATCATTACCAGTTCGAGGACGACGGCATTGTCTACCGCTTCACGCTGTTTGCCGCCACGCTCGACGGCAGGCCCGAAGGCACGCTGGTGAACTTCATCCGCGTCACGATGCACAACGAGGGCCATGAAGGCACGCGCGCCATTTTCGCCACAGGCGTGCGCTATGACGCGCCGGGCAACACCAATACGCCGCACGGCGACAATCGCTTCTACCGGCCGCGCGAGGGCAAATTCCCCGGCGACTACCGGCAGATTGGCGAGAAGTTCAACCCGGGCTGGACTTACTCGTTCACGACGGATGGATTTCTGCGCGATGGCCGCCTGCTTTACACCTATCCCGCGGGCTATGCGAGCCGCGGCTACACGCTGCATGGCCGCTACAACGACCCGCAGGACGTGAGCAGGCCGTCAAAGCTGATTGTGGACCCCACCGTTGCGGTGGGGATTGTCACCTACTCCCGCCTGCTGAAGCCGGGCGAGGAGTACACGGTGGACCTGAAGATGCCGGTGGTCCCCACAGCCGATGCGGTTACCCTTGCCGCCATTGAGCAGGCAACATTCGATCACGCGAAAGACCAGGTCACCGCATTCTGGAACCATATTCTCGCCGAGGGCATGCAGATTACGCTGCCCGAGCAGAAGCCGGTGGATACGTTCTACACCAGCCTCATCTATGACCTGATTGCCCGCGACCACATCGGACCGGACTACATCCAGACGGTGAACAAGCTGCACTATCACTCGTTCTACCTGCGCGACGGAGCCGATATCGTGCACAGCTACGACGTGACCGGCTATCCGCAGATCGCGAAGCAGGATCTGGATT
Source organism: Acidobacteriota bacterium (assembly GCA_028876395.1). Lineage (GTDB taxonomy): Bacteria > Acidobacteriota > Terriglobia > Terriglobales > Acidobacteriaceae > Telmatobacter. The sequence continues at coordinate 2,212 of JAGWRX010000075.1, forward strand.
TCTTTGCCAAGTCGCAAAAGCCGGACGGCAACTTCCTCTCGCAGCCGCAGCAGTACGACGGCTGGGGCGAGGCGGTCTGGGGCTACTCGCAGCACTACCGCATGACCCGCGACAGGGCCTTTGCCGAGTGGGCGCTGCCGCAGATTGCCCGCGCGGTGGACTGGCTGAAGCAGGCGCGCGCCGGCGACCCGCTGCACATCATGCCGGCCAGCGACGTGCGCGACAACGAATACGTGCCCGGCCACCTGACCGGCTACAACTTCCTCGCGCTCAGCGGCCTGAAGCTCGCGATCCGGATGGCCGAGGAAACGGGCCATACCGATATGGCAAAGGCGTGGCAGGGCGAATACGACGACTATCGCACGGCCTTCTTCAAGGTGCTGGATGAGCAGACGCGCGCGCACGATGGCTACATTCCGCCCGCGCTCGACGGGCAGGAGGGCGGCTACGACTGGGGCAACCTGCTGGCGGTGGTGCCGGAGCCGACGCTGGCGGCCAACGACCGGCGCGTGACCGCCACGCTGAAGGCCACGCAGGCCAAGTACGCCGAGGGCATCATGACCTACGCCAACGGCAGATTCCTGCACCACTACCTGACCATCAAGAACACGATGACGGAGACCATCCGCGGAGACCAGGAGCAGGCGTTGAAGGAGCTGTATGCGCTTCTGATGCACACCAGCTCAACGCATGCGGGCTTTGAGTTTGCCATCCTGCCGTGGGGCGACCGCAACTTCCAGGACAATCTGGCGCCGCATGGCTGGTTCGCCGCGGAGTACCGCACGCTGCTGCGCATCATGCTGCTGCGCGAAGACGGCGACCAGTTGCACCTGCTCAGTGTGCTTTCGCCGGAGTGGATTGGAGCGGGCAAGACCATCGCCGTCAGCCAGGCTCCCACGTATTTCGGCGCGGTCGCCTTCACCCTGGAGCAGCCCTCGGCGGAGGAAGCCGTTTTGCACCTGAACACCAGCTTCACCACTGCACCGAGGCAGATCGTCATCCACGTGCCGTGGTTTGTCGAGCTGAAGAGCGCGACCGTCGATGGCAAATCCACGCGAGCTTTGGACGGCATGCTGATTGTCCCGGCAAATACGCGGGAAGTCCGGATGCGCTGGGCCATCAAGCCCAATGCGCCGCACATGAGCTATGAGAGCACCGTGGAGGCGTACAAGGCCGAGTACGCGCGCCGCTACCGGAGCCTGATGCATGGAGAGGCGGAGAACAAGTAGCCCGGAGCGGCATCTGCCGTCCGGCGAATGCCGGATTTCCCCGGAGCCATGCGCTCATTTCTCCAGGCTTTGTATCAGCGTGCCTTCAGGCACCTTGATATGGAACTGGTCGTCGGTCAGGGGCATATTCTCGACAACCTTTTCGACCGTGAGCACGGCCTGATACTCATCCAGCGGGCGCCGGATGGTCACGGTTGAGGGATACGTGCCGTCACCGAAGTCCCGGTAGCGACGATACGACACTTCGGTCTCCAGATTGCCATCGCTGTCATACAGATCCTGCTTATACGGCAAAAGATCGTCGCGATGGAAGGTGATCACGCGCACCGGCGCAAGCTCCTGGCTGCCTTTTTTGCGGCGCATGATGCTCAGAATGTATTCGGGAACCAGCAGAAGGTGCTTTTTCGACGCGTCTTCCACGGTATCTGTATCCGCTGTGACCATGTACTCGTCGTCCGGCTCCAGCCCGCGCACCACCATGGCGTCAAAAAAGAATCCCGGCCGCATGTTCTCTATCCTGCTCGCCGATTTCTTCGTCAGCGTGGTCGAACCTTCAACGGCCTTTTTCTTTGACGGAATGTAGAGCGTGAAATTCCTGCCGTCGCTGGCCATGTCAAACATGGTCATGCCCAGCACCGGCACCTGGCCTAGCACGCGAAGCTGCTCCGGCTTGCGCATCAGGATGTGTCCGCGGAAGGTGGTGTAGTCCTTGGCCACACCCTCCTTGGTCTTGAGCACGCTGGCCTGGATTTCGACCGTTGCGTTGAGCGTCTGCATGGCGCCCCAGCGCTGATTAAGCCGTTCCACCAGGTCGTTGGGCGTGACCGTCTGCACCATCGAAGGCGCCCTGGGCACGGGCAGCCTGCGCGTAGTAAACAGGCAGCCGGAAAGCAGCAGGACGGGAAGGCTGAGGGCCGCGGCGGCCACGCTCCGATGGATTTTCTTCACCGGCCACCAGCCTTCTTTAAGGCGTTCCGGTACCCGGTCACGTCGCGGGCGTGCTCCGCGAGTGTGGTGGAGAACAGGGACCGGCCCTGGGGATTGGCTCCGGCGGCAACAAAGTAGAGATAGTCCGTGCGGGCAGGGCTCATGGCCGCGCGCAGCGACTGCATGCCGGGATTCGCGATGGGGCCTGGCGGCAACCCGGCGTGCAGATAGGTGTTGTAGGGCGTGTTGCGCTTCAGGTCGCTCTGGTGGATGACGCCGCGCCAATCACCCGCGATCTCAAGCCCGTAGATCACGGCCGGATCGGTCATGAGCGGCATTCTTTGGGCGAGCCTGTTCTCAAACACGCTGGCGACCAGCGGCCTCTCCGCGTCCAAGGCAGTCTCCTTTTCCACCAGCGAAGCCATCGTCACCACTGCGTGTACATTCTCCTTCAATCCCAACTGCGCAGCCGCCAGCCTGAACTGCCGAACCATGGCGGCGGTAATGTGCGCCATAGTCGCCTTGCGGGCAAAGCGGTAGGTGTCAGGGAACAGATACCCCTCGAGGCTCTTCGCCTTCGGGTCCAGATCGGCGATGAGGCCGGTCTGCCGTGCCTGCTCCTCAAGAAACTTCTGCCGCGTGCCCAGTCCTGCCTGCTCCAGGCGCGCGCCAATATCAAAGATGGTCGCGCCTTCAGGCACGACGACCGTCACCGTATAGACATCCCCGCGCTCAATGCGCGCGTAGACCTCCTCGACCGTGGCGGGATGGTCAAACCGGTACTCGCCGGCCAGCAGCGTCCCCCTCTTCAACCAGCGGACAAGATAAAACGCATACCGGCTGCGCACAACGCCCGCCGCCTCCAGTTGCCGGCCGATGCGCACCGCCGAGGAACCCGGTGCCAGCTCGACAAACGTCTCGGTCGCGGGCCCGAAGGGCGTATACACCAGCCAGGCCGCGGCGCCCGCCGCTCCCACCGCCACAAGAAGCCCCAGCAGCAAGGTTCCCGCCGCGCCTAAGCCCTTGCTTTTTCTGGTCTTCTGTCTGCGGCGCGCCATTCCCTGCCAAAAATCCTTGCGTTACTGAAAGATGAGAGTTATGCCCCTGCGGATTCTCTACCTTCTATGATTGTATCGGGAGTTCGTCGCAGGAAGGGCATTTCCTGCCGCCGCCGCCAATCACTGGAGCCTGAAGAGTCATATGCCGGAATCCGCCCGTCCGCCCCGCTTCCTCGCCCTCGACGTGGGCACAAAGCGCATCGGCGTGGCCGTTTCAGACGAACTGGGCCTGACGGCGCAGCCCGTGCTGACACTGGAGCGGCGACGCAACCCGCGCGACGACCTGCGCTCCCTGGCCCGGCTGGCGCGGCGATTCGGCGTGGCAGGCCTCGTCGTAGGCAACCCGCTGCACCTCTCCGGAGACCTCAGCCCGCGGGCCGCCAAAACCCAGGCCTTCGCCGCCGAGTTGGGCGAGCTGACCGGCTTGCCCATCCACCTGTGGGATGAGCGGCTGACCACCCGCGAGGCCCACCAGATTCTCTACGAGGCCGGCAAAGCCCGCCAGGAACACCGGCGCGTGGTGGACCAGGTGGCCGCCACGCTGATTCTGCAGTCGTTTCTGGATGAAAAGACAGGGAATAGGGAATAGGGAGGTCATCCGTGGGTGTGGGGCGCCCTGTGCCCTGGAAAGAGCAGGAATGGCGCGGAGCGGCATCGGCTGGTCCTGAAGCAGTCCGGAACCGTCGCGGACGCCGGATGCAGAGCAGACCTTGAACTTAGACCGGATCAGGGCCTCCCCGCCTGTTCCCTAGTCCCTATTCCCTATTCCATTCCGTATTCCCTGTCTTCCTGCCATTTCCCCGTCCGCGTATAATTAAGAAGTCTAGATCGTCTATCTCTCGCGGTTTGAGCGGGGCGCTCCCCGCCACGGAACACGGATGCCTGATCACATAAAAAAGCAGCTTCTCAAAGAGATTCAGATTCTTGAGCACGAGCTTGCCCACGAGCTGCCCGCGGAAATCAAGAAAGCGGTGGCGCTGGGAGACCTGTCGGAAAACGCCGAGTATCACATGGCGAAGCAGCGCCAGGACTTTGTGAACGCGCGCCTGGGCCAGCTCAAGAAGCGCATGGCTGAGCTCTCGCTGGTGAATCTGGCCAACATTCCGCGGGACAAGGCAGGCTTCGGCTCCACGGTTGTGGTGTACGACTCCACCAAGGAAGAGGAGATCGTCTACCGCCTGGTGACCAGCGAGGAGTCCGACGTGGCCAAGGGGCTGATCTCAACCACCTCGCCCATCGGGCGCGGCCTGGTGGGCAGGCAGGTGGGTGACGTGGCCACCGTCGTCACGCCCAACGGCAAACGCGAGCTGGAAGTGCTGAAGCTCACCACCATTCACGACGAAGCCGACGATGATGATGAAGACGCCGGCAACGGCACGACGAACTAGCTAGGACGATTGGGATGACCTGGACCAGTGCTTTCGGCCGCGGCTGCGGCTGGCTTCTTGACCGCATCGTGCACGGTCTGGCGCTCACCCGCATTTCCCCCAATGTGCTCACGTTTGTCGGCCTGGTGATCAACATCGCGGCCGCGTTCCTGTTTGGCCACGCCAACGCCGCCAACGCGGGCCGCATGTTCCTCTATGCCGGGCTGGTGATCATCGGCGCCGGTATCTTTGACATGGTGGATGGCCGCGTGGCCCGACGCAACAACCAGGTGACGGTCTTCGGCGCCTTCTTCGATTCAGTCATCGACCGCTATTCCGACGTGGTGCTGTTCTTCGGCCTGCTGGTCTACTACGGGCGCATCAACCGCTTCCGCTACGTGGTGCTGGTTGCCTTTGTGATGGTCACATCGCTGATGGTCAGCTACACGCGCGCCCGCGCCGAGGCCCTTATCGGCCAGTGCAAAGTGGGCTTCATGGAGCGGCCGGAGCGGATCGTGCTGGTGATTCTGGGCGCCTTGTTCAACCACTGGGGCGTGATGGCTCCGGTGCTGTGGGTGCTGGCCGTGCTCTCCACGATCACCGTCATCCACCGCATTACCTACACCTACCAGAACACCAAGCACCTGGCCCCGCTGAGCCAGGGGTAGCGCCGGCCTGCGCCTCAGCTAGCAGGTCACCATCACCGCCGAGCAGCCGGGCTTGACGGGCTTCCACTGCACAAGGAACTGCGTCACCATGCCTGGGTCCAGGCGGCCCATTTTCTCAAACTGGCCATTTTTCTGGCTGTAGAGCAGCTTGCCCTTCTCTGTGAGCACGGCCAGCGCGGGTACGCCTTTCTCCAGCGGAATTCCGTACTGCCGGGCAATGTCCAGGTTGGCATCGTAGTAGCCGACGTTCACCTCGACGAGCACGAAGTTGGCATCCAGAATGGGCCGGTTCTGCGCATTGTGCAGGTAAATGTCGAGCACGTGGCAGTCGCCGCACCAGTCGCCGCCAAAGTCCAGCAGGATGCGCTTGTGGGTGGCGGCGGCCTCCTTGACTGCTTTTGCGATGTCGCCTTTGGCCTGAGCGGGATCAGGATAAATGTCGCGAAGCACGGCATGGGCTGAACAGGTCGCCAGTGCGACTCCGACGGCAATAGCGAGCAGTCTGGCAACTTTCATGGCTTGCGAAAACCTCCAGCGACTGTTCTCAGTCTGCCATAGGCATCGGGCGGCGTACCATTTTGCGTGCCGCCGACCCACGCGGACCATGTACCCTGAAGTGTGGCTAGCGATCTGCGCAAACGGCTGGAGTCAACGAGCTTTCCCGATCTGGGCGCGATGATGGAGGGCTATGCGCGGGCCGCTGCGGAACTGGCTCGCAGCGAGTTTCGCCAGAAGCTCGACTTCACCCCCGATTCGATTGACGCGCTCGACGAGATTCTCGTGCTGGTGGGCGAAAGCCCCGAGATTGACCTCGACTTCGAAGCGCGCCTGTGGGGCAGCTATCTGGGCGAGGTGCTGCGGCGGCGCTACGCCGGCACCTGGGAGATGACCCTCTATCCCGGCGGCGTGGCCGCGGTTCCCGCCGTGGACGTGCGCGGGTCAAGGCTGTTTCCCCTGATGAAGGTCTATCGGCGGCTGACCATGGGCAGGGAGGAAGACCTGCGCAGCTTCTATGCCATGGTTACGGAGCGGCTGGGCAATCCGGCGCGGGTAAATTAGCGTTCATAAGAAGAGAGGCTGCTGCCGCAAGCGCGCCTGCACGCCTTTGTGCGACAATAATCATTGACACGGCATGCCGGTTCTAGCGCGGCATGCGGAGGGTAGAAATATGGGCGATCTATTGCAGCCAACGCACCTGATCGTGCTGGCCATCGTGGCGTTCCTGCTGTTCGGCGCCAAGCGGCTGCCGGAGCTGGGCAAAGGATTGGGCGAGGGCCTGAAGGGCTTCAAGGAAGGGCTGAAGGGCATCACGGAGCCGTCGGCTCCCGCACCCAACGTGCAGCAGAGCGCGCCGCCCGCGCCGCCGCCGAGCACCCCCCCGACCGAGCAAAAGTAAGCGCGCACACCGCCGCGCCGCCGGCGCAATTGACCGAGAAGGCAAGCGCGGGGCAACGCAGCTGCTTGAAGCGGCGGGTTTGCGCAAGGATTTTCACGAAGGGCCTGGGCCGCGAGCGCAGGCCCTTTTTGCGTATGGACTCTGCCCTAGGCCGGACGTACAGCGCGGCTTCCGCCCCTGCCGCCCGGTCCCCGGCCTCAAGACATCCACTCGAACAGCAAACCCCACCGGGAAGGCGGGGCTGTTGTTGGATGCAGAAGACTGATTGCGCTGGCGTTAGCGCATATCCTCAGCGGAGGGATAATACCCCGGCTTGGCGATGACCTCAAGACCCGGCCGGTCAACGCGCACGTCAATCTTGCGGAACTTGCCATCGATGACCGGCTGGTGGCTCAGGTAGCCCAGCGTGTACTGGGTGCGCGCCTCCTCGGCAATCTTGGCGTAACTCTTTTCAATGCCGTTCAGATCCCGCTCAGACTCCAGGGTGCCGCCAGTGGCGAAGGTGTACTTGGCCAACAGGTTGTCATACATGCTGAAGGGCAGGTGGATGCGGCTCACGAAGCCCTCGCCCCAGCGCGCCGAGTCGCCCACCAGCGTGCCATAGACCGCAATCTGGTTCGTCTGCAGATAGCGGATTACGTCGCGGTAAGATGCCTTGCTGCCGTACTCCTTGCCGTCGGAGATGACGTAAATCAGGCGGCGGCGGCCCTTGGGCCGGGTGGAGAGTTCCTTGGCCGCAGCCAGAATCGCATCGTTCAGGGTGTGGATTTCCTTGGGAATCGTGATGAACGGGCCAGAGCCTGCGGAGCGCCCGGGCTGAATGTTCGGATCGGCGCAGTTGCCGTTGACGTGCACGTTGCAGCCGGCCATGGGACCGCTGTTGATCGGCACCAGCATCTCGCTGCCGGTCTCCCGCGTCAGGGCCAGCACGGCGGGCAGACGGCTGCTCTGGGCGCCGGTAAAGCCGGTACGTTCCTGGGCCCCGTTGTTATAGGTGAAGACGGCCACTTCGTCATAGGGCGTGAGCGCGCCCTGGATGGCGTCCAGCGAGTTGTTCACCTTGGCCATCACGTCGCTGGTCAGGCTCTGATCAATGACAAAGGCGATCGAAAGCATGGCCGGGTCCACGGTAAACAGCCGCAGAGGCTCGCGGGTATCGTTCTCGTAGACCTTGAAATCGCGCCAGGTCAGGCCCGCAACCAGGTTCCCTTTGGAATCCTTAACCGTGACTGGAACGACAACAAAATTCACGTTCAGGCGGATGATCGTGGTCGTCTTTTCGTAGCCTTCCCCGGGGGGTGGCATCTCCGGCGGTGTCGTCTGGATCTGGTCCTTGGGCTCGGCGGCAGGGGGTCGCACAGGCTGCTGGCCGATCGGGGCCGTGGAGGTGGATGAGCCGGTGGCGGCGGCAGGCGCGGCTGCCGCGCCGATGCCGGGCGTTATGGGGCCGCTCACATCGGTCAACAGGCCGGGACTTTGAGGCGCAGGGGCGTCCGGCACGGCGGGTTGCTGCTGTTGCTGGGCCAAAACTGCCGTGTCCAGAACCGAACCCGAACTTAAAAGCGCCGCCAGCGCCAATGCCGTCAAACCTAGCTTCACAGGTATATCTTCCTCCCGAATGCCCTGCCCGGCCAGTGAACGGCCTGCGGAACCTCGCCGCCCCGGCCGCAAACCGGCAAAATGGGCTGCACTCGTCAGAGTATCAGACGCGCCAGCCCAACACAGGTTGCCTGCCGGCAGGGAAAGAGTTCGCGTATGCTCTCTTCGGGGGCTCCGTTCCGTCTATATTGACCAGGATGCGCATTCCGTCGATTGCCGCTGCTCTGTTGCTGGCTCTGCCGCTCGTGTCTCCGGCCGGATGGGCCCAGCTCGCTCCCTCGCCGGATGCTCCACCTGTGAGCACTGCCCCTCCCCCGGCGCCCGAAGATCAGTCCGTGGCGACCTTCAAGCTCCGGGTCAACCTGGTGGACCTGTTTTTCACCGTGAAGGACAAGAACGGCAACCTGGTTCCTCACCTGACGGAAGGCGACTGCTCGGTGAAGGAAGACAATGCGCCGCAGACGCTCAAGCACTTTGTGGCCGAAACCAATCAGCCGCTCACGCTGGGCATTCTGCTGGATACCTCGGGCAGCCAGTACGAGGTCCTGCCGCTGGAGCAGCAGGCGGGCGGCGAGTTTCTCGACCGGGTACTGAAGGCAAAAGATCAGGCATTTCTGCTGTCGTTTGACGTGAACGTGGACCTGCTGCAGGACTTCACCAACAGCGCCCACCTGCTGACGCGCGCCATGAACAAGGCCCAGATCAATACCGCCGGAGGCAATGGCGCAGCGGGCATTCCCGGCGCGGGCGGGGGAACGGTGCCCACCTATGGAACGCCCAAGGGCACGCTGCTCTATGACGCGGTTTATCTCGCCGCCAACCAGAAGCTGAATCAGGAAACCGGCCGCAAAGCCATGATCATCCTGACCGACGGCGACGACCAGGGCAGCAATACCAAGATCAACGATGCGATTGCGGCCGCGCAGCGCTCCAACGCCATTATCTATGTGATTCTGATTGCCGATACGGGCTTCTATGGAAACTTCGGGATGGGCTATAGCGGCTACTCCGCCGCAAAGAAGATGGCCGAAGAGACCGGCGGGCGCCTCATCAACGTGGGCAACAACGGCAAAAAGCTTGAGGCCGCTTTCCAGCAGATTGAGGAGGAGTTGCGCACCCAGTACGTGGCCAGCTACACGCCCACCAACGCCAAGCTGGACGGCACCTTCCGGCATGTGGCCGTCTCCTGCGGCAACGGGATGAAGGTCCAGGTGCGCAAGGGTTACTTTGCGCCCTCGCCGGAAAACTGAGAATCGGGATACAATCCGAAGCGCGAGACCCCAGCCCGTCGGGGAAAGAAGGAATGCCGCCGGCAGGGACTCCTGAGTTCGCGCAACCCTCGGCGGCTCATCCGGCACACAGGCATGTATCCACCGGATTGCGGCGCGTGGTTGCCTTGCAACTGAACGAACGCGGCAACGCATTGCTGCGATGCCGCCATGGCAAAACACGGGAGAGCATCTCGATGAGAAAGCAGATCTTCAATCAGAAACATTCCTGGCTTGCAGGAGCAGCCATGCTGGCTCTTGCTGTTGGACTGGCTTCCGGATGCAAGACACAGCAGCCGGCGGAACAGCCCGTGGCTCGCACTGACCAGCAGATCGCCAACGACGTACAGGCGAAGATTCAGGGCGAATCGGCCCTGGCGGGGCAGAGCATTCAGATCAGCGTGACCGGCGGCGTGGCCACGCTCAGCGGAACCGTCAACGACGATGCATCGCGCGCCCTGGCCGGCAACGACAGCGGCGCGGTTGACGGCGTGAAGACCGTGGTGAATAACCTGACCGTGCAGCCGCAACAGACGCAGGCGCGCGGCGCGGCGCCGCCCTCGACGCAAAGCAGGAGCGCGCGGCCCCGATACACGCCACCGCAGCAGACTGCCGCGGCACCTGCGCCTGTGCAGCCCGCACCGCCGGTGCAGGCTGCGCCCGTGCCTGCCGCACCGCAAGGACCCGTGGTCAAGGAAATCACGATTGCGGCCGGCACCGTGGTGCCGGTTCGCATGACAGATGCGCTGGACACCAAAACAGCGCAGCCGAATGACGTGTTTCACGGCACGCTGGCCAGCGATCTGAAAGCCAACGGCGTGGTCGCGCTCCCGCGCGGAACGCCGATTCTGGGCCGCGTGGTGGATGCCAAGGGAGCCGCGCACTTCAAGGGCAACTCGCTGCTCACAATCGAGCTGACGCAACTGACCGCGCACGGGCAAAAGATCAGCCTGGTTACAGACGCTTACAGCAAAGAAGGCAAGGGGCGCGGCAAGGATACGGCGGTGAAGACAGGCGCCGGCGCGGCGGTTGGCGCCATCATTGGCGCGCTGGCGGGCGGCGGCAAAGGCGCTGCCATTGGCGCTGCGGCGGGCGGCGGCACCGGCGCGGGCATCAATGCCATTACACGCGGCCAGGAGGTCCAGATTCCTGCGGAGACACTCCTCAACTTCAACTTGCAATCGCCGATTACGGTCACTGTCACCCTTGACCCCTCCGGCAATGTGGTCAATACGCCGAATCCCGAGCCGCAGCTGCAGCATCGGTAAAGCGCGATGGGCGCGGATGCCCCCGCAGTTCGCATGCTGATTGGGTCACGCTGGAGCGCCGCATCGGGCGGCCGCCGGGCGGCCTGATGCGGGCGCGCCTGTCCCATTTTCAGACAGGCACTTACCTAAGTTCTGCCAGGCGGTAATCTGGCGCGTAGAGCCGGTTATCACTACTATCGGCAGAGGCTTGAAAAGCCTGAGGCCGCAGCCGAAAAAATCCCCGGCCTCCGATCGTTCCTCCGAGGTGCGCGCCATGTTTCCCAACCCCGCTGAACAGGACGGCTTTGAAATCAGCCCCCGGTTTCGCCGCACCATCGAGGAGCGCATTGCCCGGCTGGAGCGGGATGCCGATTATGACGAGGCCCAGATAGCGCGGCTTCAAAATGGCGATCACATCCGCCGCCAGACGCGCCTGGTGGCCGCCGAGCGCGCCGAAGCGCTGCGCATGCGGCTGTTTCTTGACCGCGCTCGAACGCGCCAGCCCGGCCCGCTCATCACTCTCTGACCCGCCCAGTCCGCGCGCCATGTCAGGCCGCACGTTGCCCTTGGGTTGCGCCTCGGTAATGCCGGGTGCCATCCTTTGGTTTCTCGGCGTCATTCGCCCTTCCCCGGCTCCTCCGCGCACCCTGGGTGGTGCCATGCGTTTGCAGGCACAGATGGCCGGATCCGGCAATGTGAGCCGCGGTACAAGACGGCGTGACAGCTGTCACAGAGCGCTGGAGCCAGGTCGCCTAGACTGAGGCTGTGTTTGCGAGATTACGCAAATACGCAGTTAGCCGAGGAGAAGCCGGATGAAGCAGACCATGAGCGACGCGTCGTGCGAAATGCTCGGCGACTTCTTTGCCACCTTTGCGCATACCACCCGCATGCGCATCTTCTGCGCGCTGCAGCGGGGACCCAAGACCGTGACGGAAATTGCCGCGGAGGCGGGAGTAACCATCACCAACGCCTCGCAGCATCTGCGCCTGATGCGCGACCGGGGCGCCGTGATCGCGGAAAAGCATGCGCAGAGCGTTCACTACCATATCGCCGACCGGCGCTTTGTCGAAGCGGCGATCCAGATTCGCGAAGCGCTGTTTGAACGCTTGCGCCATGAAGCAGAACAGGCGGCTGTGCGCCCTTCGCGGCGACGGTTGCCTGTGGCGTCACCGCCTGCATGAGGACAATGCAGATGGAAATTTGAGGGATGGTTGTAACATTCGCAATTTTGGTGACTTTCATTGGAGTAAGGCTTTTGGGGGAAGGAGAAATACGATGCGGCAGCTTTTGATTCTAGGCGGGGGAACCGGGGGAACGATTATGGCCAACAAGCTGGCTCCCGTTCTCGACAGCAATGAGTGGCAGATCACCCTCGTCGACAGCACGGACAAGCATTACTACCAGCCTGGATTCCTGCTGGCTCCCTTTGGCGTCTACAACGTGCAGGATCTTGTGCGGCCGCGGCGACGGTATCTGCCTCCCGGCGTGAAGGTCATCATTTCTGCCGTCGACCATATCGATGCGGAAAAGAAGACCGTCACGCTGGAGAACAAAGTCGCGCTGCAGTACGACTACCTGATCATCGCCACCGGCGCCGACATTCATCCCGAGCAGACAGAGGGCCTTCTTGATGAGGAGTGGGGCCGCAGCAAGTTTGATTTTTACACCCCGCACGGGACGGAGAAGCTGGCGAAGTTCCTGAAGACGTGGCAGGGCGGAAAGCTCGTTCTGAACATGACGGAGATGCCCATCAAGTGCCCGGTTGCGCCGCTCGAGTTTTTGTTCCTGGCGGACGCATACTTCACGGAGCGCGGCATGCGCGACAAGGTCGAATTGCAACTGGTGACGCCGCTTTCTGGCGCCTTCACCAAGCCGACATCGAGCCGCGTGCTGGGCGAGTTCCTCGATCGCAAGGGCATCTCGGTGGTGCCGGACTTCAGCCTGGCGCGCGTGGACAGCCAGGAGAAGAAGATTGTGTCCTGGGATGAGAACGAAGTGAACTACGATGTACTCATCTCCATCCCCACCAACATGGGCGATGCCTCCATTGCGCGCAGCGGCCTTGGCAATGAACTCAACTTCATTCCCACGAACAAGGAGACGCTGCTGGCCGATGGATTGAAGGACGTGTTTGTGCTGGGCGATGCCACCAACCTGCCTAGTTCGAAGGCCGGATCGGTGGTTCACTTCCAGTCGGAGATTCTCTTTGAGAATTTCCTTGAGCACATCGATGGCCGGCCCATGCATGCCCGCTTTGATGGCCACGCGAACTGCTTTATCGAGTCCGGCTTTGGCAAGGGCCTGCTGATTGACTTCAACTATCAAACGGAACCTCTGCCAGGCGAGTTCCCGCTGCCCGGCATCGGGCCCATGACGCTGCTGAAAGAGAGCCGCATCAACCACTATGGCAAGCTGATGTTCCGCTGGGTCTACTGGAATATCCTGCTGCGCGGGATTGAACTGCCGATCGGGTCCGCGATGTCGATGGCAGGAAAGAGGGAGTTGCCATGACCAACCCTGAAGTCGATGAACGCATCATCGAGATGAACCAGAAGCTCGACGCGATCGCGGAAGAGCTTGGGCACCTGAGACGGTACAGGCAAAGTGCCGAAGACCTCGCCGCAGATCTCTCCCTGGTGGGGAAAGACGCCATGGGAGGCGCGATCGAAGCCTGCGAGTCGCTTGACTTCCGCGTGCAGGATGCGGTGCCGCTGGTGAAGGCTGTGCTGGCGAATACCCGGTTGCTGACCCAGGCTGTGCAACAGCTTGAGAGCGCCGCCGATTTTGTGACGGATGTGCAGCCGATTGTTCGCGACGTCTATCAGCAAGCGGTCAGTGGGAGCCAGTTTCTCGAGGAGAAGGGATACTACAGGGCTGCATTTGCCGGACTGCGCATCGGCGACGCGCTGATTCAGTCGCATTCCCCGGAGGACCTGAAGCAGGTCGAGGCCAGCGTGCCTCAACTCATCGGCTTCCTGCGGGAGTTGACCCGGCCCGAGGTTCTGCAGGCCCTGGAAGCGATCATTCACGGCTTCGGACAGGTGCAGGCAACGATGAACGTCAACAAGTCGGTCCTGGAAATTGTGCGGGACCTCAATTCCAAGGACGCACGCCGCGGCATAGCGATCATCGTGGAATTTCTCAAGGTTGTTGGGGCGCAGAGCGTGTTCGCGCAAGCAAAGAACCGACAAAAGTAAAAGACGGAGAGGTGAAAACATGGCAACACTGACAGTAGGTGGCAAGGCACTCGAACTCGACGCGGACGGGAACCTGGCTCACATCAACGACTGGACGGAAGACATCGCCCGCGAAATCGCCGTGCAGGATGGCATTCCCGAACTCACGCCGCAGCACTGGACGGTGATCAACTTCATGCGCCAGGTCTTCATGAAGGAAGGCGATGCGCCCAGCATTCGCCGCCTGACCAAGGAGAGCGGCATCGACACCAAGACCCTTTATCAGCTTTTTCCCAAAGGGCCGGCGAAGCGCGCGGCAAAGATTGCGGGCCTTCCGAAACCCAAAGGATGCATCTGAAACAGGAGAGAACCATGGCAGACACAGCACAGCCCATTGAAAAGGTTTCGATCATCATCTCGCGCGGATCGCTCGAGGGCGTCTATCCCGGCCTGATCATGGCCAATGGAGCACGGATGGAGGGCATCGAGGCATCGTTGTTCTTCACGTTCTTTGGCCTTGACGCGGTCATCAAGAAACGGATGAATGACCTCAAGGTGGCCACAGTCGGCAATCCCGCGATGCACATTCCCACACTGGTCGGGGCGATACCTGGCATGTCCTCCTTCGCCACGAGCATGATGAAGAAGGAAATGGAGAAGCTCGACATTCCTCCAGTGGCCGAGTTCCTCACCATGATTCATGATGCGGGCGCGCCGATGTATGCCTGCCGCGCAACCGTGGACATGTTTCATCTGAAGAAGGATGACTTCTGTCCGGAAATTGATGGCGTGATCTCCGTCGGGCAGTTCTACGAGATGGCCGCGGGCGGGCAAATCATCTTCACGTAGCCTGCGCGTCGCGCGCTGAACCGCGTTTGTGGCCTTTTGTAGAGCAGAAGACAGGAGGCCACAGATAGCGCCTTGCGTCGCCGAGCACCCGCGAGGCGGCTGCCTAACGGCCGCCGCTTATCGCACCTGCGCAACGGCGATCTGCATTGCGGTTCCCTTCTGCCTCATAATCTAGTGATGCGGATGGATGCGGGCGCGGCCCGGGTGGAACTCGAGTACTTCATCGTCGATGTATTTACTGACACCGCGCTGGCCGGCAACCCGCTGGCCGTGGTGGTCGACTCCGCTGGCCTTGCCGCGGAACGCATGCAGGCCATCGCGCAGGAATTCAACCTGTCTGAGACCACGTTTGTCCAGCGCAGACCTCCCGCTATTGAACAAGCCCAGGGCGTGCGCGTGCGCATCTTCACCACGCAGGAGGAACTGCCTTTCGCCGGTCACCCCACGCTGGGCACGGCGAGCGTGCTCCGGTTGCACTGGCCTGAAACGGTGCAGGCAAATACCGTGACGCTGGAACTGAACGTGGGTCAGGTGCCGGTGCGATTTGAAGCGGACAGCCTCTTTGGTGAAATGACGCAACCTGATCCGGAGTTTGGCGAAGTATTGGACCCGGCGGAAGTGGCCCGGCTCATCGGGCTGCGGCCGAAAGACCTGGACCCCGCGCTGCCTCCGCAGGTGGTCTCCACCGGAACCGCATTCGCCATCGTGGCATTGCGTTCGGCAGCGTCGTTGTCGCACCTTAACGTGAAGCAGCAGCAGGCCACGCCGTGGCTCCGCGAGCGTGGAGCGCGCTGGTTCTACGTGCTGGGGCCAATAGGCCAACAGGAGCCAGCGTGGAGGGCGCGGATGCAGTTCTACGGCGGCGAGGACCCGGCCACCGGATCAGCGGCAGGCTGCGCCATCAGCTACCTTGTCGCGCATGGCGCAGTTCCTTCAGACCAGAGAATCATGCTGCGCCAGGGTGTGGAGATCGGCCGGCCCAGCAATCTTTTCCTCTCCGCAACGGCGCAATCGGCGAGGGTGACCGATGTGCGCGTGGCGGGCAGCACCGTTCTTGTTGCAAGTGGACGGTTTTTCCTGCCGTAATGCACATGCTTTCAACAGACTTTCATCAACGCAAGTCACGCTGTGTGTTTGCGGTACCCGGTTTCCAACTGTTACATGATGTTTTCCACTCACTATTTACGCCTTTCTTTCTCTCTTTCCATGGGCTCAGACTCCTCTTACTCTTGCCAAGCATTGAAACAATTGAGTCGGCAATTTTGCCGTACTTACCCGCAGGCATCAAACACAATTTGACCGCGCAAGAAGGCGATCTTCCTGTGGCTTGATTCCCGGATGGTCTTGGTCTCGAGTGTCGTCTTCGCAGAGGCACCGTCGAGCAGGCAGGCAATCCGCAATCAGCTCAGCCAGGCAAACGACCCCCTCACAGCGGCCACCGGCCCCGGAGATATGTCGCTCAAGCCTGCCGATAGAGCAGGCACGGGAGATGTGTGTCCAACGCAAGACCAACGAATTCGATTGAAGGAGAGCGTTTCAAAAATCATGAGGCCTAAAAAAGTCATTCTCTGCGTAGACGACAACGAACAGGACCTGTCCGTACTCAAGTTCATGTTGTCAACCAATGGATACCGGGTGCTATCGGCCAACAGCGGCCAGGAGGCCGTGAGCATTTTTGCCGAGAACCTCGTCGATCTTGTGCTGGCTGACTTCTTCATGCCGCAGATGAGCGGCGACCAGTTGGTGGGCCGGCTCAAGCAGATTGCCTCCCATGTGCCGATGATTCTGCTGGGCGATCCGCAGAAAATGAACGGCCAGATTCACGGGGCGGACGCCCTGCTGGCCAAGAAGACATGCTCCCCGCAGGAGCTGCTGGAGCGCGTCAAGATCATGAGCGCCCGCAAGCGCGGCCCGCGCAAGGGCATGCATCGCATGGCGCCGGCCCCTGAGCTGGCCGTAGCCTCGTGAGGCGAGGAGGCGCGGCGGTTGGAGAGCCGGCATAGGGCAGCATTCATGCCGGGTCCAGATGCCTGGGTCCCCGCAATCAGCGGCGCTGCCTCACACGCCGTCTGGCTGCAAGCCGCCCAGTTTTTCCGACCCCGTCGCTCATTCGTCTTTCGGCAAAACGCAATCGCCGGCCGTTCGCCCCTTGACGACTCGGAGCGCGGCTAGGCATACTCGCCAACTATGGTTGGCTGGCGCAGGTTATCTTTCGCCGGCGGAAGCGGGCTTCCTATGGATCTCATTCTGATTCGTCTTCTTTTTGTGGCCGTGCTGTCCGGAGTATGCTACTTCCTTCGCCCGTTCGGCATGCCGGCATGGGCGGGTGCAGCCGCGGGCGCAGTAGCGGCCTGCGCGGTGATTATTTTCGAGCTGCGCGTGCGCGCGCTCAGCCTGCGGCGGCTCATTGGCGCGGTTGCCGGCAGCGTGCTGGGCATCTTTGGCGCGGCGCTGTTCTGCCTGGTTCTGCGCAGCGCGCCCATCAGCGGCGGCACCTCGGCCGTGCTGCAGATCTTCGTGCTGCTGCTGATGACCTACGTGGGCCTGCTGGTTGGCGCCAGCAAAGGCGACCTGCTCAATCCCGCGGCCCTGGGCATGATCTTCAGCGGCGAGCGCCCCAACCGCCGCAGTGCCAAAGTGCTGGACACGAGCGTGATCATCGATGGGCGCATCGCCGACATCGCCGAAGCGGGCTTTATCGACGGCATGCTGGTGGTGCCGGAGTTCGTGCTGCGCGAGCTGCAGATTGTGGCCGACTCCACTGACGGCTCCAAGCGCCAGCGCGGCCGCCGCGGCCTGGACATGCTGCAGCGCATGCAGTCCAGCGACAACATTCAGGTGCAGATTGTGCCGGACGACTTCCCTTCCATCCGCGAGGTGGACCTGAAGCTGCTGGAGCTGGCGAAGAAGTGGGAAGCCAAGGTGGTGACCAACGACTTCAACCTGAACAAGGTGGCCCATCTGCATCACGTTGAAGTGCTCAACATCAACGACCTGGCCAACGCGCTCAAGCCCGTGGTTCTGCCCGGCGAACACATGCACGTGCTCATCCTGAAGGAAGGCAAGGAATTCAACCAGGGCGTGGGCTATCTGGACGACGGCACCATGGTGGTCGTGGATCACGCGCGCAAGATGATCGGGAAGTCCGTGGACATTTCCGTCACCAGCGTGCTGCAGACGGCAAGCGGCAAGATGATCTTCGGCAAGATCGACGAAAACGGCAAGACCGCGGAACCGCCAAGGCCAGCCGCGACTGAGATCACGCACTGAGGCCGAGCCCGCCGCAGAGAACAAAGGCCCGATTCCATCAGGAGTCGGGCCTTGTCGTTGATGCGGTCACTCCCGGCAAAAACTTGCCGGCAAGTCCTCAGTATTTGCGCACCGACGGATCAATCTCGTCGCTCCAGGCCAGGATGCCGCCGGCGAGGTTCGCGACCTTCGCGTAGCCAGACTGCTTGAGGAACTCCGCGATGCGCTGCGAGCGCGCGCCACTGCGGCACTGCACCACCACTTCGCGCTCGCGGTCGATCTCGGCTAGGCGCTGCGGCACGTCGTTCTGCGGAATCAGCGTTCCGCCGATGTTGGCGATCTGGTACTCATAGGGCTCGCGCACATCGAGGATGAACACATCCTCGCCCGCATCGAGGCGCTGCTTCAGCTCCTTCACGCTGAGCTGCGGAATGCCGTTCTTCAATGACTTCTCCTCTTTTGTCTCCGGATGAATTCCGCAGAATTGCTGATAGTCGATGAGTTGCGTGACGGTCGGATGCTTGCCACACACGGGGCAGTCTGGGTTCTTGCGCAGTTTCAATTCGCGAAAGCGCATGCCGAGCGCGTCCACCAGCAGCAGGCGGCCGACGAGCGAGTCGCCCTTGCCCAGAATCAGCTTGATGGCCTCGGTGGCCTGGATGACGCCTACCAGTCCGGGCAGAATGCCCAGCACGCCGCCCTCGGCACAGCTGGGAACCAGACCGGGCGGCGGCGGCTCAGGATAGAGACAGCGGTAGCAGGGGCCTGCCTCCGTGGCAAAGATGCTGGCCTGCCCCTCGAAGCGAAAGATCGAGCCGTAAACGTTCGGCTTGCCCAGCAGCACGCAGGCATCGTTGACCAGATAGCGCGTGGGAAAGTTGTCCGTCCCGTCGGCGACGATGTCGTAGTCCTTCAGAATCTCAAGGGCGTTGGCGCTGGTGAGCATCGTCTCATGCTTCACCACGTTGAGCGCGGGGTTCAGCGCCTTGAGCTTCTCCTCGGCGGAGTCCAGCTTCTTGCGGCCAATGTCTTTGGTCGAGTGGATAATCTGGCGCTGCAGGTTGCTCGCGTCCACCACGTCAAAGTCCACCAGCCCCAGCGTGCCTATACCGGCCGCTGCCAGATAGAAAGCCAGCGGCGAGCCCAGCCCGCCCGTGCCCACGCAGAGCACCTTGGCCGCCTTCAGCTTCCGCTGGCCCTCCATGCCCACCTCGGGCAAAATGATGTGCCGCGAGTAGCGGGAGAGATCGTCGGTGGTCAGCTCAGGCAGGGGAATCGGTTCCATCGTGGTTGCCATCATGCATGTCTCATTTTCTTGCGCCGGTCTGATCCGGCAAACTGCGGCGTTGAGGCGCCGCTCGTCAGCGTGGTCAATCCCGGATGAAAGCGACGGGGAAATCCGGAGCATGGCGAGCGCACATCTGGCCGTGCTTCTATAAGGTTAACAAAAGCGCGCAGTCTTCCCCCTGCGTCGAACAGATTCAGCGGCGCACCCGCTTCAACGAACACGCAAAAGAGCGGCTCCGGCCGTGCCGAAAACCGCTCTTTGAATGGCTGCAATTGAAGTTGGAACGATACAACCTGAATGCTTACTGCGCGGGCTTCCAGAAGTCCGGATCGGTCTTGATCCAGTCGTCGGAAACGTAGCTCTGGCGCGGGTTGATGGCGAATAGCTGACTGTTCGCGCTTTCCACTGTCGCGGCATCAAGTTCCTCGAACTTCTTCATGCCCTCTTCGCCCATGGCCGCCCGGATCTTCTTGCCCTCGGCGAAGCCGCTATCAATCTCGGCCATCGATTTGTCTGAGCTTAAGAGCAGATAGGTGCCACCTGAGCCACCGTATTCCAGGTGGAACATCGCCCAGTGAGCGCTGGTTCCTGCCTTCTCGCACGCCGCGATATACATCTTTGCCAGATCGGCAAAATCCTTGGTGTGGCCGGCGCGAACATGGAATTCGGTGATTTCCATGAAACGCGCTTGCGGCCTTGGACCCGGTGCGTGATAGCTCATGTCTTCGTCGTAGACAAGAACGGCCTGATCCACTGAGTCGAGCAAATCGCCATCGGCTGCCATGGCCTGGTCCAGCTTGGCTGAGAGGTCCTTATTCTTCGCGACCGCTTCTGTGTCCTTCTGCCACGCATCGAACGAAGAATAGGGGGTAAAGTAAAGGCATCGCGATTTTCCAGAGAGCGAACACATTGCCGTGTAGTGGGTCGGCGACTTGGCCTCTGCCATGGCATTTACAAAGGCGCTCTCTGATTTGTCATGCGTCATACCGGCTTTGCCGGGCTTTACGAATTCCCGCGTCAGCTGTATGACCTTGGGTACCGAGGTGGATGCTTGCTGCGCCGCGGACATCGAACTGCCGGCAACCGCGAGGGACAGTCCCAACAGAACTGGGCTGATTTTTTTCATATGGAATAACCTCCTTGACTTGCTTAGAGATCACCCGCGTTGGGGGATGGGAGAGACCGGGGAAGCGCGCGCTCTCTGAGACTGCGCGATTATGGTGCTGAAATGCCTTAAAGTAAAGAAGTTTCTGAATGTCTTGAAGATTTTTTAACTGGGCCCCGGGTCTTCCTTGCGCGGCGAAGCGCTCATCCAGCCTATCGCGTATCGAGACAGGCCCCTCGAATTCATTCCGCGCCCGCCGTTTCGCCGTCCAGCCTGATAACTTCCCGCACAAATCGCTTGCATTCCTCTCTTGTCCCCGACAGCAGGAAGGAGTTAGTCTCCATAGCTTTACCCTGCGCTACGGCGGTAATGACATACGAGCAGCCCAGCCAGTGTGCCTCGGCGAGGTCGGTCGCGGACCATTGCGCCCCATGGTCGGGGTGGGAATGGTAGAAGCCCGCAATCTGCAGGCCGCGGCGGCGTGCCCCGATCTCGATCTTCACCAGCTCTTTGGGGGCGATGCAGTAGCGGTTGTGAGCCGAGTCAGTATGCGCGTTGGCTGCCCGCACCGCCTCCTCGATCCGCCACCCCTCCGGCGTGGAGTGGCCCAGCAGCACGCCGCAGCACTCGTGCGGGTAGGTCTCCTCGGCGTGGACGCGAAGGGCAAGATATGCGGCGCGCGGAAGCCGCAGGGTCGAGACAGGCGCGGCTTTTGCGTCACTGGATTCCATGGCGGAATTGCGGCCCATGCTCCCGGTCTGCGAAGATGGAGCGAGGGGCGGGATTGTTTCAGCCTCTCATTCCATATTCGCAGACAGGAAAGCGACCATGGCTAAAAAGCCCGCAGTTCCGAGCTTCAATCAGATGCTGGACATTTTGCGCGCACATTCCTTTGGTGTCGCGCCCTACGCCGCCATTCAGGGCGGCATGCTGGTCGGCAAGCACGGAGCCGCCGCGGTTCTCGTGCCCGCGCCGCAGGCCGATGCACCGGCAGCCTTCGCCGTGCATCCCGGCGCGCTGGTCCGGGGCGAGGTGGCCCGGCTGCTCGATCGGGGCTATCAGAAGTTCATTAAGACATCCCAATTTGAGCTGCCCGCAACGGCCAGCCAATTGCAGGCGATTCATCTGTTTACCGAGGAACTGAAGCTGCTGACCGGCGGCACGAGCCTCTATAACGAGTCGCTCGGCACCACCAGCGATCTGTACCGGTATGACCGCCTGAAAGGCCGGGAAGCCGCGCAGCCTGCGCCCGCGCGCCCCTGGGAACTGACCGGGGGACACTGAGCTTTCCCCGCAATCAGGCGGGGAGGGTTATGGAACCGGAAGGCAAATCAGAGACTCCTGCGGTACGCGGCAGGCGGACCAGGGCGCATCCGCGCTTTGCCATCGGCGACGAAGCCTCGCTTCTGCTCGTCAACCAGGGGGCGGCCCTTCCCTGTCGCATTCTCGACCTCAGCCAGGGCGGCTGCCGGATTCATACCCAGGATCGCTTCGTTGCGGGCATGATGGTCCGCGTCGAGGTAATCCTCAAGCTGTTCGGGATGCCCTTCCGCCTCTCGGGCGTGACCCAGTGGACCAACCGCAAGCACCTCGTGGGCGTGCGCTTCATTGACCTGAGCGACCGCAAACGCGAGCAGCTCGCGCAGCTGATTGAGGAACTGCGCGCGCAGCAGCAACGCCCCGCCGATCCGGCGGCAGCTGAAACAAATCAGGATCTGCCCGGCTAGTTGGGCGCGCCTTCGGTTTCCGATGCGGCAAAGGTGCACTCCGGGCACTGGCAGTTGCGGCGCAGGTATTCCCACGAGTAGATGCCGGCCGAGTGGCCATCGAGCCAGTTGAACTGCAGGGCGTAGCGGCCCACGGCCTGCGCGCTGGCGGGCTTGGCCGCCGGCTTGTACATCGGCAGCAGCTCGGCGGATTTGGGCCGGGCCTGGCCGATCTTGCGGCCTTCCTTCTTGCGCTCATCCACGCAGGTGGCGCAGGGACAGGCATCGCGCAGCCAGGCAAAGCTCCAGGCGCTCCGGTGCCCGTCCACCCAGTCAATCTCCAGGCCCTTGCCCTCAGTGAGCAGAACCCTCACCTTGGCCGGGGTGATGGCGATACGCGGCAGCGGGCGGTTCTCTTCAGACTCGCGCGCCTGCTCTTCCTTCGACACGTAGCGGATGCCTTCGTGGCTCATGGCTTTATTTTATCGGAGGACCACTCACTGCCGCCCGGCCTGTTGCGGCGGTCGTACCGCAGCTTGAGCACCAGGATCGCGAGAGACAAGGCCAGCGTGACGGCGTTGGCCACGGTCACCGGGCCGGAGCCGATGCCCACGCCGTAGATCAGCCAGCAGGCCAGTCCGAAGCTGAAAAGCAGAAACATGGTGAGCGAGATGTCGCTGGCGCTCTTGCGACGCCACACCCGCACAAGCTGAGGCACAAAGGATGCGGTGGTGCTGAAGGCGGCCGTGGAGCCGATCCACTCCAAAGCCCAGCGCGGAAACAGGTCAGGCGGCGTCATACGTTCAGGGATTTCTCCAGAAGAACCAGGCGGCCATGAAGAGGCCAAGGAAAACGACAGAACCGCGCAGCACCGGTTGCGGCACCTTGCGAGCCATGCTGGCGGAAGTGTAGCCGCCAATGGCCGAGCTGACCATGGCCAGCAGACAGTAGCGCCACACCACCTGGCCGTTCACCACAAAGATGGCAAAAGCGATGCCGTTGGCCATGGTGGTTGAGACCACTTTGAGCGCATTGATCTCGTGGATGTCCTGGTACCCGAAGAGCGAAAGCAGCGTGATGATCAGGAATCCCGCGCCGGCGCCAAAGTACCCGATGTAGAAGCAGACCACGACGGTGGCCACAAAAACCGGCAGGCGGCGCTGCGCATGCGCGCCGCCCGCGGCGTCTGCGCGGCGGGCCGCGTTCCGGCGCTCAAGCCAGCGGGAGACCGGTCCGCTCACGGCAAAGATGATGGCTGCGACAAGCAGCAGCCACGGTACCAGATGCAGGAAGGTCAACTGCGGCGTGATGAGCAGAACGATAGCGCCGGCCGTGCCGCCCAGCAGCCCGGCCAGCCCCAGCGGCAGGGCCACCCGCAGGTTTTTGCGAATGTCATGACGATAGGCGGCAATGGATGTGAGCTGGCCCGGCCACAGCGCCACGGTATTGGTGGCGTTGGCCTGGATGGGCAGCATCTTCATGCTCAGCATGGCGGGAAACAGGAGAAAGGAGCCGCCGCCTGCCACGGCATTGAGCACCCCGGCAATAAAGGCAGCCGCCGTGAGCCAGAGCCAGTGCCAGTCCATGTAAGCAGGAAGGCTGAAGAGATGCATCATCTGACGGATATTGTAGAGTGCAGGGCCTGAACCTATCTTGAAAGCGCCTGCGGGCAACGGCGGGATGAACGTACCCCCGAAAATGCCCTTTCGCGCCAGAGCTTTCGGAGTATGCTCTTGTCATGCTTTCGCTTCCCCGTCGTTCCATGCTCGCCGTGGGGTTGATGTTGATTGCCTTGTTCGCAGCCCCGCCCCGGTCTGCCGCACAGTCCAGCGCCCCGGTGCTTGAAGTCGATGGTCTCGGCAAAGGCTCCGCTCCGCTCGAAGGGCCGTGGCAGTTTCATCTGGGCGATAATCCCGCATGGGCGCTGCCGCAAGCCGGCGACGACCAGAACAGCGTCGGCTGGGAGCAGATCAGCCCGGACAAGACCTGGGGCGCGCAGGGCCATCCGGCCTACACCGGCTTCGCCTGGTATCGGAAGCACATCCGGCTCTCCCCTGCGCCCGGCGCATCGCCCGACGTTGCCCTGCTGATTCGCCATATCGACGACGCATACGAAATCTACTGGAATGGCCAGCTCATCGGCCGCCATGGCACGATGCCTCCGAACCCCTCATGGCCGTATAGCCCGCCGGCGCAGACCTTCGGCATGGGACCCGCCCGCGAAGGCGTCCTCGCCCTGCGCGTGTGGAAGGGGCCCTTGACCTCATTCGATTCAGAAAAACTGGGCGGGCTGTATGCAGCGCCCATCGTCGGCAGCCCGGCAGCCATCGCCGGCTTGAAAGCCGAACTCGACTACACCTGGCTGCGCAGCCGGCAGTATGACTTCGGCCTGAATTCCCTCTACTTTCTGGTGATGGTGCTCAGCCTGCTGGCGTGGATGCGCAACCGCTCGCAGCGCGTCGTTCTCTGGATGGCCGTCTTCAGCGGCGCGCCCGTGCTGATTACCCTGCTCGTCGGGCTCCGGATTCCCTTTTCCTTCAACTTCGCCCTCGGCTGGCTGCAGCCGGTTTTAGCTCTGGCAGACATCAGCCTCTGGTTCGTTCTCCTCTATCTCCTCAAACTGGACGAATCTTCCACCTTCGCGCATCTCACACGCCTGCTGGCCATCAGCAGCATCTGCGCTACATCCCTGGACGGCCTGCTGACCATGCTGGACTGGAGCAATCCGCTCATCGCACCCTGGGTGCAGGCGACAGACGGCGTCCTGACAGTCGTGTTTACCCTCGCCGAGGCGTATCCGCTGGTGCTGGTAGCCGCCGCGCTCCGCAAACGCCTGGACGCCACACGCTGGATGGTTGCAATAGCCGCCCTTCTCGACGGCATGATCTCCGTGGTGCGTATCGCCGTGCAGCAGGGCAGCCGCTACACCCACTGGACGCTGGGCGAGAAGATCGGCGCGCCGCTGTTCACTCTCAATGGCAACACATTCACCGCGAAAACCATCGCCAGCACCCTCCTGCTGCTGGCCATCATCTACGCCGTCTACCGCTACCTGCAGGACTCAAGCCAGCGCCAGAGCGTGCTGGAGCAGGAATTCAAAAGCGCGCGCGAGCTGCAGCAGGTCCTCATTCCAGAGACCATTCCCGCCATCCCCGGATTCGCCCTCAGCAGCGCCTACCGCCCCGCGCAGGAGGTGGGCGGCGACTTCTTCCAGATCATGCCGCTCGAAGGCGACCACGCCGGCTCCACGCTCATCATCCTGGGTGACGTGAGCGGCAAAGGCCTGAGAGCCGCCATGACCGTGTCGCTCATCGTGGGAGCGGTGCGCACACTGGCGCGCTTCGCGCCCAACCCCGCAGAAATGCTGAGTGAGCTCAACCGTCGACTCTTCGGCCGCCTGCAGGGAGGCTTCGCAACCTGCCTCGTGCTGCGGCTGGACCCCGGCGGCCATTGCGTCATCGCCAGCGCCGGCCACCCGGCGCCCTTCCTCAACAAACACGAGCTTGGCCTGCCGGGAGCGCTGCCGCTCGGCGTCGTGGCCGCCGCCCACTACGAAGAGACCTCGATGCGCCTCCACGAGGGCGACCACTTTGCCTGCTACACAGACGGCCTGCTCGAAGCCCGCAGCGCCAGCGGGGAGATCTTCAGCTTCGAGCGGCTCGGCGCGCTCTTCTCCTCCCGCCCGGACGCCACCAAGGCCATGGAAGCCGCCGTGGACTTCGGCCAGGATGACGACATCACCGTCCTCACCTTCACCCGGCTGGGCACCGGCGAACAGTCCACAACAACCATTTCCGTGCCGAAGTTCGCTCAAGCCTGAGCCGCGTCCGGACTGGCGGAAAGACAAAGCGCCGCAGCCCTCAACCCACCGGCTCGCGCCAGCTCTGAGAATTCGCTATTGCGGAAACAGGCAGCAGAGTATGCTTTTTCCCATGCTTCCCCTGCGCCCGCCTCGCGTGGCGGAACTCCACGCTGCATTTCTGGCTCTCCTGCTCGCGCTGCCCGGCGCGCTCGCCGCGCAATCCATCATCGCAATCACGCCGCAACAATGCGTGTGGCGGTTCGGCGACAACCCTGCCTGGGCCGCTCCGACACTCGACGAGAGCGGCTGGCAACCCTCCGCGCAATGGAAGCTGCCACTCGAAGAGCCGCACCTGTGGGCGCGCTGCCATGGGGATTTGAGCTCACTGCGCGGCACGGCGCATCCGGCAGTGCAAATCAGCCTTGCTGGCGCTTATCAGCTTTTCGTGAACGGAGTGCCCGTCGGCGGTGCCGGCAATATGCGCACCGGTTTTTTCAGGATGGACACAATCCGGCAGTATCCGCTGCCGGCCGCCGCGCTTGAAACTCAGCCGGGCAGCATAGCATTGCGGATCACCTCCCCTCAGGCGATTTGGAATACCAACCCTCTGGAGATTCATGCCGGGGATTCGGAGGCGCTTACGGGGCAGCGTGCCGGCTTTGTCCTCGCCCAGAGCGAGAGTGTCCTGGTGGTTGCGCTTTGGTACCCTCTGATCGGCGTAGTCGGCCTCATGCTGCTGGGACTCTTCTACTACGACCGCAGCCGCTGGGAGCTGCTGTACCTGTGCATCATATGCGTAATCAGAGCCACTTATGGAATCTTTGCGTACTGTGCCGCGGCGCTGATGAATTTCCCGTGGGCCCTCTCCACGGCAATTCAGGGGGTAGCAAGCGCTGTGGATCCGGTCGTGTTTGTCCTGTTCTTCTTTGCAATGGCGCGACGCCGCGTACCCCGACTCTTTTGGCTGGCCGCTGCATTCGTCGCTGTGCCCAATGGACTGTACGCACCCGCTCTATTGCTTCCTGCTGATCAATCGCTCTGGCTGCAAGGAAGGATTCTGGATCTAAGTGTGAACACCGTTCTGGTTACTGTCGCGTGGCTGGCAATTTCGATATCGCCTTTTCTAGCCTTCTGGCCGTACAGGCAAATCTCACGCCGTATGCGCGCCATGGCTGCCCTGTGCATGCTGTTTGGGGCGTTCGACTTCGTCTGGTTCGCCGTGGCAATGACCGGTGATCCGCGGCTGGGATTGCCAAACCTGTTCGCCTACTGGCATCGCGGGCTTCTGGAAACGCTGGCTTTTCTCACAGGTTGCCTGCTGACGGGGTTGCTCGGGTTGCTCTTCCGGGACCAGAGGCGGGTGACGGAGGAGCGTGCCATGCTGGCAGGCGAAATGCAGGCGGCCAGCGAGATTCAGCGCATGCTGGCGCCGGCAAAGATCGACAGCGCGCCTGGCCTGCATATCGAGGTCGCATTTCACCCCGCGCGCGATGTGGGCGGGGACTTTTATCTCTGCCGCGTGCTCGGGGACGACCGCCAGCGCGTGCTGGTGGGCGACGTGAGCGGAAAGGGCGCGGCCGCTGCCATGACTGCGGCCCTGCTCAACGGAGCAGCCGGGCGTCGCGACAGCGACTCACCATCGGAACTGCTCCGCCACCTGAACCTCGTGATGAAGGACATGCGCCTTGGTGGTTTCGCCACCTGCCTTTGCGCGGAACTCTCGGCAGACGGCACCCTGACCGTCGCCAACGCCGGCCACCTGGCCCCCTATCGCAACGGGGACGAAATCACCCTCCATAACGGATTGCCGCTCGGCATCTCGTCGGAAGCCGAATACACCGAATCCACCTGCCAGCTCGCCCCCGGCGATTCGCTCACCTTCGTCTCAGACGGTGTTGTCGAAGCGCGCAACGCGGCCGGCGAGCTCTTCGGATTCGACCGCACCGCCGCCATTGCCACCGAGCCACCCGGCGCGATTGCCAGCGCGGCTCAGCGCTTCGGCCAGGAGGACGACATCACCGTGCTGACCCTGACCCGGCTGGCCGCGGGCAGAGAGTCACCGGCACCCCTCGCCATCCCGGCAGCCGAGCCTGCCTGAGCGCTTTCCAGCCTGAAAACGAGAATTGGTTGCGGATAAATCATTGTTAAATAAACACGTTAGACTTTTTCTAAAACATTAGCGTAATACACTCATATTTTATGAATCATTTGTGCTATAGTTCTATCAGAATGATTGGGGGCTGGGATTCTACCCACCCCATCACTCTGACATCATCTGGAGGACAAATTCATGGCAATCACTCGTTGGGATCCATTCCGTGAAGTCGTCGCATTGCAGAATCGCTTCAACACCATCTTTCGCGATTTCAAGGAGAGCGAAAGCCCGTTGACCACTGCAAACTTCGTGCCCGCGGTCGATATCTATGAGGATGAGAAGAAGGTCGTCCTCAAGCTCGAAGTTCCGGGCATTGAAGAGAAGGACCTGGATGTGCGCGTGGAGAACAACACGCTGACCGTGAGGGGCGAGCGCAAGTTCGAGTCCGAGGAAAAGGAAGAGAACTTCCATCGCATTGAGCGCAGCTACGGCAGCTTCTATCGTGCCTTCACCCTGCCCACGACGGTGGATACCGAGCACGTGGAGGCCAAGTACACGGCCGGCGTGCTCAAGCTGGAGCTGAAGAAGAAGGTCGAGGCCCAGCCCAAGCAGATCAAGGTCAACGTGGCGGCGTAAGGGCTGCCGCTTATCCGCCCTGAATGCCCTTGCAGAGGGCGGGGTGAGGTTCTGGATGCGCCGGGCTCGGGTGCGAGTTTGTTCGGCCCGGCGATCTTTTTTTGTACCCGGCTGGGGTTGTATTCAGCCCCGGCAGAATGGAGTCTGGATTCCAGCAGCCAGGTTAACCGGGCTGGAATCCGGCCGCTGGGAGTTGAGGAATGGCGATTCGATGGGAAAAGTTGACGGTGAAATCGCAGCAGGCCGTGCAGCAGGCACAGGAGCGGGCGACCGAGTTCGGCAACCCCGAAGTGATGCCCGTACATCTGCTGCTGGGCCTGGTCGAGGATCGCGAGGGCGTGATTCCCGCGGTGCTCGAAAAAATTGGCGTGCCCGTCGAAAAGCTTGAAAGCACGCTGCGCGAAATCGAGGGGAAACTGCCTCGCGTGGCGGGAGCCACGGCGCAGCCAGGCCTGAGCCAGGCGCTCAACCGGGCCCTGGATCAGGCCTTTCGTGAAGCGGCAAACTTCAAAGACGAATACATCTCCACGGAACATCTTCTGCTGGGCGCCGTGCAGGCAAAGGGTGACGCCGCGCGCGAAGCGCTGGTTGCGCTGGGCGCAACGCATCAGGCCATTCTGCAGGCGCTCACGGCGGTGCGCGGCGCGCAGCGCGTGACGGACCAGAACCCCGAGGCCAAGTTTCAGGCGCTGGAAAAATACGCCAAGGACCTGACCGAGCTGGCACGGCGCGGCAAGCTGGACCCCGTGATTGGCCGCGACGAGGAGATTCGCCGCGTCATCCAGGTGCTCAGCCGCAGGACCAAGAACAATCCTGTACTCATCGGCGAGCCCGGCGTGGGCAAGACAGCCATCGTCGAGGGGCTCGCGCGGCGCATCGTCTCCGGCGACGTGCCCGAGGCGCTGCGCGACAAGCGCGTCATCTCGCTTGACCTGGGCTCGATGCTGGCCGGCGCAAAGTATCGCGGCGAGTTCGAAGACCGGCTCAAGGCCGTTCTGAAAGAAATTGAGGAATCGGGCGGGCAGATTGTGCTGTTCATCGATGAGCTGCACACGCTGGTGGGCGCGGGCGCGGCCGAGGGAGCCATCGACGCCAGCAACATGCTCAAGCCGGCTCTCGCGCGCGGCGAGCTGCGCGCCATCGGCGCAACCACGCTGAACGAGTACCGTAAATACATTGAGAAGGATGCAGCGCTGGAGCGGCGCTTCCAGATCGTCTACGTGGGCGAGCCCAACGTGGAAGACACGATCGCCATTCTGCGCGGGCTGAAGGAGCGCTATGAGGCGCACCACAATGTGCGCATCAAGGACGCGGCCATCGTTGCCGCGGCGACCCTGTCGCATCGCTACATCAGCGACCGCTTCCTGCCCGACAAGGCCATCGACCTGGTGGACGAGGCCGCGGCCTCGCTGGCAATTCAGATCGGCTCTGTGCCGACCGAGATTGACCAGCTGGAGCGCGAGGCCACGTCTCTGCAAATCGAACAGGCTGCGCTGAAGCGCGAAACCGACACGAACAGCCGCGAGCGGCTGGCCGAGGTGGAGCGCGAGCTGGCGACGCTGAAGGAGAAGACCACCGCGCTGCGCGCGCACTGGACCCGGGAGCGCGATGCCATCAGCCACATCAGCGAGCTGAAAAAGAGAATCGAGGCGCTGCGCTTTGAGGCCGAGGAGCAGACCCGCAAGGGACAGCTCGACCGCGCGGCGCAGATTCAGTATGGCGAGTTGCCAAAGCTCGAAGCCGAGCTGAAGCGACTGAATGCACAGCAGGACGGCGCCGCAGGCACACAGCGCATGCTGAAGGAAGAAGTGGACGAGGAAGACATCGCCAGAATCGTGAGCAAGTGGACGGGCATTCCCGTCTCGCGGATGCTCGAAGGCGAAGTGAAGAAGCTCGTCCAGATGGAAGACCGGCTGCGCGAACGCGTCGTCGGCCAGGATGCGGCGCTGGGCGTGGTGGCGAATGCGATTCGCCGTTCGCGCGCGGGGCTGA
>JAGWRX010000076.1 GCA_028876395.1 Acidobacteriota bacterium
CACGCGTGCCGCCATCCAGTGCGGCCTCCACCTGGTAGTGATCGCGGGGCTTGAAGTGGTCGATCTCGCGCTTGCGGTCGACCAGCAGTGCCAGGGTCGGGGTCTGCACCCGGCCGACGCTCCAGGTCCCCTGGACACCCACGGCTTGCAGACTGCGGCTCAGCGCAATGGAGCAGTTCATGCCCATCAGCCAGTCGGCGCGCTGGCGAGCCAGGGCGGATTCATAGAGAGGGCGCATGGCGTCATTGCTCTTGACGGTGACCAGGGCGCGCTGGACGCTTTCGTCGTCCAGGCTGGACAGCCACAGACGCGATGTCTTGCCTTTCCAGCCCAGGTACAGCAGCACCTCGTCAACCAGCAGCTGCCCTTCGCGATCCGCATCACCAGCGTTGACCACCTCGGTGGCGTCCTTGAGCAGATCGCGGATCACCTTGACCTGCTTGCCCGCCCCGCCATCACGGGGCTGCAGTTGCCAGCGATCCGGGATGACTGGCAGGTGTTTGGAGTCGACACGTCCTCCGACATAGTCCTCGGGCTTGGCCTGCTCCAGCAGATGACCAAAGCACCAGGTCACGCGGGTCTTGAGACTAGGGCAGTCAATGTACCCGTCAGCTTTCCTGGCACCGCCTAGCACGCCAGCGACGGCCTGGGCGACGGACGGTTTCTCGGCAATGATGAGGCGCATGAAATCTCCTGTTTGCGCCCGCCGACATCAGGCGGGCCATACGGGAGTTCTTCGCGGGGTTGCAGGCAGTCACCTCCTGCCGGGGCAGGACAACTCGCGGGCACCCGGCACCTTGGTCAGCCGCGTCCCGCGCCAGAGATGAGCACGATTGGCAACCTCATGAGTAGCACGTCACACCGAGCCCACCACCTCCGCTGGAGCCGTTGTATTCCCACACGAAATACCCACCGCCCACGCCATAAGCCGGGTAAACCTGGCGAACATCCCAGCTACCTTGCCCAGTGTCATAGCTCTGTCCGTTCCACAGGCAGAGTTTGTAAACGCCGATCCATCCATTCGTAGGACCGCCGTTTCCGGCACCAAACCAGAATGATTGCGGATTTGTGAAGTCCGGGCCGCTGTTGCCGCCAGCATTGGTCCAGATCCCGTTGACACAGGACATCAACTGCCCAGACCCATTCGCATTGGCCGCAATCGCGCCCCACGGACCGCACCCCCACCCCTGGTTTGCAACGGCCCCCGGCAGGATCGAGTTGCTCGCGTAAATATGGCTCACCTCGGAAATGTCCGCCGCACCCGAGCCGTTCTGGTTCTGGATGTAGAAGCCGCCTGGCGTGCGCACTGCCGCATTGCTGGCATCCCCGTAGTAGTAGTTGCTGCCGATCTGCAGCGCACCAGGTTGCCCATTCACCCATCCTCCTGCAAGCTGCGCAGTCTGTGCCTGAACGTTGCGCGCACCGGTGATGTTGTGGGGAGTTCCGCCTTGATCGGTCATGGACAGGTCGGTCTGCATCGCGTTGAGCTGCGGCTGCCCCGGCACGGCCACTCGGTATAGATACTGCTGATTGAGCTGGCCCGCGCTGTTGAACGCCAGCAGCCCGAGCAGACTGCCCGGGCCGAGCCCGGTATAGCCATTTGTGGCAACTTTCCAGCCGCCGAACGCGCCGCATGCTTGACCTGCAGCGCAGGTTGGCGACGCCAGATTGCCAGTGCCGCCTCCCACGATTCCGCCCTCCGCCCCGGCCTGCGCCGTGATGCGCGCCGCGTCGCGCGTGGGCACGGGGGTGCCGCCCGTGGACATCACCAGCGCCTGGATCTGCCCGGCAGGAG
>JAGWRX010000077.1 GCA_028876395.1 Acidobacteriota bacterium
GCAGTGAAGTTTGCACGGGGAAATTATAGGCTCTTTCAGGGCAATGACTTAACCCAATAGTGAGAAGTGTGCTAACTCGCGCGACAGAAGGGGCGAAGCCTTATCGTTTCGGTGCGAACTCTGAGCGGTGGCGGCTGTAGAAGAAGTAGATCAGCAGGCCGATGAAGAGCCACGCGAAGAAGGCCATCCAGGTCATGACTTCGAGCCCCATCATGAGCACGATGCAGAAGACGATGCTGAGCACGGGGAAGAGCGGGCCGAGCGGAGCCTTGAAGGCGCGGGGGCGGTCCGGCTCGCGGTAGCGGAGGATGAGCACGGCGACCGAGACCAGTACAAAGGCGAAGAGCGTGCCGATGTTGGAGAGGTTGGAGACGGTGCCGATGTCGAGCAGGCCGGCGGGGATGCCGACGACGAATCCGGCGACCCAGGTGGAGATGGCGGGCGTGCGGAAGCGCGGGTGAATGCGGCTGAAGACGTCGGGCAGCAGGCGGTCGCGGGACATGGCGAACCAGACGCGGGCCTGGCCGAGCTGGAAGACCAGAATGGACGAGGTCATGCCGAGCAGGGCGCCGATGAGGACAAAGAGGCGGACCCAGGAGAGTCCTGCGCCGCCGGGCTGGAGCGAGAGGCGCTTGAGGGCGTTGACGACGGGGGCGGCGTCTCCCATGACGGACTGCCAGGGGACGATGCCGCTGAGGGCGATGGCGACTCCGCCATAGAGCAGGGTGCAGGCGATGAGGGTGGCGAGGATGCCGATGGGCAGGTCGCGCTGCGGGTTGCGGCACTCTTCGGCGGCGGTGGAGACGGAGTCGAAGCCGATGTAGGTGAAGAAGATGATGGAGCCGCCGGTGAGGACTCCCGACCAGCCATTGGGCATGAAGGGATGCCAGTAGTGCGGCTTGATGAAGCTGGCGGCGGCGATGATGAAGACCAGGATGGCCATGATCTTGATCAGCACCAGCATGTTGTTGGTGCGGGCCGACTCGCGGATGCCGCGGACGAGAATCGCGGTGAGGATCATGACGACGAGGAAGGCGGGAATGTTGAAGCCGAAGTGCCAGCCGGGCGCGTAGAGGTCGCGGCCGGCGAGGTCCTGGAGGCCGGTGGGCAGATAGGCGGGCGAGATCCATTTGAGCGCGGGGTGGATGCCAAACCAGTCGAGCAGATCGACGATGTGTGCGGCGAAGCCGACGCTGACGCTCATGTTGCTGAAGGCGTATTCGAGAATCAGGTCCCAGCCGATGATCCAGGCCACCAGTTCGCCGAGGGTGGCGTAGGTGTAGGTGTAAGCCGAGCCGGCGATGGGAATCATGGAGGCCAGCTCGGCGTAGCAGAGACCGGTGAAAGCGCAGACGATGGCGACGAGGACGAGTGAGAGGGCGAGCGCGGGTCCCGCGCCGGGGCGGCCGGCCATGGCGGTGTGCGTGAGCAGATAGTGCAGGAGGGGCGTGGAGCTGATGGAGGGCGCATCAAAGCGCTGGCCCGCCATGGCCGTGCCAATGACCGTGAAGATGCCCGAGCCGATGACCGCCCCGATGCCCAGCGATGTGAGCGACCACGGGCCGAGCGTCTTTTTCAGCGCGTGGGCGGGGTCTTCGGAGTCCCGGATGAGCTTATCGATGGACTTGCAGGCGAGCAGTTGGCTGGGCAGGGCGGTTCTCCTGTTGCTGCTGGATCAAGGCGGCTCCTGGTAGAGAGTGCCTTCGTCGCAGTGTACAGATTGAGGTTTGTCCTGTGGAAGTCCCTGCCCTGCGGTTGCAGCTCCAGCGGGGCCTGGCGCGAGGCCCTGCCATCTGAGAGGCGGGTGAAAGACGCCGGGCCAGCCGCGATGGGCTGGCCCGGAATCCTGCTTGTGCCCGGAGGCGGCCGCTTAGCGCTTCGACTGGCCGCGCACTAACTTCTTGACTTTCTTCTTGGCTGCGCCGCGAGGCGTGGTGCGCTTCGCTTTCGGGGCGGCCTTCTTGCGGGCTGCGCGCTTGACTTTCTTTCGTTCCTGCCTGTCTTCAATCTTGGTTGTGTCTGCCACTGCTAACCTCTTTCGCTGCTGTTTCTTCGGTGTTTCCCGTTGGCCGGGTCGATGTAACCCTTATCGTAACAGGGTTTTCAGTGAGGCGAAAGCAGGACCCGCGCGGCCGGCGAACGATTTGCGTGCGCAGGGCTAACTGCGCAGGCAACGCGAAAACCCGCGCCGTGACTCATTTTCAGCGTAGAATCATAGTTGGCACGTATCTGGCGTAGTCCAGCCTGCTCGGCTTTGGCCATCCCACCGCTTCCGACGAGCTCCGCAGCGCACGCACCAATCACCTGTTCACCGGAGTATGTCATGCGTTCCGATCAAATCCACCGCGCCCTCGCGCAGGGCATGAACCGCTTTGAGGTTTGTCAGCTTGTCTCCAAGGGAGTCAAAGCCACTCACAAGACCGGTTCGCGGTTTGAAGATTCAATCAATGATGTGTTGCAGTATCTGGGCACCCACGATGTGCCGAGCGAAGGCCTTCACCCTGCCCTGAGCGGCAAGTCGCTCCGGCCGGCTGCCTGAGCCGGGCCAAGGGCGCAGATACATGCGCCAGACGCAAGAAAGGGACGGCATTGCTGCCGTCCCTTTCTTTTTGATTCCGAACCGGTTGCGTGTTACTTAGACAACCTGGACGTTCTCAGCCTGCCAGCCCTTGGGACCCTTGGTCACGTTGAACTGAACGCGCTGGCCTTCCTGCAGTGAACGGAAACCGTTCGACTGGATGGCGGTGTGATGGACGAAGACGTCCTCGCCGTTTTCGCGGCTCAAAAATCCAAATCCCTTGGCGTCATTAAACCACTTGACTGTGCCTTGTTCCATGATGTGCTGCTCCTGTTGTTACAAATTTACCGCGAACGCAATGTGGAAGTGTTTGCGTGTGGAGCGGTAACTCGGAACAGGCAAGGACTTCTAATCGAATTCTACGATTGCACTAAGTGTAGCACGGCTTCAACCTTTGTATGGCCAAAAGTCTGTGTTCTTCAAAGATTTATCTATCAGACCGGCAAGGAGCAGGGTGCATGAGTGCGGGATGGAGTGCCGGGTGAGGGGAGCGCGCGGGACGGAGTAAACTCGCTCTTGGCTTTGGGGGTGCACATTGCCGAATGAGAGCAGCCGTGTCCTGGTCATCAATCCCGGATCGACGTCTACAAAGTTTGGTGTCTACGCAAGAGCGGGCGCCGAGTTTGTGCACACCATCCGGCATGGGGATGAAGAGCTGGAGCGGTTCCGCGGGCGTCCGATGGTGGAGCGGCTTGACTATCGCGCGGGGTTGATCGAGAAGGCGCTCGACGAGGCCGGGTATGGCCCGGCGGGTCGCTTCGGGAAGGGATTCGAGGCGGTTGCGGGACGAGGGGGCCTGCTGCCGCCGATGGAATGCGGGACGTATCTCGTGGACGAGACGATGGTGGAGGAGCTTCACCTGGCCCGGCGCGGAGAGCATGCCTCAAACCTGGGCGCGCTGCTGGCGCTGAGGTTTGCCCAGGCGGCCGGGGTGACCGCGTACATCGTGGACCCGGTGACGGTGGACGAGTGGCAGCAGTGCGCGCGGCTTTCCGGCTCGCCGCTGGTGCCGCGGGTATCCATCGCCCACGTGCTGAACACCAAGGCTGTGGCACGTCGGTTTGCGCATGAGCGCGAGCACATGTATGAGGCCCTGCGGCTGATTGTGGTGCACATGGGCAGCGGCGTCACCGTCTCAGCCCATCGCGACGGACGCATGATCGACAACAACTCCATTGAGGAGGGGCCTTTTGGCGCGGACCGCACGGGCGGGCTGCCGGTGCGGGGGCTGGTAAAGCTGTGCTTCAGCGGGCAGTACACGCAGAGCGAGCTGGACCGCCATGTCTTCGGCGGCGGCGGCATGTTTGCCTACCTGGGCACACGGGACCTGAAGGAAGTGGGGCGGCGGCTTGACGCCGGGGACCGGGAGGCGGCGCAGGTTCTGGATGCCATGGTCTACCAGATCGCCAAAGAGGTGGGTGCGATGGCGGTGGTGCTGCAGGGCAAGGTGGACGCTGTTCTGCTGACCGGCGGCATGGCCTATTCAGAACGGGTGGTGAGCCGGTTGCGCGCGTACCTGGAATGGATTGCCCCGGTGACGGTGTACCCTGGCGAGGACGAGCTGCAGGCGCTGGCCGAGGGGGTGTTTCGCGTGCTGGATGGCGAGGAAGTGGCGAAACGGATGGGGACGCAGGCGTAGCCGTCCTGCCGGTGAAAACCTGCCGGAACCGATGCGGGTTAAATCTTTTGCAGATTGGCTAACTTTTCCATCAGCGCCTGCATGCCGTGGCGGGTCACGGGTTCGATGCTGCGGTTCCGGGGATGACGATGCGGCTTTCCGAGCCGAAGCGGCGATAGGAGCTGAACTCGACGTCGTTGAGAAACGTCTTAGCTGGCCCTTTATAGAAGGCTTTTGAGGCCATTCCCTGCTGCGGGTTGACGTGAGCCGAGAGCAACGACACGCTTCTTTCAGGACAGACGTAGCTTTTTCCGCCGATTTGGACAGGGCTGTAGTCGATTACGATGCCGGCGTTGGGAACAAGCTCCTGTGAGGGCATTTCGGCTTCCACGGTGATGCGCAGGATTGAACCATCGGCAGGGTTGAAGGCGATCTCGCCGTGGTACCCCGCCAGCTCATCAAAAACCTGCATGTTGGCCTGCCCGTCGGCCGCGAACCCATCAACGATGCAGCAGAACCGGACACGATAATGGGACTTGTCGGCCGGCACGGCGTAGTGAAAGACGGCTTCGGTTCCGTTTGCGCCCAGTTCCCATCGCGCCCAGGTGATGCTGCCTTTGATCGCGTCGCCAACCACCACAATCAAGATGGGCCCGAATTCGCCAGTCGTAACCAGACCGCCGGTTTTGCCGTTGTGTGTCGCGCCGTCTTTTCTGCTTTCATTCACCTCTTCCTTGTGGTCGCGATAGGTGACGGTATCGCTAGACCCGCCGACGAGGTGGAGGGGCAGATAGCTGTAACTCACGATTCCGGTGGCTTCGAGATTGTCCTTCTGCGGCCGGTCCTCGAAGCTAGCTGTGGTGCGCACGGCGATCAAGTTCGGCAACTGCCGCAGGGTGGTGTTTACGTAATTCACCACATGGACAAGCATCTGGCGCGTCGCGGCGGGTGTGGGTACCGGGTCGGCGGGGATTTCTTCCTCGGGGGGACCAAGAAACGCGGACTTGTCGGTCAAGAGCAGCAATGCCTGGCGGGATTTGGGTCCCGGCAGATCGGCATTGAGCCGCGACCAATGTGCAAACGGAAGCCGCTGGATAAGCTCGACGCCAGAGAGCTGCCTCGCGATCTCGGTATCGGTCTGGGTCTTAGCTGCGGCAAGGCGCTGCTGCAATTGACCGACGGTGACCTTCTCAGGCTGACTTGAATCCGGCTGTTGCGAGCCTGCGGAACAGAGTGCGGCTGCCGCGAGGAGCACGCCGAAGGCGAAGAATCGCATGGGCTCACCTCATCGCGCAAAAACGAAAGCATCCTACACGTTTTGAAGTAGGCCTGCAAACCGATGGGGCTGGACGCGCTATATTCTCTGCAGATTGGCGAACTTTTCCACGAGCTTCTTCATGCCGTGGCGGGTGAACATGACGGTGACCTTGGCGTCGTCGCCATCGCCTTCGCGATAGAGCACGGTGCCGTCGCCGTATTTTGAGTGGCGCACGCGCTGGCCTTTGCCGAGGCCGCTGGCACCGCTCGGTGCGGGAATGTCCACGGCCGGGCGGGCAAGGACGCCGGGTTTGAGGGCTCCCGGCTTGCCGCCGAAGAAGCGGGCAATGTTGTCAATCGAGCGCGTTTCCACGCCTTCACTTTTTGGAGCAGATTCGTGGCTGGGCGAGAGAGCCTGGGGGGGCGTCTTGGTCTTCATCCACGAGGCGACAAAAGGCTTGGATGAGCCGCCTTTTACGGCAGATCCGAGTTTCCCGCTGCCGGTGGTGGCGCGGGGGGTGTCCTGGCTTTCGTCTTCGTAGTTGTAGTGGCGGCCCTCGACGTCGCCGGTACCGCCGGGGCGGCGGACTGATCCGTAGCCGGACCCGTATCTCGATCCATAGCCGGACGCGGACAAGGCGCCGTTGCGGCTGCTGAGGTTCTCGATGAGCTGGCTGGGCACTTCCTCAAGAAAGCGCGAGGGGATGCTCATCTCCGGCGCGTCATTGCCGTAGCGGCGGCGGTAGTTGGCGCGGGTCAGGATGAGGGTGTTCATGGCGCGCGTCATGCCGACGTAGCAGAGGCGGCGCTCTTCTTCAAGCTCCTCGGGATTGTTGAGGGTGCGCGAGTGGGGGAAGAGGCCTTCTTCAAGCCCGGCGAGAAAGACGAGCGGGAACTCAAGGCCCTTGGCGGCGTGGAGCGTCATGAGGGTGACGCGAGCATCGGGGTCGAACTGGTCGGTGTCCGAGGCGAGCGCCGCGTGGTCCAGGAACTCGGCGAGTGTCTCGCCGCGAACCTCGGCATCATGGGCGGCATTGGCCAGTTCCTTCAGGTTTTCAATGCGGCTGAAGGCCTCGGGCGAGCCCTCGGCTTCAAGGGCCTTGATGTAGCCGGTGCGGTCGATGAGAAAGCGGATCAGCTCGGGGAGCGTGGCGGCGTCGCCGGGGGCTCTGAAGGCGCTTCCGCGCCCTTCTTCCTTTTGGACAGGCTCTACGGGCGAGGACTCGTTGTTCCCAGGTCTCAGAGGCGAGACCTGGGGCACCCGGGCTTCTTGTTTTGGCATTTTGAGGAAGGGGCGCCTGGGGGCTTCGGCGAAGGGCGAGAAGCTGGCGGCGTTGAGCAGGGGGAGCTGGTCGGCGTTGGTGCCGAAGGAGAAATCCGTGGCGGTTTCTCCCTCAGGGGCTAAAGCCCCGGCTGATGGTGCGACATTGTCGTACGGGCTAAAGCCCGTACCCTTCAAGCCCGCACCTTTCGGGTCAGTGGTGGCTGCGCCGAAGGCAAAGCCGGTGTCAGAGTCCTCTTCCGTTGCCACGTCCGCGGCGAGCTTGCCGGCAAAGTCGGGGTCCATCATGGCCTGCGCGTCGAGAATGAGCTGGCGGAAGGAGTCGAGGGCCATGAGCGCGCGCGTGGGGATGAGCCGGTTGGCGATGGCGGCGGCCAGCGCGTCCCAGGTGGAGACGCCGGTTTCAAGGGCTAGGCGCTCCAGCGTTTCCAGCGTGGTTTTGCCGATGCCGCGCGCCGGGGTGTTGATGACGCGCTGCAGAGCCATGGAGTCATGCGGGTTGCGGACCAGGCGCAGGTAGCCGAGCAGGTCCTTGATTTCGGCGCGTTCGTAAAAGCTGAAGCCGCCGACCATGGTGTAGCGGATGTTGTAGCGGCGCAGCGCCTCTTCCACCAGCCGCGACTGGGAGTTGGTGCGGTAGAGGACAGCGACCCTTCCGGGCTCTTCCGACTCGGACGAACTTGTCTGCCTTAGAAAGGTCTGGATGCGGTCGGCGATGAAGAGGGCTTCGTTTTCGCCGTCGGGTGCTTCGTAGTAGCCGATGTGCGAGCCGCCCTGGCGGTCGGTCCAGAGCTTTTTGCCTTTGCGGCGCAAGTTGTTGGCTACGACGGCTCCGGCGGCTTCGAGAATGATCTGCGTGGAGCGGTAGTTCTGCTCCAGGCGCACGATGCGGGCGTTGGGGAAGTCCTTTTCGAACTCGAGGATGTTGCGGATGTCTGCGCCGCGCCAGGAATAGATGCTCTGGTCTTCGTCGCCGACGGCGCAGACGTTTTTCTGCTCGCCGGCGAGGAGCTTCATCAGTTCGTACTGGGGGCGGTTAGTGTCCTGGTATTCATCGACGAGCAGGTAGCGGTAGCGGCGCTGGTAGCGCTCGCGGACCTCGCTGGAGACCTTGAGCAAGCGCACGGCTTCGAGGAGCAGGTCGTCGAAGTCGAGGGCGTTGTTCTTGCGCAGCTCGGCTTTGTAACCCTGGTAGATGTGGGCGATGCGCTCGCTGTTGGGATCCTTGGAGCCGAGGTAGTACTCCTGCGGATCGACCATATGGTTTTTGGCCCAGGAAATGCGGCCCAGCACGGTGCGAGGGGTGAGCTGCTTGGTGTCAAGGCCCATGCGGCGCATGATCTGCTTGACGATGTTCTGCTGGTCGTTTTCGTCGTAGATGGCGAAGGAGCGCGTGAGTCCCTGGCCGTTGACCTTCAGGGCCTCAATGTCGCGGCGGAGGAGGCGGACGCAGAGCGAGTGGAAGGTGGCGATAAGCGGCTTGGCCAGCGAGGAGTGGTCGAGCAGACGCTCGACGCGCTCGCCCATCTCTTTGGCGGCCTTGTTGGTAAAGGTCACGGCCAGGATGGAGTCCGGGGCCACGCCCTTCTCGCGGATGAGCCAGGCGATGCGGCTGGTGATGACGCGGGTCTTGCCCGAGCCCGCTCCGGCAAGGATGAGCAAGGGGCCTTCCGTCGCTTCCACGGCGGTGCGCTGTTCCGGATTCAGTTTGTCGAGGAGCGGCTGCACGGCGCGGGGTCCAGTTGGGAAGGTTCCTGTGTCTAGTTTACCTTTTTACCTTTGCCGGCGCTTGCCAGCCGGGTTGCGCCCAGCCTGATCTCATGAGCGCGCTCGGCCGGGTTATTCTGGGAGCGCCATGACCACATCCAATCATTCTGTTCAGCGCGTTGCTGTGTACTGCGGCTCGTCCGGAGGCAGGGATCCCGTGTTTCTGGCGGAGGCTTTCGCGCTGGGCTCGGGGATTGCCGCGGCAGGGCTGGGGCTGGTGTATGGCGGGGCCAACGCCGGGCTGATGGGCGCGGTGGCCGACGCGGCGCTGGCCGGGGGAGCCGAGGTGATTGGCGTGCTGCCGCAGGTGCTGGCCGGGCGCGAGATTGCGCACGAAGGCCTCTCGCGCCTCGAGCAGGTGCTGACCATGCACGAGCGCAAGGCGCGCATGGCCGAGCTGGCTGATGCGTTTCTCATCCTGCCGGGCGCGTATGGGACGCTGGACGAGATGATGGAGGCGGTGACCTGGGCGCAACTGTGCCTGCACGACAAGCCCTGCATCCTGATCAACACGGCAGGCTACTGGGATGGACTGCTGGGGTTTCTTGACTCGGCTGTTACGGCGGGATTTCTGAAAGAAAAGAATCGCGCACTGTTGCAGGTGGCGGCGAGCGCGCAGGAGGCGCTACGGATGCTGGCGTGAGTGCCGGGCCTTGCGCATATCACCCAAGGGTTGCGGCACCTGACCGAAAAGGGGTATTTCACTCTGTCCGCGCCCTGCCCTAGGATGCGTTGTGTCGGGATTAAAGGAATCTAATGAGATCAGGGGAACCTGAAAAGAAGGTTCTATCTATAGAAAGAAGGTTCCCCTGTAGATTTAGGGCTGTCTTATGCGATATCCGAGAGTGTTCAATGGATGGCAGGAAGGTTGTCGAAGGAAGCGTATTTCAAGTTTTTCGTGCATGTCACGCTACGCCGGTGGAGAGGTTATGAGTCAAGACGTTCGTCTAGGTGTCTATCGTGCCGCGCTGGATGCGGCGCACGTTGAGTTAAGCGACATCCAAGGGCAGTTTGAGCAGTTGCGCCTGCGGAAGGACCGGGTCGAGAAAGTGCTGGAGGCCCTGAAGCCGATGCTGGGAGGCGACGCACCGGCTGCAGCTCCGGATCAACAGGCCGCGGCTCCGTCATCCGTCACCGAGCATCAGAGCGCGGTTTCGTCGAACGGCCCGATGGAACAGGGCGAGAACCCTCCGCAATATCAGTTCATGAAGATTGCGGAATCGGTACCGGTTCGGCTTCAGCCCGCCCCGAACGCGTGGGCAATTCAGCCTCAGCGGCCTTTGAGAGCAGTCGGCTTCTAGCTCTGCCGTTGCACTCCGCGCAGGCTACGGTTGCGCCTGCCGGAGATGCGGCGAAGAGAGGCCTGGGCTCTCCGCGGAAGGCCTATCTGTGCCTGGCGCGCTCGCGCTGCAGCTCGCGGTAGAGTTCGCTCTTGGATTGGCCCAGCTCGCGGGCCAGGCGCTTGAGCGCTTCCTTCTCGTCAATGCCCGCCTCGGCCTGC
Source organism: Acidobacteriota bacterium (assembly GCA_028876395.1). GTDB lineage: Bacteria > Acidobacteriota > Terriglobia > Terriglobales > Acidobacteriaceae > Telmatobacter. Next base: position 10,004 of record JAGWRX010000077.1, read on the forward strand.
AGGCGCGCGACGCGATCCTCAATCCTTCCCGTTCCGCCGCCGGTTTGCACGGCCGCCCTGGGCGGCGCCTCCACCAGCAGGGTGAACTCGCCGCGGACGCGGTCCCGGCCCGTCAGTTCCCGGCGCACCTCCGCCACCGTCCCGCGCAGGAACTCTTCGTGGATCTTGGTGAGCTCGCGAGCGGCTACCACGCGCAGTTGCGCTCCCCAGACGGATTCGATGTCAGCCAGCGTCTCAAGGATGCGATGCGGAGCTTCGTAGAAAATGAGTGTTCGCGCGGATTCGCGCTCTTCTGCTGCGAGATCTTCCAGCCGCGTGCGCCGCGCTCCGGCCTTCTCCGGCAGGAATCCGATGAAGTGGAATTCGCCGGCCGGCAGGCCGCTGGCCACCAGCGCGCTGAGCGCGGCATTGGCGCCGGGAATGGGAATCACCGGGACGCCGGCTGCAATGGCCTCGGCGACCAGCCACGTACCGGGATCGCTGATGCCGGGCATGCCGGCATCGGAGACCACGGCGATGCGGCCGCCTGCCTTGAGGGCTTCCACCAGCTCTGACGCGCGCTGCCGCTCATTGTGCTGGTGGCAACTGACGGTGGGCGTGGCGATCTGGAAATGGTTCAGGAGCTTTTGCGTCTGGCGCGTGTCCTCGCAGGCGATGCGGTCGGCGCGTTTGAGCACGTCGAGGGCGCGCAGGGTGATGTCGCCCAGGTTGCCGATGGGGGTTGCCACCAGATAGAGCCCGGGGGCGAGCGGGGCGGATCCAGGATGCGTGGGGTCGTCGCCGTTCATGGCGGCAGCTACTCTCCGGCTTCCAGGCGCTCAATGCGCCGCTGCTCGGCCAGGAGCGACATGGAATTCATCAGGTTCTGCACACTCACAATGCCGACGACGCGGCCGCTTTCGGTAACCGGGATCAGGGTAAGTCCGTGGCCTCCGGCGATGCGGCGGATGGTGGTTCCGAGGGTGTCTTCAGGCCGCGCCACCTGGAAGGCCCGCGACATGACCGACTGCACGTAGCCGTTGCCGTCGTTGCGCAGCGCTTCAACAATGCGCTGGCGCGAGACGATGCCCACAAGCTGCGGTCCGCGCACGACGGGAAAGTCTTCCTGCAGGGAGTGGACGCAGCGGTAGAGGGCATCGGACAGCGTGTCTGACGGCGAGAGGGTGGCGAAATCGGTGAGCATGACCTCGCGCATGTGCACGGTGTCCACGACGGACTGGAAGAAGACGCCCTGGTCCTCAATCTGCGCGCCAATCATGATGAAGAAACCGGCGATGATGAGCCACGGACTATGCAGCAGCATGCCGGCGATCATGCTGACCAGGGCCAGCAACTGGCCAACGCTGGCGGCTGCACGGCTGGCTGGGGCAAGACCCTGCTTGCGGGCGAAACTGCCGCGCAGCAGGCGCCCGCCGTCGAGCGGATAAGCCGGGACCAGGTGCAGCAACCCAAGGAAGGCCTGCATCCACACCATGCTGCGCAGCAGATAGGCAGGGGTAATCCAGGGATGCTCAAAGAGCTTGATGTCTCCGCCCGCGCCCATGAAGGCAGCGGCCATCGCCAGCGCGGTCGCGAGATTGGCGAGCGGACCTGCGAGGGCCATGACAAACTGCCCGGCGCCCTGATTGGCCTTCTCCTGGCTCTCGGGGTTGGCGTAGGCAAACATTCCGCCGATGGGCAGCACGAGAATGGCGCGCAGTTGGAGTCCCAGCCATGCCGCGGCCAGCAGGCGCGCGACTTCGCGCACCAGCACCGCCGCCACGAGAGCCATGAACAGCCCGACGCCGCGCAGAACGCCGTTCGAGGCGCTTAACCCGAGGCACACGACGGCGAGCAGGAGAAAGAAGGTGTGGAATCGTAATTCAACACCCAGCCATCGGCCCAGGGGGATTGACCAGCCTCGCATACCTGCAATTGTAGAGGGTCGGCCCCCGGGCGCGCTTCAGTTATGTTAGGGTTATCGGACCCTGACGCCATGCGCATCATTGCCGGAACGCTCCGCTCCCGCACGCTTGAGGCCCCCGCCGGACTGGCCACCCGGCCCACCAGCGACCGCCTGCGCGAAACGCTCTTTAACGTACTCGCCCCGCGGATTGAGGGCGCACATTTTCTGGATTTGTATGCGGGCTCGGGCGCGGTGGGCATTGAGGCTCTGAGTCGCGGCGCGGCGCAGGTGGTGTTTGTGGAGCGCGCTCCGGCGGCGCTGAAAGTGCTGCGGAGCAACCTGGCGCGGCTGGGGCTGACCGAGGGCTTTCATGTGCAGCCCGGCAGCGTGGCCGCGTATCTGCGCAAGGCGCGCGCGGGCCAGGCGGCGGGCTTTGACCTGGTGTTTCTCGATCCGCCGTATGACGCATCCGATGAGTACGCGGCCACGCTGGGCTTGCTGGGCGGCGCGGCGTCCGGGCTGCTGGCCCCGGGTGCGCTCGTAATTGCCGAGCATCGCCGCAAGGAGCGGCTTGAGGAGCGGTACGGTGCGCTGGCGCGCACGCGCCTGCTGCAGCAGGGCGATGCGTCACTTAGCTTTTACCGAGCGGCAGAGTAAGATGGAGCCGGATCGCCTTATCCGGATTTCGGCCGAGAACGAGAGCGGTGGCGATTCCGCGATTGAACTGCACTCCAAAGCCGCAACACACAAGCAAGGACAGACAGAAGAATGAAGATAAAGGTCAGTTTGACTTGGGCGGCCGTGCTGCTTGGCGCCGCTGCGTTGCAGGCGCAGAATGCGCAGCCGTGGGTGATCGGCCCGTTTTCGCGCCCTGCCACAGGGAACCCGGTGGTGACGCCGCAGCCCGAATCGAAATTCACCGACCCCATCCTGAAGGCCCCGGTCCAGTGGGAGGCGCTGCACACGTTCAATCCCGCGGCGATTGTGCGCCACGGCAAGGTGTATGTGCTCTACCGCGCGGAAGACAACAGCGGCACGATGCAGATTGGCATGCACACGTCGCGGCTGGGGCTGGCGGAAAGCTCGGACGGCATTCACTTCAAGCGGCTGGGCGAGCCGGTGTTCTATCCGGACAACGACGACCAGAAGGCGCGCGAGTGGCCGGGCGGCGTCGAGGACCCGCGCATTGTGGAGTCGGAAGGCGGGACCTACGTGCTGACCTACACGCAGTGGAACCGCACGACGTACTCGGTGGGCATCGCCACATCGAGCGACCTGATGCACTGGACCAAGCACGGGCCGGCATTTCTGGCCGCAGCGGGCGGCAGATACGCGAACCTGATGTACAAGTCGGCAGGCATCGTCACACGGCTCGACAAGAACCATCTGGTGGCGGCAAAAATCAACGGCATGTATTGGATGTACTGGGGCGAAGGCTCCATCCGTCTGGCCACCTCGGCGGATTTGATTCACTGGAACCCGGTGGAAGACATGCAGCGTGCGCCGGTGGAACTGCTGAAGCCGCGTCCGGAGCACTTTGACAGCACGTTTCCCGAGACGGGGCCGCCGCCGGTGCTGACGAGCGCGGGCATCGTGATGATCTACAACGGCAAGAATGCAGCGAGCGGGGGCGATCCGGCCCTGGGCCCCGGCGCCTACGCAGCCGGAGAAGCGCTCTTCAACGCGCGGAATCCCGCGCTGCTGGAGGGTCAGACCGCAGGCCCGGTGCTGAAGCCGGAGCTGCCCTATGAGAAGACCGGCCAGTACGCGGCGGGCACCACATTTGCCGAGGGACTGGTGTACTTCCACAAGAAATGGTTTCTCTACTACGGCTGCGCGGATTCGCTGGTAGCGGTGGCGACGGCTCCGGGGAAATAGCCGGGCACAGGGTTTGAAGCGCAGCAGCTCGACATCCTCTGCAAATCGGCGGGGAATTTTCGTCCGCGTGGCGCGCTTCTATACTTGGTGCCAAGGAGTGCCGAGCCATCGCCGCCATTACGCTTGCATCCATTCTTGAATCACCAGTGGCATCACTGGAGCGCGTGACCACCCATGCGCCCGGCCCTGCGGGGCAGTTACCGCTGTCGGCGGAGATGCTGCTGACCGAGCCATCCGGCAACCTGTTTGGGCTGAGTCAGAATGCGGGCATGGGCTGGGAGGCTTCTCGCCTTCTAGATCCGGAGTTTCTCATCCTCAGTACCCATGGCGGCTTGCGCGCGGAGGATGGGCGTCCGATTGCGCTGGGGTTTCACACCGGGCATTGGGAGGTGGGCCTGCTCGTTGCAGAAGCAGCACGTGAATTGAAGCTGCTGCATGCAATACCCTTTGCCGGTGCATGCACGGATCCATGCGACGGGCGCACGCAGGGCACGGCGGGCATGATGGACTCGCTGCCGTTTCGCAATGATGCGGCGATGGTGCTGCGGCGGCTGATGCGCTCGTTGCCGACGCGCAAGGGCGTGCTGGGCGTGGCCACGTGCGACAAGGGCCTGCCGGCGATGATGATGGCGCTGGCTTCGGCGGGCAGGTTGCCGGCGGTGCTGGTGCCGGGCGGCGTGACGCTGCTGCCCGAGCAGGGCGAGGACGCGGGCAAGGTGCAGACCATCGGCGCGCGCTTTGCGCAGCACCAGATCACGCTGGAGTACGCGGCGGAGGTGGGATGCAGGGCGTGCGCTTCGCCGGGCGGCGGGTGCCAGTTCCTGGGCACGGCGGCCACGTCGCAGGTGGTGGCGGAGGCGCTCGGGCTTTCGTTGCCGCACACGGCCCTGGCGCCCTCGGGGCACGCTGTCTGGCTGGATGCGGCCCGGCGCTCGGCGCGGGCGCTGGTGCGCATGCACCAGTTGCAGATGGGCGCGCGCGATGTGCTGACCGACGCCGCGGTGCGCAATGCGATGGTGCTGCACGCGGCCTTTGGCGGCTCGACGAATCTGCTGCTGCATCTGCCCGCCGTGGCGTTTTCGGCGGGGTTGAAGCGGCCTGCGGTCGAGGAGTGGGCGGAGATCAACAGACATGTGCCGCGGCTGGTGGATGCGCTGCCCAACGGGCCGCGCGGCTTTGCCACGGTGCAGGTGTTTCTGGCCGGGGGCGTGCCGGAGGTGATGCTGGCACTGCGTGCAGCAGGACTCTTGGACACGAGCGTGAAAACCGTGAGCGGCGAAACGCTGGATGCGTGTCTTGACTGGTGGCGCGAGAGCGAGCGGCGGCATGCGCTGCGCCGCAGCCTGCTGGAGCAGGACGGCATCGACCCGGAGGATGTGATCATGGCGCCGGATCGCTCGCGGTCGCGTGGGCTGACGCCGACGGTGTGCTTCCCGATGGGGAATCTGGCGCCGGAGGGCGCGGTGATCAAGAGCACGGCCATTGACCCCTCGCTGATGGACGAGGCAAACGTCTATCGGCATCGCGGCCCGGCGCGCGTGTTCACGACGGAGGAGGCGGCGATTGCGGCCATCAAGAATGGCGGCATCGGGCACGGCGACGTGATTGTGCTGATCTGCGGCGGCCCCAAGGGCGCAGGCATGCAGGAGATTTACCAGGTGACGTCTGCGCTCAAGCAATTGCCCCACTGCAGGCACGTGGCGGTGCTGACGGATGCGCGCTTCAGCGGCGTTTCGACGGGCGCATGCATTGGTCATATCTCGCCGGAGGCGCTGGCCGGGGGGCCGATTGGCAAGGTCGTCGAGGGCGACGCGATCGAGATTGTCATTGACCGCGAAAAACTCACCGGCTCCGTGCACCTGGTGGGCGATGCGGAGACTCTCTTCGGCGCTGAAGAAGGCGCGCGACGGCTGGCGCAGCGTGGGCCGCGTCCCGACCTTGCGCCGCACCCGGCGCTGCCCGATGACACGCGCCTGTGGGCGGCGCTGGTGCAGGCCAGCGGAGGCGTGTGGGGCGGCTGCGTTTACGACACGGACAGGATCGTCGACCGGCTGGAGCGGCAGAGATAGCTGGTTCAATGTGCGCTCGGATGCTCCCGCGGCCGTCGCACCGCGCCACGGCTGCACCGGGGCGGTTAGAGTACTTGGCATGAAGAATGCGCGTTTGATTTTGCTGCTGATTGCGGCGGTCGTCGCCGGCGGCGTGGCGGCCCGGCTGGGAAACGGGCAGGCCGCGCGGGCATCTGAGCCGCAGGTTGCTTCTCCGCAACTGGTGATTCTGGATACCGACATTGGCGACGACATCGACGACGCCTTTGCGCTGGCGCTGGCGCTGCGCAGCCCGGAGCTGAAGATCCTGGGCGTGACCACGGCCTTTGGCGACACGGAACTGCGGGCGCGGCTGGTGAACCGCTATCTGGCGGCGGTGGGGCGCAGCGATATTCCCGTGGCGGCGGGCGTGGAGACGAAGACGGATAACGTGCTGACCCAGGCCGCGTATGCGCGGCAGGCTCCGGCGCTGGTGCATCCGGATGGAGTGGAGTTTCTGCTGAGCCAGATCCGCGCGCATCCGGGCGAGATTACGCTGATTGCGATCGGGCCGCTGTTCAATGTGCAGGCGGCCATTGAGCGCGATCCGGCGACGTTCAAGAAACTGAAGCGGGTGGTGATGATGGGCGGCAGCATCGATCGCGGCTACGACGGCAGGAACGGCGAGCGGCGGCCCCCGGATGCCGAGTGGAACATCAATCGCGATCCGGCCGGGGCCAGGGCGCTGTTTGCGGCGGGCGTGCCGATTTTCATGATGCCGCTGGACTCGACGCAGATCCACCTGCAGACGGCAGAGCGGGAGGCGATATTCGCGCATGGCTCGCCGCTGACGGACCAGGTGACGCTGCTCTATCACCAGTGGAGGGCTGGGACGCATTCGCCCACGCCGACGCTCTTCGACCCGGTGGCCGTGACGTACGCCATCCAGCCGGAGCTTTGCCCGGCGAAGCCGATGCGGATTGAGGTGGACGACAAGGGCTTTACCCGGCCTGTGCCGGGCGCCGCCAACGCGCAGGTCTGCCTGCAATCGGACGAGAAGGGATTTCTGAGATTGCTGCTTGCCCGGGTGGCCGGAGAGTAAAGAAAAGAAAGACCGCCGGAGCCTCGGAGCGGGCCGGATGCAACCCGGCGCGGATAAATCTCTTCCCTGTGATCTCGGTCACTTTCAACTCCATTGACAGCAGCGGAAAGTAGGAGAAGAATGACGGGTCGATGGTATTCAAGCCTTTTTGAGCGTTCTAGGGAGGAAATGTGAGGAACACTTTGAATTTGAAGATTTTGGGAGCGGTGGTGTTGTTGAGCGCGGGCATGTTTGTGGCGGGCTGCAAGTCTGCGCCGGAATTGACCGAGGCGCAGGCTCTCTCCCTGATTCAGGCCAAGTATGATCAGGACCCGGCGACGGGCGCCAGCATCATGGTGAACAAGCTGGGCATGAGCATGGGCATCACGGACGGCTACTGGAAGCTGACCAAGGTGTATCCGAACCGGTTCTGGGCCGACTACACATTGACCGATGAGGGCAAGAAGGCGCTGACGCCTCCCGGTGGCGGCGATGTGATCCAGTGGCGGCCCGGCAGCATGGACGATCCGAGCTATTCGATCACGATCATGACCAAGGCGACCAACCATCTGAAGGCGCGCGACTTGCGGAATCTGCATGACGAGACGCTGCCCGGCGTGGAGACGGCTAAGGGCGCGACGTTCAATGAGTCTGTGGACCTGACCGACGTGCCGGGGCCGCTGCAGGATATCGCCCACAACCCAGGAAACAAGTTGACCACCAAACGCACGGTCGATTTTGAGCTGGCTGGCGGCGCCTGGAAGCTGCACGGAATCCAGTAAAGCGGGAAAAATTCAGAGGGTGGGGCCGAATTCGTTGACCCCACCCCTGTTTCTTGTTATTGTAAAAAGGTTCCGCAAGAACGCCTCCATCCGTGTGTTCTACGGTGGAAGCGTAAGGGCAGCCCAGCCGGTTGAAAGAGGCAAGGGCTGAAACCCAGGGCCGGATGCAGTGATGCCGGCCAGACAGGTCCCCGGATTGGCTCTCGTCTTGCGGAGGGCAGGGGCAAATCGCATCGGTGCTCGCGCGTTCTCCGCCTTGGAGGGCTATGCGAGCCGGAACCGGCGAAACGGAGTGGGCCTTTCCAGGGTACGCAGGGAAAGCGACCGGCCACCGTCCTGGTTCTCGTCTGGAAGTGGAACGAAGGCAGACGCGAAGCAGCAACCATAGGGCTTCCGTGCGCGTGCGCGCCAGTTGGCGGCAGCATGGCAGGGGAGGCCCCAGAGTTCTGCGCGCGGCTGATGAACTTGAAGTTGCAGGTTTTGCGGTAAGGAGTTTCAGTTTGCCTACATTCAATCAGCTGGTTCGCAAGGGGCGCACGGCCCCGCGGTACAAGACGGCATCTCCTGCCTTGCAGGCCTCGCCGCAGCGTCGTGGCGTCTGCACTCGCGTGTATACCCAGACGCCCAAGAAGCCGAACTCGGCCCTGCGCAAGGTGGCTCGCGTGCGGCTGACCAACGGCATTGAGGTGACGACCTACATTCCGGGCATCGGCCACAACCTGCAGGAGCACTCGATTGTGCTGATCCGCGGCGGCCGTGTGAAGGATTTGCCGGGCGTCCGTTACCACGTGGTGCGCGGCACGCTGGATTCGGTGGGCGTGGCCAACCGCAAGCAGAGCCGGTCGAAGTATGGAGCCAAGCGCGCCAAGGGCGGCGCGGCGCCGGGCAAGAAGTAGTCAGCATTCAATGGTTCCCGGGCGGAGCGTTTGGACCGGGACCAGGGCAGCACAGGAAGCGCGGAAGCGCTGAGGATTTTGAGGATTATGCCGAGAAAAGGGCACATAGCGAAGCGCGAAGTGGCGGCGGATCCGGTCTACGGGTCCACGCTGGTCACCAAGTTTGTGAACTCGATGATGTGGGGCGGCAAGAAGTCGACCGCCCAGGGCATCTTCTATCAGGCGATGCGGAATCTCGAGGAGAAGGGTGGCGGCGACGACGCCCTGAAGCTGTTCAAGAAGGCGGTCGAGAACTGCAAGCCGCTTCTGGAAGTGAAGACTCGCCGTGTGGGCGGTGCAAACTACCAGGTGCCAATCGAGGTCAATCCTGAGCGGCGCACCTCGCTCGCTATTCGCTGGC
>JAGWRX010000078.1 GCA_028876395.1 Acidobacteriota bacterium
CCAACTACATCCTGATGGATTACGGCACCGGCGCGATTATGAGCGTGCCCGGACACGATGAGCGTGACTTCGAGTTTGCCACGAAGTACGCAATTGATATTCGCCGCGTGGTTGCGCCGAACAGCGCGAACGCAGAAGAGCCACCGTTGCCATTTACCTCGGAAGACGGCGTGCTGGTGAACTCTGGCGCGTACAACGGGCTGAGCTGCACTGCGGCGCAGAAGCAGATGCAGGATGCGGCGGCGCAAAAGGGGTTTGGCATGGCGACGGTGACCTACAGGTTGAAGGACTGGGGCGTGAGCCGCCAGCGCTACTGGGGTACGCCGATTCCCATGATTCATTGCGAGCGGGATGGGCTGGTGCCCGTGCCCGATGAGCAACTGCCAGTGCTACTGCCCGAGCAGATTGAGATTACACAACAAGGCGGCTCGCCCCTCGGCAGAGTGGCGGATTTTGTGAATGTGAAGTGTCCGAAGTGCGGCGGCGATGCACTGCGCGAGACGGACACGATGGACACGTTTGTCGATTCGAGCTGGTACTTCTACCGCTACACGGACGCGAAAAATACGAATCAACCCTTCGGTCCGGGAGTGGCGCAGTATTGGTTTCCCATCGACCAGTACATCGGGGGCGTGGAGCACGCGATTCTGCACCTGATCTATTCGCGCTTCTGGACCAAAGTGATGCGCGACCTGGGGCTGATCACGAACGACGAGCCGGCACGCCGCCTGTTTACGCAGGGCATGGTCATCAAGGACGGCGCGAAGATGTCGAAGTCGAAGGGCAACGTGGTATCGCCCGACGACATGGTGGCCCGCTACGGCGCCGACGCCACGCGCATGTATTCGCTGTTTGCGGCGCCGCCTGACCGCGATCTGGATTGGCAGGAGGACGGCGTTGCGGGGGTGAGCCGCTTTCTGGGCCGCGTCTGGCGGCTGGCGACGAAGTATGCGCCGGTGGCGAAGGCGGGCCGATCAGGCTCATCAGAAGCGCGGAATGGAGCGTCCGCAAAGGTGCTTCGCAAGCTGCACCAGACAACGGCGAAAATCACGCAGGACTTTGAGGGCCGCTGGCACTTCAACACCTGCGTGGCGGCCATCATGGAGCTTGTGAACGACCTGCAGGCGGCGGACGCGCAACTGGCCTCGGGGGAGATTTCCGCGCCGGTGGTGAGCGAACTGCTGCGCACGCTGGTTCTGCTGCTTGCGCCCTTTGCGCCTTATCTGGCGGCTGAGCTGTGGGCGGAACTGGGCGAGCAGGGCGATGTGCTGCGCGCGCCCTGGCCGGTGAGCGATCCCGAACTGGCGAAGGAAGACGAACTGGAAATTCCTGTGCAGGTCAACGGCAAGCTGGTGACCGTGGTGCGCGTGGCTGCCGACGCGGCTCCCAAAACGATTGAGGCCGCGGCTCTCGGCGACGAAAAAGTGAAGTCACGCACGGCGGGCAAGACTGTGGCAAAGGTCATCGTGGTCCCCGGCAAGCTGGTGAACCTGGTGGTGAAGTAGGATGGCGCAGCCCGTGCGTGGCACACAGACGCTGGTGGATCAGATGGGCTGGGTCTTCCGGCGACCGCTGCTCATCGTCATGGAAATCGGCTGGCGATGGCTCTTCGGCGTGCCGTTTCTTGTTGTCTGCCGAGGGCAGGCCCGGATGGTTCTTGCGGCGCTTCCGGCGGAGTCTACCGGGCTGACGAGCATCGACTTTCAGAATCCCTGGGTAGCGGCGGTGCAGCTCAGCAACGCGTGGGCTCGTTACCTGCCGCATATTGCCGCAATTTTTTATTGGCTGGCGCCCGTGGCGGCGCTGGCCTGGGTTCTGGCCTCCGGAGTGGGACGCAGTCTCGTTCTCAGGCGTCTCGAAGGCGGCGTCCGCTTCCGGCCGCTTGCGATGATTGTGCTGCAGGCTGCGTGGCTTGTGCTGTTTGCCCTCATCTTTTGGGGTTGGTTTCGCGCGCTGGGATGGGTTGCCGCAACACACATCGTTGCAGGCTCGGAGCCAGCCCTGGTCGGCTTCTCCATCTGGACCATCTTTCTCTCGCTTGGTTTCTTTACCCTGTGGGCTCTGGTCAGCTGGCCCGTCAGCGTCGCGCCCCTGCTGATGCTGCTTGAAGATATTTCCCCGGCGGCGGCTCTGGTTCGCAGCCTGAAACTTGGAAAAGCTTTCACCGGCAAGCTGATGGAAATCAACCTTGTGATGGGCATCGTCAAGCTGGCTCTGGTCGTGCTGGCCATGGTGCTGTCCGCCGCGCCGCTGCCCTTCAGCGATCAGCTGGGGCCGGATGCGATGCATGCAGTGTGGGCCGGCGCGGTCGTCTTCTTCCTGGTTGCCAACGACTATTTTCAGGTGGTGCGGCTGAAGAGCTTCATCGAGTTCCGGCGCACATTTGGCGGCGGAGAGCCTGCCGGATAGCGCCCTAAAAGATTCTCAGCCGGATGACGAGGTACTTCTTGGGATTTTCGCGCATGCCCTTGATCAGCTGTTGCGCCTCATCCATGGTCTGGTCGGAGTGGTCGTAGAGGGCGCGATTCTGCACCAGTTGTCCGAGCGTGCCCTTGCCCTGATCGATGCCGGTGAGGATGCTGTCCAGCCGGGTAATGGTGTCGTCGAGCTTTTGCGCGAAGGCGGGATCCTTGCTCAGTTTGCCCAGCGCGCCCTTGCCCTGATTAATCCCCGCCATCAACTCATTCATGTTGGCCACGGCGGAATTCAGGTTGTTGTAGAGAGCGTCGTCGCGCAGCAGCTTGCCAGCGCTGCCCTTGCCCTCATCCAGCGAGGAGGCAATGTGGTCCAGTTTGTCTACGGTCGAGTTGGCGTGAGTGTAGAGGGTGTCGTCAGTGACCAGCTTGCCCAGGGTGCCCTGGCCCTGGCTGATGGCGCCCGTGATCTTGTCCAGGTTATCGGCCACGCGAGTCAGCTTGCGATAGAAGGTGGGATCGTTGATGAATGCGCCCATGCTGCCGCGCTTCGAATTCAGAGTGTCCACCAGCGTTCCCAGCTTGCGCATCAGCGTGTCGACCTGCTCAATCGATACCTGGCTGGTGCGGATCACGTCCTGGATGGTGGGCGAGCCGGTTGCCTTAAGCTCATTGCCGTCAACCGGATGTGGCCCTTTTGCCTGGCTGGAGTCGATGTCCACATAGCTGTCGCCAAGCACGCCAGCCTGGGTAATTGCGGTGGTGGAGTCGGTGTGCAGGTCCTCAAGATAGTTGGTTCCCACCCGCATCGTCACTTCCACGGGGTTGGGGTTGCGCTCAGGGACGACACGAATGCGGATGACGTTGCCGATGGTCACGCCCTCCAGGGTGACGGGCGCGCCCTTCTTCAGTCCGGAGGCGTTCTCAAAGTATGTGCGCAGGACCAGCTTGCGGGCCAGCAGTCCGCCGGAGGAGGCTGACATCAGAAAGATGAGAAACACCAGAACGGCCATAGCCGCCAGGACCAATGCGCCAACTCTCAGCTGTGACCACTGAATCTCTTTGCGGCTTGGCACGGCATTCCCCTTGCAGCGGTGTACCGGTTGGTTTACCTCAACGCCTTGAGAATAGCAGAAAGGGCAGGGGTTACCGAGCGGTTTCCCTGTGTCGATGGACTTACCGGAGTCGTACTGCGGTCGCTTCTTTCACAGATGCGCAGGCACGAGCTGGCCGGTGGAAGTGTGGAATGCAAAAGCCATCCGATGGCAGGTGGCTTAATTCAAGGCAGTTACCGGGCGGCTAGCGGCCATCTTCGAGCACCACGCTGGCCATGGCCAGATCGGCAGAGTGAGTGATGGAGAGCGCAGCGTGCTCCACGCCCAGGTGGGCGGCAATCTCGCGGGCGCGTCCGTAAAAGCGGAGCGTGGGCCTTTCGCCGCGCTCACGAACCACCTCGATCTCCAGCCAGTTCACCCCGCGTGCGATGCCCGTTCCGAGCGCCTTGGCGGCGGCCTCCTTGGCCGCAAAGCGCGCGGCCAGGCTCTCGGCGGCTTTGCGCTTGCGCAGGCAGAACGCCTGCTCCGCGGGCGTATACACGCGGTCAAGAAATCGTTGCCCGTAGCGATCCAGAGACTGCTGGATACGTGCAATTTCAATCAAATCAATGCCGCTTCCGACGATCATTCTGTCTATGAAGCTACATCATTTGCGCCCGCTTGTAAGCGAAGCATGTATCAAGGGCAGGCAGCGCCGTTTGACTCCTGCACATTTTTCAAGCTCTCGCGCTGCGCTCCGATAAGTCCACTGTGAGACAGGCTTCCAGCACAAACCGCGATGAAGTGCAGGCTGGCGCGGTTCCGTGGGCCATGGAATTGCGGGCGCTCTCAGTGGACGAGCCCGGCCATCTGGTTCAAACGCTCACTGGGGCGATTCTGGGATGTGGCGGCTGGGTTCTGAGTCGCGGGGCCAGCGATACCGGCGCGGTGAGCCTGTTGTTCGAGTTTGAGCGCCGGGCCTGCATGGACATTTACAGCGTTCTGATCGGCGCGGGACTCGAACTGAGCCAGAACGGCCACATCCGGCTGACCGAACTGTGCAAGTGTACCCGCCTCCATCCACAGGAGTGCGGCGAGGAGATCGCCAGCATCGACCTCGAGATCCAAACCTTCGCGGTTGAGGTGGCAGATGGCTCTCACGCTCCCCAGCCGGTGTAGAAGGGCTGGTGCGCTGTAAGCGCCGCGCCAGGAGGCGAACTCTACTTGCCGGCGTAGGGGTCTGGAACGTATCGCCCGCTCTCGATCCATGCGGAGTAGATCATGTCGCGCAACATGCCGGCTCCGGCGGCCAGCCGCGCGGCGGCGAAGTCCCGCGACTCGGCCGACCCGGCACCCACGAAGCCCCCAGCCTTTTCCAGTTGATACACCTCGTCCACGTACGTGGCGGAGTGGCGCAGGTACGCCACATAAGCGTCAAAGATGTCCCCCTGGATGGGTTGGAGCGGTGCCATCCGGGCCTGCACGTCGGGCATGTGGATGTTCGCGTCGACAAATGTCCCCTCGAATTGCCAGTGAATCTGGCGGGAGGTGGTGTAGCCGTGCGGGTTAGGGCCAACCCAGCCGTTGTACTGGATGGTCGTGTGGAGGGGCTGGGAGCCGTCGCCGACATAGTGGCCCAGCCAGCCGGCGTAGAAAACAGCAGCCTGTTCCACGGGGCGGGTATCCTGGTTGGCCGCGGCCAGGTGGCGATACTCGCGCAGGGCGGCCTTGAGCCGCTCCCACACTTCGGTGGTCTGCCAGGGCTGCAGGCCGATCTTGTCCGGATTTTCGCCGGCAGCGAAGACTTTGGCCTCAAAGACGAGGCGGCGGTGCGGCAGGGGCCCGAGCGCGTCGGCCAGCTCGAGGTCGATGAAGTGCTCGGGGGCCTGCGCCGCGTTCAGTTCCGGCTCGGCTGGCGAGCGCCAGCGGTCCGGCTCGGGGCCAAGATATTCAATTTCATTTAGCGCCGCCTCCGAGCGCAGAAAAGAGGGCACATCCGCGGGCAGGCTGCTGACGGCCAGCCGGTTGATCATGCGATGGCCTTCATTGCCCCAGGCACGGGCTGCAGGCGGCTGGAGCAAAAAGCATGTCAGGACGAAAAGGGCTGCTGCGCCCGGGCGGGACGGCAAACAGAGGCAGGACATGGTGTCAGTATACGGTTGCGCTGGACGAGCCAGGCTGCCAGAGCACGCCGATCCGGTCTGCCGGGAACGGGGCCTGGGTGCTGCTCGGGAAGCCGGGCGGGCCGGCGTGGTGCCGTTCAGGGTTCAACGTTGTATTTTCCCTGCAAGATACGCGCCCAAATGACCCCCGTGTGTGGCACGATAAGCTGTGCAGAGCCCTGCGCGTACAACGCCACCGGCTGCGGGGGCCTCCGCGGGACAGCGGAGCCAGGTGTACCCCGGTGGATGTATCCTCGCAGGATGGTGTTCTGGCTTTGAAGAGCGCCGCTCATTCCTTTTCTGCAACTTGACACTTCAGCGCGTATGCTGGAAGTCCAATATGTGCGACTAATCTGGAGCGGCGAGGATGCGGCTCCCAGGTACAGGGAATCGAGAAGACGGCTGCGGTCATACGAAGGCGGGAGATCGGCAAAGGGATGGAGACGAGCGGAGCCCGACAACTGAAAAAAGCGGCGCGCAGCACGTCTCCCTCCACGTGGTCTGCGCTGGCTGTGCTCGCCCTTGCGATGGCCGCAGGCGGGATCACGGCGCGCCTGGAAGCGGGCCCGCGGTTCGACTGGCTGCTGCTGATGACCGCCATGGGCCTGACTGCGGCTGTGGCGATGCGGCTGCTGGCCGACAACGCCGCAGAGCGCGAGGCCGCGGCCCGGTATCAAGGCGACCCGCTGCGCGACCTGCTGGATTCGGCGGGCTCCGTGATTGTATCCATTGGCATGGACGGCCGTCTGGCCTATGTGAATCCCGCGGCCGAAAGAATATTGGGCTACTATGCCGCTGAACTGGTGAGCCAGTCGAGCACCACGGATCTTCTGGCGCCGGGCGAGCTCGAGCGCCTGACTGCGGAATTGCAGAAGCTGTGCGGAATTCAAAAGCCTGCCGAGCAAGGCTCCTCCAGCACGATCGAGACCTTCCAGGAGATTGTCCGCGCGCTCCCACCGAGCCAGATTCCCGGCATCGAAACGCAACTGCTGCGCAAGGATGGTGCGTTGCTGCCGGTCCGGTTGAATATCTCTGCGTTGCGTAACAGCTTGGGTGAACCGACCGGGCTGGTCCTAGTGGCTCAGGACCAGAGCACGGACACGCGCAAGGATCTGCTGAAACGTGATCCGCAGGACCGCTACCGCGACGTGTTCGAAAACTCCACAGAGATGATTGCCACGCTGGACCTGACGGGCAGGTTCATGTACGTGAACCCGGCATGGAAACAATGCTTCCAGCAGGATCATGGCGCGCCGGTCGAGCACGAATTCTTTGACGAGGCGTTCGGCGCGGGCAGCCGCGCCGAGGCCGCCGCGCTGCTGAATCGCGTTCTGGATGGCGAGACGATCGACCGCGCCCCCATGCGCAATGAAACCACAGACGGCCACCTGCAGGAGCTCGAATTGAGCCTGCACCAGCGGCGCAGGGCGGGGAAGCCCCTGGCCGTGCAATGCCTGGTGCGCGATGTAACGCAGCAGAAACAGCGGGAACACCGCCTGGCGCTGCAACTACTGGTGAGCCAGATCGTGGGCGAAAACGTGTCGGCCGATATGGCGGCCATGCGCGTTCTGGAGGCTTTGTGCGTTTCGCAGGGCTGGGATATGGCCGTCAAGTGGGATGTAAATCCCGAGGAGAATCGGCTGGAATTCAGCACGGCGTGGGGTCTGCCCGGAGCGGAGATCGAGGCATTCATCCAGGAGAGCATGGGAGTGACGCTCGAAGCCGGCGAAGCCCTGCCGGGGCGGGCTCTGGAGGACGGCCACCTGGTGTGGGTTACGGAGCTGGCCGCCGAACGCAACCATCCGCGCGTGAAGGCAGCCGTGCGGCACAAGATGGTTTCGGGCTGGGCCGCGCCGGTTCAGGTGGGCAATTCCGTACTGGCCGTTCTGGAGTTCTATTGCCACTTCAAGCTGCGCGAGGACAGCGAGATGAAGGCGGCGATGGAGACGGTGGCGGCGTCTCTTGGTCAGATGCTGGCCCGGGCTCGCGAGCGGGAACGCGCGGATGAGCTGAGCCGTCAGCAGAAGATCTTGCTGCACTCCGTGGCCGACGGCATATGCGGCATCGACCGCAACGGGCTGGTGCGTTTTGCCAATCCCGCGGCGACCCGGCTTCTGGGCGCGCCGGCGGCGGGCCTGATTGGCAAGACGGTGCATGAAATCCTGCATGGCGCGGCACTAAGAGACAAGAAATGCGCCGCCGACTGCGCATTGAAACGCGCCACGACACAGCGCGTACCGGCGACGGGCGAGGACACAATCTATCGCGCCAACGGATCGAGTTTCCCCGCCGAATACTTTCTTAATCCGATGATCGATCAGGGCCGCTATTCGGGCTCGGTTTTGAGTTTTCGCGATATCAGCCAGCGCTACACGCTGGACCGCCTCAAGGATGAGTTTGTTTCAACTGTGAGCCATGAGCTGCGCACGCCGCTCACTTCCATCCGTGGCGCGCTGGGCCTGCTTACGTCCGGCATTCTGGGCAGCATCAGCGACAAGGCTTCAAACCTGCTGCGCATCGCCCTCACCAACTCTGACCGGCTGGTGCGGCTGATCAACGACATTCTCGATCTGGAGCGCGCCCAGAGCGGACGCGAGCCTCTCGTGTTTCGCTCAGTGCAGATGGCTGATCTGGTTCGGCAGGCCATAGATGGCATGCAGCTGGTCGCGGAACAGGCAGGCGTGCTGCTGATCCACGACAAGACGCAGGTTGAAATTACGGCGGACGCCGACCGGCTGCTGCAGGTGCTCACCAATCTGCTGTCGAATGCGATCAAGTTTTCGCCGCGCAACTCGGCCGTATCGGTGATGCTCAGGCCCGGCTCAAGTGGCGTAACGCTGTCCGTCATCGACCAGGGCCGCGGCATTCCGGCCGACAAGCTGGAGGCTGTCTTCGGGCGCTTCCAGCAGGTGGATGCCTCGGATTCGCGGCAGAAGGGCGGCAGCGGACTGGGCCTGGCCATTTGCCGCGCGATGGTCATGCAGCACAACGGGCGCATCTGGGCGGAGCGCAACCCCATGCGCGGCTCAACGTTTCGCGTCTTTTTGCCCTACCACCCGGCCGCAGCGGCCAAGCGCAAGAGCATCAGTCCGCAAACGACCGGCCAGGGCGTGGTCCTGCTGGCCAGCGCAAACGGCGCCACCCGGCCCCTCATCGGCGCGCAGCTGGCCGATTACGGCTATCGCATCCTGGAGACAGACACAGTGGAGCAGACCCTGGTAGCGGCGCACGACGGGGTCGAAGCCATCATTCTGGACACGACGGCCGATGGCATGAATGGCTGGGAGATCTTGCCTCAGCTGCGGAGAAGCAGCCCTGAAGCGCACACCCCCGTCGTACTGTTGAGTCTGGATACCCAGCAGGGCCCCGCGGAGTTGCCCAAGGACGGCGAGGCCTCGCAAATGAAGCAAGCGGCGTTGTTGGGCGAGATGGCCCGCGTGCTGGCCGGCCCCGGAGAGGCGGCGCGCATTCTCGTCGTGGAGGACGACGAGGAGCTGGCGCGCATGATTGGCGATGTCTTTGTTTGCGAGAGCACGTCGGTCAAGGTGGTGCAGGCACGCCAGGAGGCCATGGATGAGTGCCTCTCGTTTCAGCCTCACCTGCTGGTGCTCGACATCCGGCTCGCTGACGGCGACGCGTTCAGCCTGACGAACTGGCTGCGCGATGAGGAGATTCTGGCGCGCCTGCCCCTCGTAATTTTCTCCGGCCCCGAGCTCACACCTGCCGATCGGGAACGGCTTGTCATGGAGCCCACGCGGTTGCTGACCAGGGCGCGTGTGCAGCCGCACCAGCTTGAAACGCTCATCCTGACGATGCTGAGCAGTTCGCGTCGACCGGAAGCTGCTCTTACGGATGTAACCGCCGGACGGCGTTCCTGATGCCGGCGGAGCGAAGCTGATTCTGGCTTGCGGACGCGCAGCAGGCGCCTTCGCAATAGCAGGCATCAAGGCCGGATGATTTTGCGCTGGCCGATAGACATCCGCCCTGGTTCGGGCCGGCAATGGAGTTTCACGTATGTCGCACCGTATTCTCATCATCGACGACGAAGACGATATCCGCGAGGTGGCCGCGATGAGTCTTGAGACTGTGGCCGGCTGGGAAGTGATCGTTGCCAACTCCGGGCCCCAGGGCCTTGCGCGCGCGGCCTCGTACAAGCCTGAGGCGATTCTGCTGGACGTGATGATGCCTGGAATGGACGGCCCCACCACGTTCCGCCAGCTGCGCAGCAACCCCGACACGGCGAACATTCCGGTGCTGTTTCTTACGGCCAAGGTGCAGGCTACGGACCGGCGTTTATTTTCCGACCTCGGCGTAGAGGCCGTCCTCGTCAAGCCATTTGATCCGCTCACACTCTCCTCACAGATTGCGGGCGCGCTGGGCTGGGACTGAGGTCGCCTATGGAATCCGCCGGACAAGATACCCTGGCTGAAGCGATGGACCGCCTGTGGGTGCGATTCCTGCCGCAATTGGAAGAGCGGGTTGCTGCGCTGGAGTCTGCCGCAACGGCCCTTGCCCAGGGAACGCTTGTACCCGCGCAACGCGAGCAGGCAAGTGAAGTCGCGCACAAGTTGGCCGGTGTGCTGGGCACCTTCGGCCTGGACGAGGGCACGAGCCTGGCCCGCGAGACGGAGCTTGCCTACTCCGGCGATCACCACGCAGACTCCGCAGCGGCAGCGCGGCTTTCTCAGATCGCATCGCAACTCCGGGCAATGGTCGCGGGCAGAAAATAAATTCTGCCGGCTCTCAGCAATTACACTCATCCTTGGTGACCCGTCAGGACCCATCCGCGCACCAGCTCGACCTCGCATTTGAGGAGCAGCAGTCCGTGCGCCGCATCTGGCCCGTGCGCGATCTGGTCGAACAGGTCCGCGAGCAGGTTGAGGCGAGTTACGCGGATGTATGGGTTGAAGGGGAGATCTCCAACTTCCGCCCCGCGCCCTCCGGCCACATCTACTTCACGCTCAAAGATGCCGAGGCGCAATTGCCCGTAGTTCTCTTTCGCCGGCAGGCTTTGCTGCTTCGCTTCCGCCCCGAGGATGGGCTGCACGTACTGGTGCGCGGCCGCGTCAGCGTCTATGCGCAGCGCGGCCAGCTGCAACTGGTGGCGGAAACCATGGAGCCTGTCGGCGCCGGCTCGCTTCAACTCGCTTTTGAGCAGTTGAAAGAGCGGCTCAGGACCGAGGGCCTTTTTGAGTCAGATCGCAAGCAGCCCCTGCCCGCCTTTCCGCGCACTGTGGGCATTGTCACCTCGCCCACCGGCGCGGTCATCCGCGACTTTCTGCATATCGTCAGCCGCCGTCACTCCGGCCTGAACGTGCTGCTTTTCCCCGTCTCCGTGCAAGGTGACGCTGCTCAGGCGGAGATCGAGGCGGCTCTGGCCGACCTGAATGCATCGGGTATGGTGGACATCATCGTACTGGCCCGCGGCGGCGGATCGCTCGAAGATCTGGCTGCATTCAACAGCGAACGCGTGGCGCGCGCCATTGCCGCGTCACGGCTGCCTGTGGTCTCAGCCATCGGGCACGAGACAGATTTTACGATTGCCGACTTTGTGGCTGATTTGCGCGCGCCCACGCCGTCCGCTGCGGCAGAGCTGATTACCGAAGCACAACACACAATTGCAGAACGGGTGGAGAACCGTACAAACCGTCTGGAGCGTGCTGCTCGCTTTCAACTGCTGCAGGCGCGGCAGCAGTTTGAGGCCGTTGCTGTTGAGCGTGCGGAGTGGCGCGCGACCGCGCTATTGCAGCGGTTGAACCAGGGGCTGGATGATTTGGGCTTCCGCATCGAGACAGCCCTGAGCAGCCAACTGCGCAATTGCTTGAGGGATGTGGAGGAGCTTGCCGCGGCTGTGCTCAGGCACGATCCGCGCCAGCGGCTCGGCCTTGCGCGGGAGCGCCTCGCGGCTGGAAGTACGCGTCTCGACCGCGCTCTGGAACGCTCGTTGAGCGCAGCTGCGGCCCGCCTCGGCGCACTGGACGCATCTTTGTATTCATTGTCGCCGCTTGCGGTTCTCGATCGCGGGTACGCGCTGGTGCACGGTGCAGGCGGCGCACTCATTCGCTCCACCGCCCAGATCGCGCCGGGCGACTGCGTCACGACGAGCCTGAGCGATGGCGCCTTTACCAGTCGCGTGGAAACGACGAGTTCAGGCAAACTCCGGAAAAAGTGAGAGGATACGCACAGTGGACGCACGCAAACTCTTCGGTACCGACGGCATTCGTGGCATTGCGGGCGAGGCCCCTCTGGATGCAACCACAGTCCTTGCCACCGGGCTGGCTCTGGGGCACTCGCTGCGCAAGAACTTCGCCGAGCCAAGAGTCATCCTCGGCCGCGACACGCGCGAGTCGAGCCCCTGGATTGCAGCCACGCTGGCTGAAGGCCTGCGCCAGGCCGGAGCGCGGATCGAGAGCGCGGGCATTGTGCCCACGCCGGCTGTTGCCTTTCTGGCGCGCACGCATGGCTTCCACGCCGGTGTTGTCATCAGCGCCTCGCACAATCCCTGGCGCGACAACGGCATCAAGCTCTTCGGCGGCGACGGGTTCAAACTGCCCGACGCGGTGGAACTCGAAATCGAAAACGAAATCCTGCATCACGCAGCCTCGGTTCGTGCGCCTGATCCAGCGAGCCTGCCGTCGGTTGCGGATAACGCTGCCCTGCAAGCGGACTACATTCAGATGCTGATCGACAGCGTGCCGGGATTGAGCCTGGCAGGCCAGCACATCGTAGCCGACTGCGCCAACGGCGCGGCTGCGGCTGTCGCTCCGGAAATCTTCCGGCGTCTGGGCGGCGATGTAACTCTGCTCAACATCGCGCCCAATGGACGCAACATCAACGACGGATGCGGCGCTCTCCATCCCGATTATGTCGCTGCGGATGTCAAAGATCGCGGGGCAAGCCTGGGCCTCACATTTGACGGGGACGCAGACCGCTGCATGCTGGCGGGAGCGAGCCGGAACGTCATCAACGGCGACGCCATCCTGCTGATGGCCGCGCGCGATCTGAAGACACGTGGCCTCCTTACAGGCGATCTGGTCGTTGCCACAACCATGTCCAACATGGGCCTCGAAGCCGCGCTCAAGCGTTCCGGCATCCGCATGTTGCGCGCTCCGGTGGGCGACCGCTACGTGCTCGAACAGATGCAGCAGCACAATGCCGCGCTGGGCGGCGAACAATCGGGCCACATTCTCTTTCCTCATCTGTCCACAACGGGCGACGGACTGCTGACCGCGCTTGTTGTCCTCGACCTGATTGCGCGCTCCGGCAAGAGCATCGACGAACTCACGGCGGACCTGAAGGTCTTTCCGCAGGTCATTGTGAATGTAAAGGTGCGCGAAAAAAAGCCGTTGGATTCTATCCCTGAAGTAGCACGCAGCATCCGTGCCGCTGAAGAGGAACTAAAGGACTCAGGCCGCGTGGTGATTCGCTACAGTGGCACCGAAGCGCTGGCCCGCGTCATGATCGAAGCTGAAAGCGAAGAAGCGATGCGACGCCACGCCGACGCCATTGCAGAGGCGATACGGCATGAGCTTGGCGTATAGGTGGGTCGATAAGTCGCAATGGAGCGTGGCTGGCGGGCTGCCAGCCATTGCGAATACAGATGGAAAGCCCGCTAAAGATCACGCCAGTTCGGGCCAAAGGCCAGGTCGGCAACAAGCGGAACGTTGAGCTTGACCACGCCTTCCATCTCTGTGCGGACCAGTGCTTCTACTTCAGAGGTCTCTTCGGCGGGTACTTCGAAGAGCAGTTCATCGTGGACCTGGAGAACCATGCGGCTCTTGAGCTTGCGCTCGCTGAGCTTTCGGTCCAGGGAGATCATGGCCAGCTTGATCAGGTCGGCGGCGGTGCCTTGCAGCGGCGTATTGACTGCCGTGCGCTCGGCAAAGCCGCGCTGGTTGGGGTTGCGGCTCTCCATGTCCGGAATGGGGCGCATCCGTCCAAACATCGTGCGTACGCTGCCTTCGCGTCTGGTCGTCTCCAGCGTCTTCTCAATGAATGCCTTGACGCCCTGGTAACGCGCAAAGTAGCGCTCGATGTAGGCGCGCGCCTCGGCCTGTGGAATGCCCAACTGTGCGGCGAGTCCGAATGCCGAGATGCCGTAGACGATGCCGAAGTTCACCGCTTTGGCGCGGTTTCGCGTCTCCTTGTCCATCGCCTCTGCTGGCACGCCGAAGACCTCGCTGGCAGTGAGTGTATGAATATCCTCATTGTGCTTGTAGGCACGCACCAGCAGCGGGTCGCCGCTGAAATGCGCCAGCAATCGCAACTCAATCTGCGAGTAATCGGCTGAAAGCAACCGCGTGCCCGGCGCGGCGGTGAAGGCTGCACGTATCTCGCGACCCAGCTCGGTGCGGATGGGAATATTCTGCAGATTCGGATTAACTGAAGAGAGCCTGCCTGTCGCCGTGGCCGCTGCCTGAAACGTAGTATGCACGCGCGAGTCGGCATCGGCCAGCAGAGGCAACGCATCAATGTAGTTCGACTTGAGCTTGGAGAGGTGTCTGAACTCAAGCACGAGTCCCGGAACTTCATGCTTTTCGGCAAGCTGCTCCAATACATCCTGCGCGGTAGAGATGGCTTTGCCCTTGCCTCGCCTCGCCGGCGCGGGTAGGCCCATATGAGTAAACAGCACTTCGCCCAACTGCTTGGGTGAGTTGATGTTGAAGCGGCGTCCTGCGAGCGCGAAGATGCGCTCGCTCACGCGCTCCAATTCCAGCGCGAAGCGCTTTGACAGTGCCGCAAGAACGGCTGTGTCGATGCGCACGCCGGCCTTCTCCATGCGATAGAGCACAGGCGCAAGCGGCAGATCGATTTCCCTGTACACGCGCTCCACTCCGGCCTTCTGCGCCTCCCGGAACAGATCTGGAACCAGTGCGCGCACTGCCGCTGCGGCCGCCGGCAGCGAGGTGGGCGCAGCCTGCCCGTGACGCGCAGCCACGTCCGCCAAAGACTGCGTGGCGTGGGTTGGATTCAAGGCGTAGGAGAGCAGCATGGTGTCGTCAACTGGGCCGCGAAGATTAACGCTAGCCTCACCCAGCACATGCAGCGCCTGCTTCCAGTCGTGAACCTGCTTGGGCACGGCGGCATCTTCCAGCAGCGCGCGCGTCTGGGGAGTCAGGGGCAGGCGCATCGCGATCGAAGGATCGGCACATACCCCAATCGTGAAACTGGCCTTCTTCTCCGCAGCCTCGGCCACATCTAGCAACGACATCGTCTGCGGTAGCTCGTCTTCGCCGTCTTGCGGCACGGGCGTACGCGCATCAAGCGCAAGCGCAAAGCCACTTGCGCGCGCAGCCTTGCAGAACAAGACTGTCTGTGCTTCCGTCGGGTTCTCGATCAGTTCAACCTTTGGCGCGTCGGTGGCGGGCACAAGGTCGCGCAGCATCGACGTAAATTCCAGTTCGGTGAAAAGCTCGCGGCAGGCCTCGTTGTCCTGTGGCTGAGTCTCCATTGCATGGAGATGCAATTCAAGCGGCACGCGGCTGTCGATGGTGACCAATTCCTTCGACAGCATGACCATGTCGCGATTCTGCTCCAGCGACTCGCGATAGCTCTTGCGTTTGACTTCGGCGGCTCGGTCAAGCACTGCCTCCACGTTGCCGAACTGCTGGATCAACTCCACGCTGCCTTTGTCTCCAATGCCAGGTGCGCCGGGGATGTTATCCACGGAGTCTCCGCGCAGAGCCATCACATCCACCACCTTCTCAGGTGGGACTCCAAGTGTTTCCATTACCTTCGCGGGGTCGAGGATCAGGTTGTCCTTTTGCGGATTGAGAATTTTGATGTGCTCGGTGACAAGCTGCATCATGTCCTTGTCGCCGGAGACGATGAAGACCTCGTGGTTCTGCTCCGCCGCCTTGCGGGCAAGTGTTCCGATTACGTCATCGGCCTCAAAGCCTTCGGCTTCCAGGATGGGAATGCGCAGTGCCTCCAGCGCGCGGCGAATGTAGGGAATCTGGCGGCGCAGATCCTCGGGCATGGCTTCGCGATTGGCTTTGTAGCCCTCGTAGCTCACCTCTTCAAAGCTCTGCGTCTTTCCATTCCACTTGCGCATGGTGCCAATAGAGCGTGCCCGCTCGTCGCGAAACACCTCGCCGCTTACGTCGAAGACGGCGGCAAAGTAGCGCGGCGCAAAGTCCTGACGCAGCTTCCTGATCATATTCACAAATACGTAAGTCGCCGCGGTGGGCAGCCCTGAGCGCGTGGACATGGGACGGCTGCGCTGCATCGCGTGATATGCGCGAAAGATGAACGACATGGCGTCGAGCAAGAATACCGGCGGCTTGGCTTGTTCAGGCACGCTTCAGAGTCTATCAGCGCCGGTTCGGGCGCGCAGGATTATGTGGTTGCAGGCGCAGGCGGCCTCTCTGTCGCGTTATCGTGCTCAAGTGTGGAGACACGGTCAGGGTCATAACGGACATAGACCCAGAGATAGAAACAGCCCATGGCCAGCAGTATGAGTGGGGTTGGCCGCAGCAGCAGAATGGTCATCAGCTTTCCAGTCAAAGTGGTAGTTGAGAAATGCAAATTCTTTGTGACGGTGACTAGAATCGCCAAGGGGATATCGCTCGTCGAAATGATTCCTGCGGAAGTCACGCCAAGCGCGATCCAACGCCTCATGCCACCCGCGGCCCAGAGCATGGCGCAAGCAGGAACTGCGAGAAGCAGAAGCTTTGCGTCATAGGGCCTATGGTAGACAGGCAGCAGCGAAAGAGCCGAGACCGCTGCAAGCGCCAGCCAGGCACCCTCTTGCGTGAACCGTGTGCGCAGGGTCTTGATTGCCCAGGCAAGCAGGAGCGCACCGCTGACGAGGTAGCTCATCGGATTGTAGAAATGCGCATCGTCCCGTATGACGCTGAAGGCTGCCTGGAGGCTGATGACCATTCCGGCCGTACGGCCTGTCAAGGATGCAACTCCGGGTGCATTGAGGCCTCCTTGCGTCGCGATGGACGCCAGATTTGAGCGCATTTCCTGCAACCAGTTCGGCGCAACGTGTGAGACCCAGATGATTGCGGCCGAACCCAGAACAGCCGTCACAGCGAGCGTTTGCAGCGAGCGCTTCCGATGGATACCGCCCGCCAGAAGGAAGTAGAGCCAAACGAAGCCTGTGTCATGCGGCTTGATGACGAGGCTGATGGCAAGGCACAGAACGCCAGCAAGCGCGAATTGATCGTGGAGGAAACACCAGACAGCAATAATGCAAAAACTGATGACTATCCCGGCAGCGTTGGCTGTACCGAAGAGCACTTCGCAGTTGGCAAGTACGAGGCAAATGAGAAGAAGTGAGACTCCAGGTGAAGAGTCTGCCCCGAATTCCCACATAAAATATGCAGCCAGGAATAGGCTGCCGGCCATAAGTGCTAGCCATAGGGCTTGTGCGGGTCCCCAAGGGAGGACTGCAAGTGGAGCAATCAGGAGAAAGGATGTTGGTAAATTAACAAAGAGCGTGACAATCGTGCGATCCTTAATTGATACCGAAGGGCCTGCGCCTTTCCCCGCATCGTAAACATGTTCCAATGCTCGCGCATCATAAGGATCGCAATATCGCATTAAACATTTCGTGCCGTAATAAAGGCCCTGAAAGTCTATCGTTTGACCAGATGCACCTAGGCGCAGTGCTAAACCCCATGCGATCGATATTCCAATGCTCGCTAGCATCAAGAGTATGCTCACCCGGTGCTTACGTGCCATGCTAGGCCCCATGTGATTGAGTCGTAAAAGTCGTTCACCGCAAGGCTGCTGTCTGTTGTTCAGGCTGCGGGTACGGAGACACCGTAGCCGATTGTGTGTCGGGCTCGATGAGCCATGCATGTCGATCCTTGTAATATTGCAGCAGTTCTCTATTGCTGGCGTTATCCATCTCTCTGGCCCAGATCACCTTGGATTTGCTAATATCTGCGGCGTTGTGAACCCAGTCATACCCTGGATGGTGTTTTGCCGAATACCGAACAATGGCTAGTTGCCCGCCAGGGAGCTGCTCTAGCCTGCGCTCAACATCTGCGCGTCCAGTCCCGAAGTGATCTGGTCCATACCATTCGAAAACCCAGATTGCTGAGGGTAGCTTTGCAAGATCAATATGCAGCGGAGCTGCGTAAGCCCGAAGTCCTGAGAGCGCGATGCACGACATGACGCAAGTCCTCACTAATGTCTTGCCTACAGGCTGTCCTCGCCATTTCCAAAGCCGCAAATGGCGCATGGACTGCAATCCGATGGCATAAAACGCCGCAGTAAAGGGCGCCAGGTAGTGCGGCATAAGAAAGATTCCAACGAAGATGCTAGCTGCGGCCATGCTGGCACAAACGATCAGGAAGCGAATGCGTCTGTCGCTCCAGACCCTGCGGAGTAAAAAAAGTGGAGGAAGCAACGTAAATCCAACGAAGAAATACTCCTCGCCAGTTATCTTAATAAGCGTTTCTTTGAAAGTGCCGGTCCATGTCAGATAATCTTTATAAACTGCGAGTTCATCATAGTCTTCTGAATCGTAAAATCGTCGCATCACTAGATGATGGTATACTGGCTCGGGCCGCAAGGGCTGCCAAATATAGTAGGGGACTCTGGCGTAGGTGGCGCGATTTACTGTGTACGGCAGCGTGAACGGACTGCCGAAGGCGCGGTAGTCGTAGTACCCGAGCCATACAGCCGCAATGATAAGTAGTGCCAGCGGGGCCGCGTTGCGCCGCACGAGGATCGCGGTAATCGGCCGATGTTTCCCCTTGAAAAGCCAGTGAATCAGCGCTGCGGCAACCGGAAGACAGAGCAGCATTCCCTCGTAAGGGCGCGTGTAAGCCAGAAGGACGATGCCCGCCGCCATTAACATGGCATGGCGAAATTGAGCATGCCTCATAAATCGTGGCAGCGAGCCCAGTACAAGAGCGCCCCCGAGCGCGGCAAGCGCACCGCCCCCAGTGTAAGTGTTGATCCAATAGCTGAAGAGAGAGATGCGCAGAACCACCAGCATGCCGCCAAGAAAAGCCCAGGCTGGAGGCAGCCATGCCTGCAGCATCCAGCAGATGGCTGCGCACATTAACGCATTGACGATCAGTAGACCGTACCAGGGATGACCGAACAGCACCTCGCTGCCTGCAAACAGTAATCCCGGCCCTGGAAAGTACATGGACATGTACGTCGGCATCATATCGATATGGATGGATTCAAAATGAATCCACATGTCAGGTGTAGGGTTCGTCAGGCGGCCATGTGCGAAAGTATCCGCCGCAAGCAGGAAGCTGAAATCGTCCGGCACAAACGGTAGCGGAATCGGCAGCAAGGGCAGCAGCGCCAAACGAAGCAGCACGACAGATAGACCAACAACGGCAACTGAAAGCCGCTTCCTTCGTGCAAGCTTTCCAAGTGCGCGTTCCGCGCGGGCGAACCAGCAGTCACCCAGCTGCGGCCAGGCGAATGAAGCCGCCACGGCAATGAGGGTGAGGCTGCCTTCGATTAACGGAATCGAGAGACCGGACTCGGAAGGGGAAGACTGGAGCATAGCAATCTGATATCACAAAAAGGTCGAGGAACGCTTTGGAAATTTCTGAAGAGAGCGAACTGGTTAAGGCTCAATTATTAAGGATGGAACAATGTATGTTAACAAACAGTAGCGGGGAGTACCAAAACTTGGAGGGAGACTCATGGGCTGTGTTAGCGCCACTTGTCTCCCCCAGAGGAAACGATAATTCTGACCTCACCTTTATACCATTTACGCTTGGCTTTAGGTTAGGGCAGCGCTTTGTAACGTTTCTGTTGATGACTTCAACGTGCTGGCCACCAACTTATCTGTCTGACCCACAACCGGAGCGTTTACTCTGATGCGGGTGTTAAGGATTGCCTCGACGGCTTCGGCCTAACTTCGTCGGCTTGGCGCGTACCGGCAAGCGTTGGGCCTAGCTTCTTGGCTAGGCCAGCTCGGGCCTACGCCAGTGCGGTCGAGAGCGCGCCGCTGATGGACTTGAAGGCGTTGTTGATTTCGGTAGCGAGCAGGCCCATGCCGGCAGTTGCGCCCAGAGCGATGATGGCCACGACAAGAGCGTACTCGACCAGATCCTGGCCTTCTTCACGCTCAACAAGGTTCTTCAGATTGAAATACATCTTGAGCATCAGATTGTTCATTTGTCACTATCTCCTATGTTTTTCGATTTGTTCGAGCCGCAGGCAGCGGTATCCGATTAGTAGCAAGTATAGTGCCATTCCTGGCTTTTGCAATATTTCTTTAAGAATGAATAAGTTGAGATGAGATGAGTCTAATTGAAGTGTAAACGCGCGTATACACTTGGTGCACGGAAAACCTGTTCACGTATACATGACACAAAAGTGTAAGATGTTGATTTCGTTGAAATACGGCGGCGATATGCGTGCTGGGTTACTGGCTGTGCTGAGAACTCAGCCATTTGCTTTGTGGAGACGGGGGCAACGCGTAGAGAAGTAAGAGCCGCCGACCTCGCAAGCCGCTTTCTTCGGAGGGCCAGGTGGAGTCTCATGCGGTTACGAGCGCGCGGATTCTGGAGCTTAAAGCAACTGGGGTTTGGCCTGGACTCGTGTTGCCGGCTACCCAGGTTCGTCCTCTAGGGCGCCGGGCAGAATTCCAGCAGGTCCCCTGGCTGGGTTTGCGTCTCGCGGATGGTGCCGGCAGGAAGCTCGATGATCGAGTGTGCAACGAGACAGGCCGAGAGGCGCCACGGCGGTACGTTGCTGCAAACTTTTTTCACTCGATGTTTGCGATCCAGGTAGACGAGGTCGAGGGGAAAGCGCATGAAGAACGTATGCACTGCCTCGCAGGGTACGATCCACATCCCCTCTCCGGGTGCGAGTCCTTCGCGGCCGAGCAGGCCCTTTGAGCGCCTGGCGCCGCTGCCAGCGACCTCCAGGGTGGTGGCCAGCGTGGTGTTCCGGCTGATGTTCACAACCCGGAACTGAATCTCCTCTTCAGGCAGTCCCTTTGATAGTTCCATTATGTCCCTCACGTTCTTCGTTGTCATTTGAGTGTGCCATTGCTACTGGGGATAGAAAAGGGGCATGGGCAAGTGGCGATTGATGCCTGCAAAAACCGGAGCCCCGCTTTGTCGGCGGGGCTCCGCATGGTTGAGACTCAGGCCTTGGTTCCTTGCAGAACAGCTGAATAGTTACGTGCCGATGTTACTGCGGCGATGCAGCAGACATGCCAGTCGTCGTGTAGCCCGTACTGCCACCACCACTGCTTGACAACGGCGTCTCTGGCTTCATGCTTTCAATCAACTGCTCAACAGGCATGGTTGGCGCTTGAGGCGCCGGGGTAGATTCAGCC
The DNA here is from genome assembly GCA_028876395.1 of Acidobacteriota bacterium. Lineage (GTDB taxonomy): Bacteria > Acidobacteriota > Terriglobia > Terriglobales > Acidobacteriaceae > Telmatobacter. Next base: position 20,888 of record JAGWRX010000078.1, read on the forward strand.
GTTTTCGCGTCTGGCGTATGCATCGGGGTGTCGGAGTTCGGCGGCAGGAACTGCGAAGGATATTTTGGAAGGGGAATCGGAGTGCCGGCCGGCGCGGGTGAAACGATCTCAGGAGTCACAATCACGATGAGCTCGGAATTGGTCCTGGACTTCGATATTGACTGGAAGAACTTGCCGAGAATCGGGATGTCACCGAGGAAGGGAATCTTCTGGAAAGTCTCAGTTTCGCGATTGTCAAGCAGACCGCCGATGGCAAAGCTCTGTCCATCGCCCAGCTCAACTTCTGTCTTCACCCTGCGAACGGAGATGGCGGGCTCCAAGAAGCCCGAGATTTCGACCGCATTAGAGAAGTCCAGCGCACTGACCTCCGGGGCAACTTGCAAGCGAATTGTTCCGCGCGGTGTGATCGTGGGAATGAAATTCAGGCGTACTCCGTACTGCTGGAACATAATCGTCACGGCTGCGACTCCGCCGGCTCCGGCTCCCTGGACCATCGGAAAGGGATATTCGCCGCCAGCGAGGAAGCTGGCCTGTTTGCCGTTTTCCGCGAGCACGTTGGGCTCGGCAAGTATCTGCACGAGTCCCTTTTGCTCCAGAGCTTGGATCGTGGCGCCAAGATTGATACCCGGATAAAAGGCAAAAAGGTTCAACTCGTTTGACAATGTGGCTGTAGCGCCAGCTGTCCCGGTGCCGGCAGTCACAAAGGGAGGGGAGTACTGACCCGTTGAAATCTGGCCTATGGTGTTTCCAAATCCCGTACTGAAGAGATTCATGCCAAGCTGCAGGCTCTTGTTGCGGTCCACGCTGGCAAAGCGCACCTTGAGCAGGATCTGGCGTTCGGGGGCCGGCACATTGACGTTGAGCAGATTGACGACCTTGCCTGTCGTGCCCGTGGAAGCGATCTGCACTGCGCGGTTGGAACTGTTCAAATCTTTCACCGTGCCGCGGAGAAAGAGATTGCCGTTCTCTTCACTGACCCTGAGTTCCTGTCCGGGGAGTTCTGCTCTCAGCTCGCGCCGGATGCCCGCCAGTCGGTCGTTGGTTGCATATGTGCTGGGCCTGACAGTGACGTTGAAGAACTGACGGCCACCGCTTACGTCCCAAAGGATCAGAGTGGTCTCCCCGGGCGTCTTTCCATTCACCAGAACCTGGGTTGGGCTCACGGCGGTTGCCTCCGCGATATCGCCCAGGCCGACGACGACTTGTTTTACCTGGCGGGCAAGGTCGAGAACCACCGACTTGCCTACGGCCACCGACAGGTCGTTGGCGGAGTCCTGGCTGGTAGGGCTTGCTGTCTGAGCAGATGGCTGAGCAGTGGGCGCTGGAGTCTGAGCATGGAGGGCCACGGCTGCGCAGAAAACGAAGGTCAATGCACTGGAACAGGCTAAGGTAACGCCGGCTTTCGCTTTCACTGTTGTCCCCCAGTTGATGCAAATTTTTCTTCAGTCCGCTTTGAACCGTTGATGACTACAACGGAAAACGGCGGTGGAGCTTTGGGCCGAGGTTTCACCCTTACGGACGCCCTCTTTGCAGTCGCCGGTGCGTTCTTGTCCTCGAAGAGATTCGTCATCGCCGTACCCAGGACCGGGTCGACCTTGGTGTCGAGAGGATTGCGGAGGACCAACTGAATACGCGTCTGGTTACTGGCCAGGGCCATCACCTGGGCCTGTTCCGGCGTCACGAGCAGGTTGACGACCTGAACTTGTTGCGGCTTGCCCTCGGCATCTTTCTGAATATCAGTGCCGGCCGAGAGGACTTCAATATTCTGCAGTACAGTCCTGGCCTGCGTATTTTGGTTGTTGGTCGAGTCCGGAGGAATGCCCGAGATCACGACGTCAACCCGCATGCCGGGCAGAACGAAGCCAGCCACGCCCACGACCTGATCAACCTTGACCGCTATGGCTCGCATGCCCTGGCGAATCGTTGCCGCCAGGCCGCCGCCAGATCCCATGGGTGCCAGGCGGCTATCCAGAATCGGCTCACCAGCATAAATGGTGGATATTGCACCGCGGCCGATCGCGTTTTTCGGATCAAGAATTGCGCCCGCGGGCGCCGTTCCCACGATCTGAAGGGTTGTTAGATCGGTTGCAGCCAGCACGACTCCGATCTTGATGTCTTTGGCGGCAGCAACCAGGCGCGTTGTAGGCACGGACTTTGCCGCAGCCATGCGTGATCCGACAACACGCCAGACGAGCAAAGCGCTAATGGAGGCAACTACAAAAGCGCTGAGGAGGATAATTAGCAGTCTTCGGTTCATTCAGAATCCTGTCTGCACCAGATGTGCGGCCACTTTGCTGGCCGGGGACTTTGGCTTTTGTTGCAGCAACGGGTAACGGCGAAATGCTTACGCCGGGTTTAAGATTTCCTTGGTTGACCAACAAATATTAGATTAACGCGGTTGAAGTATAGCATTACCTTAGGGGTCCAAAGTCAATAAAAAAAGCGAACAGGCAACTCATAGGTATCAGAGTATCTAATGCAATCTTTACACCTTATTACGTGATGCGCTAGCCCACAAAAGTAGTACTCGCTCTATTGTTGTCGAGCATGTACAGTTGGATTGGCCCCGGGAAGGTTTCGAGGTATCTGCACGTGCAGGCATCGCGTTGCGCCCGGACGACTTGCCGCATCACTGCCGTATCCGATGGTAGCAGGAGCATCAGCAAAGGTAATCTTTCTTTGTGTTGCTCGCGGCACTATCAATATAAAGTAGGTACAAGCTGATATAGAGAGGGATCCGCGCTGGTGATGGGGTCTTCCCGTACAATTTCGCTTTTTACGGAGCAGCCGCGAGCGAGCGGGAAGCCGTACGCCTTTGTGATTTCAGTTGTCCTCCACGTCACAGTCGCGGGTGTAGTGCTCTACGGCTTCCTGTTCGCGCCCCGCATCAATATGCGGGCTGCCGCCGATAGGTATGTTGTGCGGCGTGTGGACCTCAACCGGCCGGATCCGGTTAACCAGCGCGCCGCCGGCGACAGCAGTCTGTATCCCAGGCTGCGTTCCATCAAGCATTCCCCTTCGCCGCTGGGCAAGCCAGCGGCTCCGTCATCGAGTCGCCGCCAGCTTGCAGATCGCATGCTCGCGATTCAGACGATTGTGCAGCCCGAGGCGCCTCTCAAGAAGCTGGTGATGAAGGATATCCCGCTTCCGGCCCTGATGTTGTGGTCCGCGCCCAAGCCGAAGGTGCAGGTCATTACTCCGCCTCCTCCGCATCCGGCAACTACCGCCGACGTGCGGCCGGCGATCATCCAACCGAATCGTGAGGCGGCTCCCGCTGATATCGCCATCTCGTCGACTTCTTTTACATCGGCGCTTCCCATGCCGCTGCCGAGCACCAGTTCTCCTGTTGTCGTTCGCGGACCCGACCCGACCAAGCGTGTTCCGGAGACAGCTTCGACGAGTTCTGCTCAGCCTACATCCGCGGCGGTCGTTTCTCTTTCCGATCTGACCATGGCGAAGGGAACAATGGCGCTGCCGCCCATCAATGAAACCGCGCCCGGCAGTCAGTCCGGCGCGCTGGCGCCTGGGCGGGCAGGCAATGGATCCCAGGCGGGTCAGGGTGATCCTTCAAGCAGAGGTACCGAAGCTGGCGCGCGGCAAACCCAGGGCGATCCCGGGAATTTGGCAGGCACGGCGGCTTCGCAGCGTGGCGTAAACTCCGGGAACTCTGCATCCAACTCGGGTTCAACCGCAAAAGGCGAAGGCGGTCAGGACAGCAATCTTACCTTTACGCGCATAACCGTGCCCCAGAATGGACAATTTGGAGTCGTGGTCGTAGGTTCCACTTTGCAGGAGCAGTATCCGGAGACGGCCGGACTTTGGCAGGGAAGGCTTGTCTATTCTGTTTACCTCCATGTCGGTCTGACGAGGAACTGGATTCTGCAATATTCGCTGCCGTCTTCAGCCGATGCGGCAGCGGCGGGGACTGCGAATCGGCTGGAGGCGCCCTGGCCGTATTACATCGTGCGCCCCAATCTGAACCCCGCAGACGCAGAGGTCGATGCGCTGATGATCCACGGTTTTGTCAATGCTGCCGGCCGCTTTGAATCTCTGGCCTTCGCTTTGCCGTCGGGGTTCGCTCAGGCGCGTCCAATCCTGGATGCACTCAAGCAATGGCAATTCAGACCGGCTAAGGAAAATGGACAACTGGCGAAAGTGGAAGTGCTGCTGATCATTCCGGAAGATGAGGAATAAGCATGCGCGCCGCTGAAATGCGCAGGCCCGACGCCACGGCAGCCGCGCATTCAAGTGCAGGCCTGCACGTCGTCATCCGGCTAGCTCGCCAAGATGCTTGACGCCATTTCGGACTGGTTCAGCCTGCGCAGAAAGCGTTCGAGAGTCTTCTTGTCGGTCCCACGGTCCATCATGATTTCGCCGTTGTTGTCTTCCGGACCCCTTGACAGAATAAACGAGAGCCCCAGACCTTCATTATCCCAACGAACAACCTTTCCCTGCACGGCGATTGCGTCGTCAAGATTGTTCCCCAGGCTGTCCGTCCGCTGCAGCGTCATAAGAACCATGGTGCCTGGAAACCATCTGTCCTCTGTCAGAAGATAAAGCCCGGCGATGCTGATGTCCGCAATCTGGTAGGCCCTTGGCGTGCTGCCCGTCCAGTAATAGGCAACCAATCCCGGCAGCGGTTTGCGATGGGCTCTGCGCCGATCCGACGACAGCCAATTCCTGAGCCAGAGTTTCAGTGAGTTCGGCCTGCCAGTGTTTGGGTCGAATTGATTCATCCCATCTGACTCCTGAAATAGCGTTTGTACGCCGCCCGGGCGTTGTTGTGAGATCGACTGGCGTGAAGTACCGCTTCCGAGATGCACTTCCATCGAAGACACGCTCCCTTCCGGGCACATAACGAGTTCGGTGGCAGACGAGTGCGTGAGCCGTTCCAGGCGATGCTCCATTTCTTCTGCCGCGCAAATAACCAACTGATCCCCAAGCTGAGTCTGCGACGAAAAAATGGTATGGGCTGGCAGCACCAATGCGCTTGCAGCCTCGTCTTCAAATGTCTCAATCACAGAGGCCGGGAAAGACTCGATCTCCTGAATGACATGGTAATTCTCATCCAGATATATCAGATCCACTGGGAAATGTCCCAGCGCTGACGGCATGCCTCTGTAGGGCATGATCCAGAGACTGCTATCCATCTTGACCGCAAGGCTCTCGATAAGTCGCTTCAGCTTCTCAATCGTCACATCGGCGGCGATGAGCTCCAGGCTGAGGAAGCTTTCGCGCGTCTGGTTGTATACGCAGTATTTATGGCTTTCCATACCCTGCAACCCTTCAGGAAGCTGCCAGAATCCTGTTCTTGTCACAACTAACTTATCGTCAACGTAATCTGCATGATCCAACCCAATCATTGAGCCTGCGTGCCAATTGCCATGGTGCGGCAACTTCATCCAGCCGGATAGGCTAAAAGGGGGAACTTATCCAGTTGGAAAGACGGATTTTCGGGGCACTACCCTCCATCGACGGCAAAAAGGGAATAAATGTCCTTGCCGCCAGAAGGGCATAATACCCGGCTGGCGGGGATGCTGGGCGGACTCGCCGGAAGGATCACCGCCCGGCCGCCACCCGCCCCGCGATTCAATCTCCGTTACTTGACCCGAGTGCGCCGACGCTGAATCAAAATGATCAGCACGATAACAAAGAGCACGCCGGCAACGACCCGGACAATCGTAGTAGTGTCCATTCCCAAGTCTCCCAATTCGTGAGTGAATACGGATTGCGCCTGCAGCGTAAACCTGACGCGGCGCCAACTGGTCCTTCAAGGCAACTCTTGTTACTTGACCCGAGTGCGCCGACGCTGAATCAAAATGATCAGCACGATGACAAAGAGCACGCCGGCAACGACCCGGACAATCGTAGTAGTGTCCATCTGACTCTCCCTTCTTTATTGATTGAACAGCGTTTTAAAGGAGTCCGACATGCTAATAGCTGCCGGACCAAGAACAACCAGAAACAGGGAGGGAAAAATGAACAGCGCAAGCGGGAACAACAGCTTGACCGACAATTTTGCCGCCTTTTCCTCAATTTCCTGCACGCGCTTGATTCTAAGCGTATCGGAGTGAACTCGCAAAGTCTTCGCAATACTCGTTCCGAACTGTTCTGATTGAACCAGCATGGATACCAGATTGCGTACGTTGTCCACGCCCGTCCTATCCGCTAGGTGCTTCCAAGCGTCGCTCCGAGGCGTCCCCGCCCGTTGCTCCAGCGCCACCACACCGAGCTCATCGCTGAGAACCGGCTGCGATTGTTGCATCTCTACTGAGGTCCGAGCGGTCGCCTGGTCCAGACTGAGACCCGCCTCGACGCAGATTACCAGCATGTCCAATACGTCCGGCAGGCCACGCCGAACGCTTGCCTGCCGTCTGGTTATCAGTTTTCCAAGCCAGAAATCAGGAATCAGGAATCCAAGACCCAGGCAGGCGATGAGTATGAAAAACGGGCTTTGTCTTGCCAGGCCGGTGATCACGGCGATGCCGAGAAGGAGAAGCGGGGCGATAACCTTTGTCCCGTAGAAGATCTTTACAGCGGCATCCTTGCGAAATCCAGCCAGGATCAACCGCTTCTGGATGACCGAGACCTCGGCGTCACTTCTCGGAATGACGCGCTCGAATTGCTCGACCACATCGCCAAGAATCCCGCGCGTATCCTTGAGCTTGGACTTTAAGCTTTTTTGTTTGAGGTGGGGATTAATCGCGGCCGAGATACGAGCTTGAACGGTCTCGCGATAGAAGATCAGGAGACCGCCGCTTGCAATCAGCAGGAATATGACACAAAAGGAAAGAACTGCAACGCCCATAACGCCCCTTCAAACATCCATGTTGACGATTTTGCGAATGATCAATCCGCCCACCACAATCATGCTGCCCGCAGCATAGAGCAGCTTGATGCCCAGCTCCCGCGTCCACAGTAAGCTCATCATTTTGGGGTTCAGAATGTATAAGGCGCACCCCAGAACAATTGGCAGCAACGTCAAAATTGCTCCGGTCAGCCGTCCCTGAGCAGTATGGGTCAAGATCTGCCGCTTCAGCCTGAAGCGCTCCCGGATTACCTGGGAGGTTTTCTCGAGCACCTCGGCGAGGTTGCCGCCGCTTTCCTTCTGAATCATGATGGCCGTGACCACAATGCGGAGATCCTGCACCGGCACGCGGGTGACCATGTTTTCCAGCGCGGTCTTCAACTCCAGGCCATAGTTCTGCTCGTCGAAAGCAACTCGAAATTCAGGACCTACCGGGTCGGGACATTCCCGCGTGACCAGACCCAGAGCGGAGTTCAGGCTATGGCCCACGCGGAGTGCGCTGACGATCAGATCCAGTGCTTCCGGCAGCCCCTCTTCGAACTTCGACATGCGCTTGGAGCGCTTATGCAGGACGTAGCCCAAGGGCAGGAAGCCCGCACCCGCACCAATCGCCAGGGCCAACACGATAGTCCCGGTGCGCCAGTAAATCAGGTAGGCGGGAAAGATGAAGGCCGCCATACACATCAGGACCAAACCACCTACGGTCCACTTGAGGTTGGCCTGGTAGAGCAGGCGGCGCAGGCGCGGCGTCAACTCAAGCTTTCGCAGGTACCGATCTATCCATGGGATGGAGCTCATCAACTCGTTCTTGCGAACATCGACGAGAAGATCGCTCATCTCCGGCTTTTCAGTGGCCAGAACCGAGTCGAGCCGGGCAAGCACCAGCTTGGCCTGCTGCGAGGAGTCTGAGCCGGTGGCGACCATCAGCAGGGCAGCCACCACAAACACTCCCAGAAAAACGAGGATCACTATCAGAATCATCGCGACTAACCCCTTGCTTGCTCAGTTCACTTCCGTTGTTCTCTCAAACAAGCTCGGCGGCAGGAAGATGCCCGAAGTGCGGAGCTGATCGAGGAATCTGGGACGGATGCCGCTGGGCTTGAATACGCCCAACACCTTGCCATTGGGTCCAATGCCCTTTTTCTGGAAGGTAAATATCTCCTGCATCGAGATGATATTTTCCTCCATGCCCGTGATTTCGTGGATGCTGACGCACTTGCGCGTTCCATCGCTGAGGCGGGTGCACTGCACAACAATGGTGAGCGCGGAGGCAATCTGCGCGCGGACCGTCTTTTCCGGCAGGTTCAGGTTGCTCATGGCGACCATGGATTCAAGTCTGGTCAAGGCATCGCGCGCGGTGTTTGCGTGAACCGTGGTCATCGAACCTTCGTGGCCGGTGTTCATTGCCTGGAGCATGTCAAATGCTTCCTCGCCGCGGACCTCACCGATGACGATGCGGTCAGGACGCATACGAAGGCTGTTGATCAGCAGTTGCCGCTGCCGGATAGCCCCCTGGCCCTCAACGTTGGGCGGGCGGGTCTCCAGCCGCACAATGTTCTCCTGCGCGAGCTGCAGTTCGGCCGCGTCTTCGATGGTGATGACGCGCTCATTCTGCGGGATGTATTGCGACAGGATGTTCAGGAACGTGGTTTTGCCGGCGCCCGTGCCGCCGGAGATCAGGATGCTCAGCCGCGCGCGCACGGCTGCAGAGAGCAGCTCCATCATTTCCGCGGAAATGCTCTTCAGCTGCACCAGTTGATTGGCGGCCAGCGGGCCGGTTCCGAAGCGGCGGATGGACAGTGAGGGTCCATCCAGCGCCAGCGGCGGAATAATCGCGTTGACGCGGGATCCATCGGGCAGGCGCGCGTCCACCATGGGGGAGGACTCGTCAACCCGGCGGCCCACGCGCGAAACGATGCGATCGATAATCTGAAGCAGATGGCGGTCATCGCGGAAGGTCGCATCCGCCCTCGACAGAACGCCGCCGCGTTCAATAAAGACATGGTCCTTGTCATTGACCAGGATGTCGGAAATCTTCTGATCCTTGAGCAGCGGCTCCAGCGGGCCGAGACCGAAGACCTCATCCAGCAGGTCGGTTTGAATCTTCTCCTGCTCGTCAAAGCTCAGCGGCACCCTGCGGTCGCTGATGATTTCACTAATAATGCTAGATACTGCCTGGCGTGCCTGGTTTGAGTTGACACGCGAAAGCTTCTCAAGATCCAGCTTGGAGATCAGGGTCCGGTGTACTTCAGATTTAAAACTTTCCAGATTTAGATTTTCCATGTTGCACCGTTCCTATACAGAGGATTTAATTCAAAAAACGCGGAATCAGCCGAAAAGGCTGAATCCCTTCTTCTTCTTTTCCGCCTTGATGGTCACGCCGCTCGCAGCCCCGGCCATCTCCTGGATGGCCCTGGAGATCATCGAGTCTTCCTGGGTCAGGGGAGTCGCTTCGTTCTGCATCCGCCGCACCGCCACATAGTCGCTTGGAATCTTCCACTGCACCGGCTTGTTTAGCGCTTTTGCAATATGTTCTTCATCGACACCACCGGACCGGGGGATGAATCGGTTGAGCACGATCTCGAGATTGGTGCCCCCGGTCTTGAAATATTCAGAAATAACGCGGTGCGAGTTGCGAAGCTCCGGAATGCCCGCCTGCATCACGAGATAGACCACATCCGCCTGGTCCAGCAGTGACGTCTTACTCAGGTCAAATCTCGATCCCGCATCGATCACCACGTACTCGAAATTGGAGCGGGCGGTCTGGACGAGCCTCTCGATGGCGTCGCTGTTCACATCGACAGTCGGGAACTTGCCGGGGGCCGCGAGAATGGACAATCCCGACGAATGCTTGACCACAATCTTCGACAGAAAGTTCGAGTCCATCCGGCTGGCATTCTGCAGCGCGTCCACGACTGAGAACTGAGGGGTGATCCCGAGGGTCAGCGCCGCATCGCCCAGGGGAAGGTCAAGGTCGATCATCAATGTGTTCTTGCCGCATCCCTGGGCCAGGGCCACGGCAAAATTGCAGGCCACGGTGGTCACTCCCGAGCCTCCCTTGCCGCCCAGGAACAAGAGCACCTTGCCGCCGTCATGCTTGCCGCCCTGCCCCGTCGGCTTGCGCGTCGCGGCGCGGGAGAGCGCCTCGGAAAGGGTGCTCGTAGAGATCGGCTGGGAGAGGAACTCGCGCGCTCCGGCGCGCATGCAGCGCACCAGGGTGCTCGGATCAGTCTGGGCGGAGTAGACCATTACGGTTGTCTGGCTCTGCGAGGCCACATGCTCCACCAGGTTCAGTGCGACTTTCTGGTCGGAGTCGAGATCGATGATGATCACATCGAAATTCTGTTCGAGCAGACGCTGCATTTCCGAAACCCGGACAGGATAAGCGTTGAACTCCCTTACCGCGTTGATCGAAGCGCTGGACAGAGCATGAGCCACGCCTCTGCGGTCCTGATCGTTGGGGCCAATGACGGCAACCGACAGACCGCCTACGCTCGTGACGTCCGATTCTTGCAATGGGGTAGACATTACCGATTTGAGCTCCCAGCCATTCGCTTTGACTTCGCAAATTCAGCTGCGTTCCTGTTGCGTCTAACTGCGAAAAATTCCATCTGTCCTGCTTCTCAGCGCATAAAAAACGACATCAGCGTTCCGATCGCGATTGCTGGAGCATAAGGCATCTTGCGCGCCTTGGGGTTGGCGAGCGTCAGTTCCGGGTTGCCGCGCAAGCCCCGCTTTCCCCAGCCAAGAACCATATTGCCCGTGCCCGCAAAAAGTTCTCCCAGAAACCCGCCGACAGCGGCCCAGCTGATGGCCATGATCCCGCCCACAATCCCGGTCAGCACCAAGGCAAACAGCAGCTGCCTGGGTCCAACCCAGGCTCCCACGGCCGCGCACAGCTTCACGTCTCCCATTCCCATGCCGCCCATCCAGGCCAGAATCCCGAACAGAAGCAGGCCAAGTCCAAGACCACCAAGGCTTTGTCCGACACCTGACCACCCATGGAGCCAGGCAGAGACGACAATCCCGGCACCCATGAAGGGCAGTACCAGCCAGTTGGGAATGCGGCGGCTGCGCAAATCGGTAAAGGTCGCCACAGCGAGAACGACCACCGTAGGCCACCAGGCTATCGAATGCAAATCAGACCTCCCCCGTCATTCCCATCGAAACACACGTAGCTACTATATGTAAGCAATTGTCCCTCCAAATCGCCATAAGTCAAGCTTGTAATAATTCAACACGATAGGTGAAGAAGAGACCGGACCTGTGTACACGGCTGTTTACGGGCTTCGGTACGCGGTGAAGCGCGGCGTATACACCCACAAAAGTGGTAGATAAGACGTGCCTTCGGTAGCGCTATGACCCCCATTTTCAGATCGCCATCGCTTGCCTGTTCCCATTGCGCTCTTCGTAGTGAGCCTGAATCCGGCTCTCCGCGCTAGTACCATTCTTGATTCCGTCCGGATCTTTAGCATCTGAGCGCGTCAGCATCTCCGGGACCGGTTGTTCTGATGCGTCCTATTCTAGGCCAAGGCTCCCCGATGGTCGAGTGGTTCTTTGCGCGGCCTGAGTAATCGCACACCGCGTTGCACGCCTTGATGAGAGTGGAAGATGTGGCGGTCGCGCAATCGGAATCCTGCCGGCCTTGCCTTCTACGCCAGAAACATACAGTCGCCGTAGCTGAAAAAGCGGTAACCGCTCTCCACTGCATGACGGTAGGCGGCGAGAACCCGCTCGCGCCCGGCAAAGGCGCTCACCAGCATCAGCAGGCTCGATTGCGGCAGGTGGAAGTTGGTCAGCAGGGCGCCCACGACACGAAAGGGAAAGCCGGGGGAGATAAAGATCTCGGTCTCTCCGCTATGCGCCTTGAGCGCTTCGGCGCCCTCTGCGAGCGCGCAGTGCTCCAGCGTGCGCACCACGGTAGTGCCGACGGCCACCACGCGCCGGCCCTCATGCCGGGCGCGATTCACGGCCTCGGCCGTTGCCGGCGGCAGAGTGTAGCGTTCGCGGTGCAGTTGCACTTCCTCCACGCGCTCCACGCGCAGCGGCGCGAAGGTGCCCATGCCCACGTGCAGCGTGATGCGCGCCACCTCAACTCCCGCGGCTGCCAGCGCATCCAGCATCTGCGGGGTAAAGTGCAGCCCGGCCGTGGGGGCGGCCACCGAGCCCTTTTCCTGCGAGAAGACCGTCTGATAGCGCTCGCGGTCCATTGCGGCGTCATCGCGGCGGATGTAAGGCGGTAGCGGCATATGGCCAATGCGCTCCAGCGCCGCAAAAAAGTCCCTCACCGGCGCAAAACGCAGCAGGCGCTCGCCAAACGCGCCGCGCTTCAGCACTTCAGCTTCCAGTTCCACGGCCCCCGAGGCGGAGGAAAACACCAGCCGCTCTCCCACGCCAACCTTTTTCCCCGGCCTTACCAGCGCGCGCCAGGTGTCGCCGCCGGCCGGCTCGGTCAGCAGCACCTCCACCTGCCCGGTCGGCTCCTGGCGATCGCGCACCAGCGTCCGCCGCGCGTACAGCCGCGCCGGAATCACGCGGCTGTCGTTGATCACCAGCAGATCGCCGGGATGCAGCAGGGAAGGGAACTGGGCAAACTGCATGTCAGCGAGCACGCCTGTGGAGCGGTTCATCAGCAGCATGCGGCTTTGCCCGCGTTCCTGCGTGGGTTGCTGCGCAATCAGTTCAGGCGGCAGATCAAAGTCAAAGTCGGCAACGCGAAGGCCGCTCATTGGGCAGCCTTTCCAAAGTGCGCAAGCGCCCTCAGCCGCGCGCGCTCGATGGCCGCGTTCAACTCCGCGCGCCTGGGCTCGAACTCCTCAACCGGCAAATCGGTGGGCACGCGCGTCCACTGCGCCCAGCTCACGCAGATGCGGGTGAACGGCTTGGGCACAAGAAACCGGTCCCACGAGCGCATCGTCCAGGCCCGCTCCGGCTCCAGGTGAAAGCAGCCAATCGGCGCGCCGGTCATCTGCGCCAGTTTGATGGGGCCCATCTTGGTGCGATAAATCGGCCCGCGCGGTCCGTCGGCGGTAAAGATCGCCGTGCGTCCCGACTCGATGATCTTCTTGAGCCCCATCAGCCCTTCGCGCGACCCGCGCGAACTGGACCCGCGTACGGCGCCAAAGCCGAACAGCTTCAAAATGCGCGTAATCAGTTCGCCGTCGAAGCTGCGGCTGATGAGGATGACGGCTTGGGAGCGGCGGAAGTAGATGGTGCAGGGCAGCACGCACTGGTGCCAGAAGCAGTAAATCTCCGGCCCCGGTTTCTCGCCGAACAGCACCGGCGTCACGCCTTCTTCTGCGATGACTTCAAAGCGCCACGTCAGACCCACGACCCACAACAGCGCCCACACCACGCGCGGAAACACAGCCAGCGCAAGACGCTGGCTCAGCGTGAATCCAGGGTTGGCTTCGGCGGTCACTTTACTGATTCTAGCTGTAGCGCAGCCAGCGCAGCAGCTCGGGCAGAGTCGCGCGCTTGCCATACATCAGGATGCCGACGCGGTAGAGCCGCGTTGAGAACCACAACACACCCCAGATGCTCAAAACCATCAGCACAATCGACACGGCAAACTGCCACGCCGGGGGAATCTCTGAAGACATGCGCAGGAACATGATGACCGGCGCCGTCGGCGGAAAGAACGATGCCGCGACGGACCAGACAGAGTTGGAGTCGTTGATGACCAGCAGGATCAGGGCGAAACTGAGCCACGTGGGCGCAGCGGCCAGGGGCATGTACATCTGCAGCTCCTGCTCGGTTTCGCAGGTGGCGGCCAGGCCCGCGAACAGCGAGCTGTAGAGCAGATAGCCAAGCAGAAAGTAGATGGGAAACAGCACCGCCTCTGTCCAGGAGATATGGACGGCATACTGGCCGGACATCAATGCCGCCGCGAATGGCGAAAACAGAATCGCCGCGCCGGCCGCCAGCCATATGGCTATCTGTGTCAATCCCACGGCGCCCACACCGATCAGCTTGCCTGCCAGCAGGTCGCCGGGCTTGGCGATGGCCAGCATCACTTCAAAGATGCGGGAGGTTTTTTCCTGGATGATCGAGCGCGCCACGTTCATGCCGTAAATCATGGTCGTCATCGACAGCAGAAAGGCCATCACGTAGCCCTTCCAGAGCGACGCTTCAGGATTGCTCTTCACCAGCACGCCATCTTTCCTAGCCTGATACGTGCTGATGGAAACGCCGCGCACCAGCGCTTCTGCGGCGTCTTTCTTCATGCCGCCCTCGGTCAGTTTCTCGTCCATCAGCGCATGATTCAGCGCCGAATTCAGTCGCGCTGTCGTCATAAAGTCGCCCGAGGTTTGCGAGGTGTAGATGGCGGTCGGCGTCTTGCCCGGCGGCGTCTCCACCCACAGCACACCGTCAATCGCACCCGCCTCCACCTGCTTCACCAGCGCGGCTCGCTGCTCTTCGCTTGCCGGCGCAATCACGTCCACGCGAGCCTTCGCTGCCTTGTCGCCCACCAGCAGGTTGCGAATCTGATTGGCCAGCACCGCGTCCGTCGCGGCAATGGCCACATGCCGATTGGAACCCAGTCCGAGGCTCGAAAGAAAACCCACGCCCACAATCAATGCAAACACCGCGGGCAGACCGATCGTGGTTGTCCTGAAGGCGCGGCTGCGCACCTGCTCCAGATATTCGCGCCGCGCGATCAGCATCGTGTTACGCATCGGCCTTGCCTCCCACGGTCTGGATGAAAATCTCTTCAAGCGAGGGCTCAACCAGCTCAAAGCGGTATATGGTGGCCACGGCCGAGGCCTCGTGCAGTAGCTTTTGCGCGTTGCCGTGCGGCTTCATTCGTATCTCCGCATGGCCTGAGAAGTTTTTTGCCTCTGCAATCTCCGCGCTCTCCAGAAACTTCGGGCTGCCCTCGAACTCCACGATCACGTGGTTGCGCTCATAGCGCGACTTGATCTCGCGCATCTTGCCGGAAAGCACTGCTTCGCCTTTGTCGATGAGGCAAATCGAGTCGCACAGCTTCTCCACCTGGTCCATGCGGTGGGTTGAAAACAGTATGGCCTTGCCCTGGTCCTTCAATTCCAGCAGCGTGCGCTCCAGAAGCTTGGCGTTTACCGGGTCCAGGCCGCTGAAGGGCTCGTCCATCACGATCAGGCCCGGATCGTGCAGCAGAGAGCCGATGAATTGAATCTTCTGCTGCATGCCCTTTGAAAGCTCTTCCGTCTTCCTGGCCAGCACGTCGTCTATCTCCAGGCGTTTTGTCCAATCGATCGCCCGTTTGTGCGCCTCTGCGGACCCGAGTCCGTGCAGCTCGCCAAAGAAGACCAGCTGCTCCAGCACCTTCATCTTCTTGTAAAGGCCGCGCTCTTCCGGCAGGTAGCCTACGCGCTTCAGGCTCGCGCGGTCGAATGGCTTTTCGAAGAGATTGACATGGCCGGAATCCGGCATGGTGATGCCCATCATCATGCGGATGGAACTGGTTTTGCCCGCTCCATTTGGCCCCAGCAGGCCAAACATCTGGCCCGCCTCGATGGAAAGGCTCAGGTTGCGCACAGCAACCTTTGTCTCGTAGGCCTTGGTCACTCCCACAAGTTCAACAACTGGCATCGAATCTCCTGCCGCTCTGCCTGGAAGCGATTGTAGGTAGTTCATGGATGCCAGTCTATCGGAAGTTCGCTTCCGGGCAGAGTTCGCCCTTTGGGAAAGTCCGGCACTAAGTATGTTTGTTATATTCCGGAGGTCCTGTAATTACCAGCGCGCTCTTCGTTTCTCCGTGAATGTAACGGCAGCACCAGTCTGTCTGGTGAATCTGTTTCTCCGGCACTGAAATCAGATCCTTATAAGTCACACATCCGTAGAGAAAGATCTTATCTTCCCAAAGCTCGACCCTCTCGAACTCCTCATCGGAGCTGCAGAGAGATCGCACCTCGTCACGGCTGAAAGGACGAATCCCCACGGATTCGCCCGGAAGCAGAATCAACGGCTCCGTCAGGGTGGTCTTCGACGCGCTGTCGTACTCCGGCGATTTGGGCAGGCTCGTCTCATCGGCCGCGATACGTACGTGGTCCTCGGTGGTCAGCAGCCGGGCGGGAGTGCGGCCCCGGTTTGTCGCCATCACCTTGAAGCTGTTTTCCATTGTCAGGAACGGCTCAACGGTGACCACAATCCAGGGTCTGTCCGCATCCACAAAAGCCTGTGTCTGGGCCAGCGCGGCGGTGGCGGTCTCCAGCGCCGCCTGCGAGGCCTCAACACTTGACCTCGTGTTATGGTCGATGTTCTTCATCAGGCGCAGCGCCAGGATGATGCCGACATACGCCAGGACCGCAAGCACGATATTGGCGCCCCAAAGGGCCCGGTCATGCCAGGTCCACGGCGCGGCCGCCGGCGCGGGGCTGTTCACAATGATTTGAGGCGGCTGAGCGCCTGATGAGCCCCCGTCGCTCTCGGGACTCGGCGCAGGGGGCACGCTGCTCTGCGAAGTGGCGGCGCGAGGAACCGCGGCAGCCGGCCTGCTGCTGGCGGGGGCATTTACACGACTGGCGCCGGAATCGCCGGCTTCCTGCCCTGAAACCGGCATGACCGTCTGTGCAAAGGCGCATAACGTAATGAGTACGACCAGCCACCTTGCCATGATGAGTGAAATATACCAGTTCGGATGAAGTGATTCGGTATCAGCTTTGGGAGCTGAACCCTGTTGAATACGGCGGGGTGATGCCCCGGGCCGGCTACGTCTGCTCCGGGGCCGCGCTCTCAGGATGCGCCCGTCAGGCCGATGCGATGGCCGCGCCTTTCGCGGTCATCAGGCCGACGCTGAACCCATGTTGTTCTGCTCGAAGATGGAGTCCGGCTCCGCAAGGCGGATCAGGCGATGCAGATAGGCCCGCGAAATGCCCAGGCTGCGGGCGGCCAGCGTCTTGTTCCCGTTGTTGTCCCTCACCGCATCCATGGCCAGTTTTACCTTGTAGTCGCGAAGCTGGCGCTCAAAGGACCCCTCGGGGTTGTATTCGCTGATGTCGATGATCTTGTCCGCGTGCATGTTCAGCGGCAGATCCTCGGGCCGGATCGTCATTCCGGGAGCGAGAATGATCGCCCTCTGAATCGTGTTCTCCAGCTCGCGCACATTGCCCGGCCACGGGTAGTTCAACAGCATGGTCATCGCGTCCGGCGCGATTGATTCCATCGGCTTCTGGAACAGGCGCGCATAGTGGCCCAGATAGTGCATGGCAATCTGGGGAATGTCTTCCGGGTGATCGGCCAGCGCCGGAGAAGTGATTCGCATCACGTTGATCCGGTAATAGAGGTCCTGGCGGAATTTGCCTTCCTCCACCAGCTTGGCCAGATCCTGATGCGTGGCAAAGATCAGCCGCGCCCGCAGCGGAATAAGGCGGTTGCTGCCCAGGCGGCTGAACTCCATCTGCTGCAGGACACGCAACAGCTTCACCTGCGTATGCAAGCTCAGATCCCCGATTTCGTCCAGAAACAGCGTGCCATCGCGCGCCTGTTCGAAGTAGCCTTCGCGCGCGCCTACCGTGCCTGTGAAGGCGCCCTTCTCGTGGCCGAACAACTCGGCTTCGATCAGCGTTTCCGGGATGGCCCCGCAGAAAACAGCCACGAACGGGCGGTCCGAGCGCGACCCCAGGTTGTGAATGGCGCGTGCGATCAGTTCCTTGCCGGTTCCGCTCTCGCCGCATACCAGCACGGAGGCATTCAGGTTGGCCACGCGGTGCACCAGCTGATAAACCTGCTGAATCTGAGGGCTCGATCCGATCAGGCGGTCACAGCCGGTGACCACTTCAGCCAGCTGTTGGACAGTCTGCAGTTGCCGCTTGAGCGCGGAGTTTTCGCTGGCCCGGCAAAGCATGGCCTTCAGCTCCCGTATGGAAGGCGGCCGCCGGCAGTAGCCGTAGGCACCCAGCCGCACCAGTTCCAAAGCCGCCGAGCGAAGTCCGTCATCGGCCATGACCACTGCGGGAACCTGCGAAGCAAGCATGCGGCGCGAACTATCGATGCGCTCCTGCAACGAGCCATTGTTCGAGCTCAGGTCAAGGATGAGTACATCGAATTCCCCCGCGTTCGTCAGCTGGGTGATGTCGTCCTCATCCACCGCCAGTTGAACCCGGAACTCTTTCCCCAAAGCAGAAGAGAGAAGGGGTTGCAATGCGCTGTCTTCCGAAAGTAGCCCGATCCGGATCATAAGGGGATGTCTCTTTTCTTCCTGCGTCTGAGTGAAGCGAGATTCAGATTTATGCCCTTCGGGGCAAGCCTGAAGCAAAGCCTCGGCAATCTCTATTTGCGCCGGAGCCCGCCGGGATGCACCCGCTGGGGAGCCCATTCAAAAGAATTGCGCCAACGACCTTCAAGACATCGCGTGAACGCAATTCTTATCCGCCTATCCCCTGGAGCCAATACCACATTGGTGTGAGGACAAAATACCGCAGTCATGGTGACCATGGAAGTGCTTAAAGTAAACAGGTTCGCGTGTCCATCGGCAAAAATTCACAAAACACCGCTCATGGATGCAACTCCATGCCGGGCGCCCGCCGCGGTTCCCACTCCCCTGACTATTGACTGCCACGATCATAATCAGAACAGGGGACATTGTGAAAGAGAAAGAATATTACTCCTGCTATGGAAAGTAATCCTTTAGTTACGCAGGCGGTGGTCTGGCTCCAGGCGGCCGCTTCCTCCGGGGTGCGCAAAACGCGCAATCCGCATTGCTGCTGCCGCTTTCACCCAATATTTTCTCGCGAACCTCTTTCCCCGCCTGTCGCGATACAGGTAGTGTAGTTGCATGGAAGCCACGCCCGTAGAACAAGCCATCTCGCCGGCAGGTCCCAGCCCTGCCGGAGCATCCTCTTCGTGGATGCGCATGTTC